>NZ_LFDT01000017.1:0-69094 GCF_001037925.1 Vogesella sp. EB | reverse complement strand
GCAGCTGCCAGACCCCGTCACCGTTCTTCGACAGCAACACCCGCTCGCTGCCGCCGCCGACACGAATGCGGCAGCTGAAGGTGTCCGGCTGCTGCGCCAGCGCGGTGCAGTCCTGCTTGGCGTAGCCTTGCTGCTGGCTGGCCAGCAACGGCGAGTAATCCAGCAAGGCCAGCCAGATGTCGTCCGCCGACGGCTCCGCCGGGCCGAACAGGCGGCCCAGCCACGCCTTCAGGCCGGTACTGGCCTGCTCGCCGGCCCGCTCAATGCCTTCCTTGGCCAGTGCCTGCATGAAGACCGCCGCCTCCAGCGCCTGACGCTCGCCATCGTCGGCCACCTGCCAGCGGCCATCCTTGCGCAGCAGCATGATGCGCGCCTCGCCCTTGCCCGCCTCGCCAAACAGCTCGCGGCGGATGGCCGGCGTCAGCCACGCCACCGGCTGACGCGGCTGGAAGTCGTAGCGCACCTGCGACACCAGCAGCTCGCCCATCGCCTGTGGCGGCGACCACTGCGTCACCGCCACCGCCTCGATGCCGCTGCCGACACACAGGCGGCCGTCCACCACTGCTGTCCGCGCGAGATCGGTCTGCTGGTATTCCAGCTGCTCGCCGAAAAAGCCGTTGCTGATCTTTTGCGGCGCGGCATACAGGCCGGCCTTGACCAGTTCGCCGAGCCAGGCGTTGCTCGCCTGGTCGAACGGACTGGTCACCAGCGACTGCTTGCCATAAGGCAGATTGCGCAGACACACCTTGCGCCGGTAATCGGCATCGTGCTGGGCCAGATGCTGGTTGATCGCCGCCATGAACACTTCCTTGGACGGTTCTTGTGGCTGCAACCAGTACCAGGCCGCCGCGGCCAGCAGCAGCAACAACGCGATGCCGCCACCCAGCCATGGCCACGGCAGGCGGCGGGCCGGCATTAGCGGCGTGTCAGGCGCCAACGCCGTGCTCGCGGACGGCTTCGCCTCCGGCGCTGGCGCTCTTGGCTTCAGCGGCTTGCCGCAGGCGTCGCAAAAACGGGCGTCGGCTTCGTTGACCGTGCCGCACTGGGTGCAAAAGCGGCTCATCAGTCATCCTTTACCGGTTTGCCGCACTCGCCGCAGAAGCGGTCGTCGGTGTCTTCCAACAGCGCCTTGCAGTGCGGGCAATGCGGCAGCGCCATGGCAGTGTTGGCGGCGGCAACCGGTGCCGGTGTCGCCAGCTGCTGTTTTTGCTCCTCGATCTTCTGCTTGATCTGCTGCGTCTTCTGCTCCAGCTGTTGCTGGCGACGCGCCAGTTCCTGCTCGGTGGCGCTGACATCCAGTCCGTCAATCGACGACAGGTAGATCTGGCAGCAGCCCTGCAGCGCGATCAGCCCCGGAACAATCATCGCCGCCGCCAGCAGCAGCGACGAGCCCAGTCCGCCGGCGATGACATAGCCACCGCCCTCCCCCATGCCGCCCATCACCATCATCGCCATCGACTGCATGCCGAGGCCACCGATGCCGCCCAGAATGCCGGCCGACATGCTCATCACCATGCCCAGCCCGGAAAACACGATACCGCCGATGATGCCAGCCGACACCAGCACCACCAGCGCCAGCACCAGCTCTTTCACCACCACCGACACCAGACGCTGGCGCGCGATCGCCAGCAGATTGACCAACGTTTCACGCACCGAGGCGCCGCTCCACACCGCCGACGCCGCCAGCGGGTAAAACACGTAGGCCAACGCAAAAAAGGCAAAGCCCAGCAGCAAGGCGGTCAGCGGCAGCGCAAAGGTAAACAGCAGCGGCCCCAGCAGCGGAATCTTGCACAGCAGCAGCACGATGGCGACCAGCAAGAGCAGCAACAGCATGCCACCCAGCGCCACCAGCCCGACCAGCAGCAGGCGGTGGCTGCTGAACAGCGACGCCATCACCGCCGCCGCTATCTGGCGCGACTGTCCGCTGCGGCTGGCATCCATCAGCATGATGCCGACCGCGTTGACACCATAAAACGCCACCAGCCACGACAGCAGCGCCCCCAGGAACAGGCCGAAACCGCTTTGGGTCATGGCCAGCACGCCAAACACCAGCGCCGCCCCCAACAGGCTGGCCGCAAACAGCGCCAGTGCCCGCCAGTTGCCCAGCGCCTCGGTAGCATCCAGCAGCGAGCCGGTATTTTTAAGTTGCTGCGACATTTTCATCAGGATCATTCTCCAGTTATGGCAGTGAGCGGCTTATTGCAGGCCCAGTTGTCGTTTCAGTTCTTCTTTCTTGCGCCGGATTTCATCATGCTGGCTACTGGCTTTCGCCTCGTTCTTCGGTGCGGTCTTGGCGACCGGCGCCACAGCAGCAGGCTTGGTCGCCGGCTTGATCTCCGGCATCGGCTGGGGCACCGCCAGTTCATCGTTCGCCGGCGCCGGCGCGGGGATCGGCTCTGACGCCGGGCTCTGTACCGGCGGGGCCGCGACAATCGGCGTCACCACTGGCGCCACCGCCGCTGCGGCGCTGCTGCCGGCCGGCAGCTTGGTCTGTTCCTGCAACGGACCGGTGCCCGGCTGCAAGGCAATTGCGGCCGGCTCCGACGCGGCCGCCGTCGACGCCGGCTGAGCGCCGCTGCTGAACACACCGCTCAGCATCACCGCGGCCGCCACCATGCCCAGCAGCAGGGCGCCAAGCGCCCAGTGCCGCCACGGTCGTGCCACCGGCGCCATGGCCGTCGCAACGTTGGCCGCAACGGTACTGGCGGGATTGGCCGCCTCCGCTACGACGCTTGATGTAGTCGGCAATGCGCTGTTGCCATTGCCGGCGACGGGTGCCGGCGCAAACGTGGCCGCAGCCGGCGCCGATGAGACTCTGGGTTCCGCTTCGGGCGTCTCTGGCAGGTTCGTGGCGGGTGCATCGGCCGGGGTCGCCGTTGTGACCGCGCCGGCGGCCAAGCTTGCCACTGCGCTGTCGATTGCCGCGGACACCTGCGCCGCACCGGCCACCGCCGCTTCGACCCGCAGCGCCACCGCGCTGGCATCCGCCGCAGGGGATGGCGTATGCGCAGGCTGCGCTATGCCCTCGCCCACCGAACCGGCAGCCGCCACAGCGGCAGGAACGCCTACAGGCGCAGGCTGCTCGCTGGCACTCGCTACCACCGCGACGGTAACCATGCTTTCTGCGGCCACCGCCATGGACGGTGGCGTGACCGGTACTTCGGGCGCAGCCGTTGCGACCAACACCGGCGCCGACGCGCGCTGCGCGATGGCCTCGGTAACGACTACCTCCGTTTCCAGCGAAGACGGCTCGTTGCTGACGACCGGTACCACTGGCTCGGCGACACTGTCCGGTGCTGGCTCAGTGACAACGACCGGCGCCAGCGGCTCACGGCTGGCGATGGTTTCGACGGTCACATGCGCCGCGGCCGGCGCGGTCATCGGCGCCGCTTCCGGCACGACCGCCTCCGTAGCAAGAGGTGCCGGTTCGGCACTGGTCAGCGCAGGCTGGCTGCCCTCCTCGTCCGTCCGCGATCCGGCCGCGCCGCGGACTGCAACGACAACAGGTTCAAGCGGCACGGCAGTCGCGACCGCTACGGTTGCGGCACTGGCTGGCGCATCGGCAACCGCCGCCTCAGTGGTGAGCACGGTGGCGGCAACTGGCGCAGCGGGTGGCACCTCTTGTGTGCTATCGGTTGCGGCCAACATGGCACTGCCGCAGTGTTTGCAGAACTTGCGGCCGGCGCGGTTTTCCTCGCCGCAGGCCGGGCAGGTACAACTGTCGCTGACCGGCGTCGCTGCTGGCGGCGCGGCCGGCACAGCCTGCAGCGCGTGACCGCAACTCAGACAAAAACGCGCACTGTCGCGATTGACGGCGTGGCAGGCGGGGCAATCAGCCATGAACATTCCTTACTTTGCAAAATGAAAACGGCACTCGCCGGCGAGTGCCGTGGCATTGAATTACTTGAACAGGCCCTTGCCGAAGCTGACCACGCTGTCAATCATGCCCTTGAACGGATCCTGTCCCAGGTTTTCCTGCCGCTCGCCGAGGATGATGATGTCGGTGCGGCGGTTCATCTGGCGACCGGCTTCGGTCGCGTTGTTCGCCAGCGGCCGGCTCATGCCGTAACCCAGCGCCTTGATGCGCGTCTTGGGCACGCCACGATCGACCAGCGCCTTCATCACCGACAAGGCGCGCAGCTCGGACAGGTCCTGGTTGAAGTCGCGGCCACCGACACTGTCGGTATGCCCCTCGATCAAGACATTGCTCTTGGTACGCGAGGTCAGCAGGCCGGCCACCTGGTCGAGGAACGGCCGCGCCGAGGCCTTCACTTCGTACTGGCCGGAGTCGAACAGGATGGAATCGGAAGAGCGGATTTCGACCCCCCGCGTGGTCTGGCTGACAGACACCCCCTGATTCGCTTTCGGCAGCGCACAACCGGTCACCACCGCGGCCGCAAGGCACAAGGCCATAACATGAGCTCTGGACACGTTTTTCCCCTGACATTCAAAATCAATCATTAATATCCGTTACAAGTATTACATAACGTTTGCATGTTACTTTAATCTTTCCGGCATAAGCACTGCGCAATGGCCCTGCAACCCATGCTCTTAGCGGCAGTGCGGTCACTTTTCCGACCGCCAGCCACGCGACGCCGGCACGGCAAAACGGGACAACTGCCCCCTGCTGCCGGTAAACTTGCGGGGAAACTTTGTGCCGGCGGGCGCAACCACGGCCGCGAGCGAGACCCGCGCGTGCCGTGTTGCCGGCCACACCCTACCCGAGACAGAAATACAGGACTGAAAACAATGCTGGATATTCAACTGCTGCGCAGCAATATCGATGAAGTGGCGGCCCGTCTGGCCAGCCGTGGCTACACCCTGGAAACCGACGCCTTCAACACGCTGGAGGCAGAGCGCAAGTCCCTGCAAACCCGGATGCAGGAACTGCAATCGCAGCGCAACAGCAGCTCGAAACAGATCGGCATCGCCAAGAAGAACGGCGAAGACGTGTCCGCTATCATGGCGCAGGTCGCGTCGCTGGGTGACGAGCTGAAGGCCGCCGAAGAAGCCTTCGCCGCGGTACAGAACCGCATCGACAACTGGCTGCTAACCATCCCCAACCTGCCGCACGAATCGGTGCCGGCCGGCGCCGACGAAAGCGGCAACGTGGAAGCCCGCCGCTGGGGCACGCCGCGCGCGTTCGACTTCGAAGTCAAGGATCACGTCGATGTCGGCAGCCCGCTGGGCCTCGATTTCGAGACCGGCGCCAAGCTGTCCGGCGCCCGCTTTACCGTGCTGCGCGGCCAGATCGCGCAGCTGCACCGCGCGCTGGCGCAGTTCATGCTGAACACCCACACCGACAAGCACGGCTACAGCGAAACCTACACCCCGTACATCGTCAACAGCGACGTGCTGTACGGCACCGGCCAGCTGCCGAAATTCGCCGAGGACATGTTCCGTGTCGAGCGTGGCGGCGAAGCGGCGGCCCAGCCGCAGTACCTGATTTCCACCTCGGAAATCACCATGACCAATATGGTGCGCGAGTCGGTGCTGAAGCACGACGAACTGCCGCTGAAGTTCACCGCCCACTCGCCGTGCTTCCGTTCCGAAGCCGGCGCCTACGGCCGTGACACCCGCGGCCTGATCCGCCAGCACCAGTTCGACAAGGTGGAGATGGTGCAGATCGCGCATCCGGAACACTCCTTCGCCGCGCTGGAAGAAATGGTCGGCCACGCCGAGGTGATCCTGCAGGCGCTGGAGCTGCCGTACCGCGTGGTGACGCTGTGCAGCGGCGACATGGGCTTCGGCTCGCACAAGACCTACGACCTGGAAGTGTGGCTGCCGGCACAGAACACCTACCGAGAGATCAGCTCCTGCTCCAATATGGGCGACTTCCAGGCGCGCCGCATGATGGCGCGTTTCAAGGACGCCGACGGCAAGAACCGCTACGTGCACACCCTCAACGGTTCCGGCCTGGCGGTGGGCCGCACGCTGGTGGCGGTACTGGAGAACTACCAGAACGCCGACGGTTCGGTCACCATCCCGGCGGTACTGCGTCCGTACATGGGCGGCAAGGACAAGATCGGCGGCTGACCCCGCGCCAAGGTTGGCCGCAAGCATTGCGGCCAACCTTGCAGCAAAAAGCCGACGCATCGCGTCGGCTTTTTTGCGTCCGGGCCCGGCGGGGGACGGCTAGCACAGCAGGTGCAGGAAGTCGGCGGCGGTTTGCGGCTTGCCGAACAGGTAGCCCTGTGCCTGATGGCAACCCTGACCGATCAGGAACTCGCGGTGGGCCGGCCTTTCCACGCCCTCGGCCACGATGGACAAGCCCAGGCTGCGACCCAGCGAAATCACCGCCGAGGCAATGGCGGCATCGTCCTTGTCACGATCCAGATCCTTGATGAAGGAGCGGTCGATCTTCAGCACCTGCACCGGCAGGCGCTTGAGGTAGGCCAGCGAGGAATAGCCGGTACCGAAATCGTCGATCGCCAGCGTGATGCCCATCGCGCGCAACCCTTCCAGCGCCTTCATCACCTCGCCGTCGCTGTCCATCGCCGTGCTTTCGGTGATCTCCAGCTCCAGCTGCGACGGCGGCAGCCCGGTCTGCTGCAGCACCTGCGCCACCGTTTCCACGATATTGCCGAACTTGATCTGGCGCCCGGACAGGTTGACCGCCACCCGGCCGCCAAAGCCGCAACGGTCTGCCCACAGCTTGGTCTGGCGGCAGGCTTCCTGCAGCACCCAGGCGCCGATCGGCACGATCAGCGCGCACTCCTCGGCCACCGGGATGAATTCCACCGGCGGCACAAAGCCCATTTCCGGATGCTGCCAGCGGATCAGCGCCTCCATGCCCACCAGCGCACCGCTGGCGAGATCGACCTTGGGCTGGTACCAGACCTGGAATTCGTCCTTGATCAGCGCGCGGTGCAGGCTGTACTCCAGCTTCAGCCGTGCCATGGCACTGGCATTCATGTCGGCGGTGTAGAACTGGAAGGTGTTCTTGCCGCGGTTCTTGGCGCGGTACATCGCGGCATCGGCATTGACCAGCAGGCTGTCGGCGGTGCGACCGTCATCGGGAAACACCGCGATACCGAGGCTGGCGGAGACAAACACCTTGCTGTTGCCGCCCAGCACCAGCTCGCCGGTAATGCTGTCCAGAATATCCTGCGCCATGCTGGCCAGCGTGGTCAGGCTGCCGCTATTGGGCAGCAGGATGGTGAACTCGTCACCGGCCAGGCGTGCCACGGTGCTGCTGCCCGGCGCCTCTTCCTGCAGCCGCTGCGAGATTTTCACCAGCAGCTCGTCGCCGGCCTGGTGCCCCAGCGTGTCGTTGATCAGTTTGAAGCGGTCGAGATCGATGAACATCAGCGCAAAGCGCTGCTGCTGCTCGCGCGCCTGCTCCACCGCCGCTTGCAGCTTTTCGGCAAACAGGGTGCGGTTGGGCAGCCCGGTCAGCGCATCGTGGTTGGCGAGGAAATGCAGCCGTTCCTCCGCCTGCTTGCGCTGGGTGATGTCGGCGAACACGGCGACGTAGTGCTGGGTCACGCCCTGATCGTCGCCGATGGCGGTGATGGTCAGGTGTTCGGTATAGAGCAGGCCGTTCTTGCGGCGGTTGATCACCTCGCCCTGCCAGAAACCGTCGCTCTTCAGCTGCCGCCACATGTGCTCGTAGAAATCCGCCGACTGGCGCCCGGACTTGAGCAAGGCCGGGGTATGGCCGATCGCCTCGTCGCGCGAGTAGCCGGTGATGCGGGAAAATGCCGGGTTGACCGACTGGATCAGCCCCTTGCTGTCGGTGATGACGATGCCTTCCATCGTCGACTCGAACACCTTGTCCGCCATCAGCAGGCTCTGCCGCGAGCGCAGCAGCGCCTCGTCGCGCTCGCGCAGCGCGTGATGCAGCTCGGCGAGAAATTCCTGCTCGATGGTGGCGAGGATGTCGGACATGCCGATGATGGTCAGCAGCTGGCCGCTGCCGTCGGTGACGCCGAGATGGCGCAGCTGGTGCTCCAGCAGCACCTTGCGCGCGGCCAGCAGGGTCATGTGCACTGGCACCGTGCGCAGCGGATGGCTGGCAAGATCGGCTACCGTCAGACCGCCGCGCGGCTGCGCCAGGTGCTGCAGCATGTCGCGCTGGGTGAGGATGCCCCAGCTGCCGTCGGCGTAGGTCACGCCCAGCGCCTCGGCCTTGTGCTCGCGCATCAGCCGGGTGGCGGCACCGATATCGGCGGTGGCGGCGATGGTGGCCAGCGGCACATGCACCATCGCATCCAGTCGCTTCAGGCGCAGGAAAAACTCGGCTTCCTGATTGATGACGATGTCGGTGGTCGACACCACGCCCATCACGCGGTCGCCGCCCGGCTCGGTCACCACCAGATGGCGCATGCGCTGCTTGTGCAGCAGCGCGGTGACTTCCTGGATGGTGGCATTGGCGGCAATGGTGCGCACCGGCGACGACATCACCGCCGCCACCGGCGTCGCGGCCACCCCCGGCTGCTGCAGGTCCAGCCGGACCGCGTCGCTCTCGGTCCACACCCCGACCGGCTGCCCGCCCTCCTCCATCACGATGATGGCGCCACAGCGCTCACGGCACATGGCAAAAGCCGCCTCGCTCACCGTGGCGGTGGGCAGGCAGCTCAGTACCTGGCGTGACAGGATAGACTCGACGGACCGGGAAAACGACACGCAATCAGCTCCAGACATTCGTTAGACGGTGCAGTAACTATTTATACTGAACACCGTCATTTGATAATGATTAATAGGAAATAATCTTACCACAAGCAGGGTTATTCCTTCACGCAAAAACCCGCCAATTCATGACAAAAGCCTGATCCGTCGTTCGGCGTCGCCCGCCCCGCCGCTCACACCGGCAACGGGATGAACTCGCTCTCGCCGGGCACCATGGCAAAGCGGCCGGCCTGCCAATCGTCCCGCGCCGCCGCCAGCAGCGCCTTGTCACTGGCCACGAAGTTCCAGTCCAGGTAGCGCGGCCCATCCAGCGCTGCGCCGCCAAAGAGCACGCCCTGCACGCAGGCGCTGGCACGCAACTCGCGCGCACTGTCGGACAATATCACCAATTCGCCGGCGCGGATGACTTCGCCGTCGACCTGCACCTCACCCTCGATCAGGTACAGCGCGCGCTCGGCCACGTCCTGCGGGAGCGACAGCACGCCACCGCCCTGCAACTGCCAGGCGGCATACAGTGTCGGGGCAAAGGTTTTCACCGGCGACACCATGCCGAAGGCGTTGCCGATCAGCAGCTGCACGCTGCCGCGTTCGAAGTCATGCTGCGGCAACACGGCCGCCGGGTAGTGATAGAACGCTGGTGCGCAACGCTCCTGCGCCTGCGGCAGCGCCAGCCACATCTGCAGCCCCTCCACCGCCACGTTGGCGGCCCGGATGTCGGCCGGAATGCGCTCGGAATGGACGATGCCGCGCCCGGCTACCATCAGGTTGATGGCGCCCGGCTCGATGCGCTGCACCGTGCCCAGGCTGTCGCGGTGCATCATCGCGCCCTGGCTGAGGTAGGTCACGGTGGCCAGACCGATGTGCGGATGCGGGCGCACGTCGCCAGCGGTGCCGGCGGCGACGAAATACGCCGGCCCCATGTGATCGAGAAACACGAACGGTCCGACACTGCGCATACCGCGCACCGGCAACAGGCGCCGCACGACAAAGCCGATGTCCTGCTGGCGCGGTTCAATACGCTGGCTGATGGCACTCATGGAAAAACTCCGCATCTATCTGAATAGAAAAAAGGTTGCGAATGGAGAAAAGGTTGGCCGCAACGCCTGCGGCCAACCTTGTGCTGCATCAAGCCAAACGACCCTGCTGGTAGTCGGCAAACGCCTGCTCCAGCTCGGCGCGCGTGTTCATCACGAACGGCCCGTACTGTGCAATCGGTTCGCGCAGCGGCTGTCCGGACAGCACCAGCACGCTGGCACCGTCGTCGCTGTGCAGGCGCACGCCGTCACCGTTGTTGCCGAGAATCGCCATGCGCTGCTGCGGCACGTTGACGCCGGCGATGCTGACGTTGCCGTGGTAGACGTAGACAAAGGCATTGTGGCCGGCTGCGATATCGATGTCGCGCGAGCCGCCCGCCGGCAGCTGCAGGTCAAGATACAGAGGCTCGGTATCCGGCTGCCGGATCGCCCCCGCCTGCGAGCGGTACTGGCCGGCGATCACCTTCACCGCGACGCCGTCCGCCTCCTGCAGCAGCGGAATCTCCGCCGCCGGGATGTCGCGATAGGCGGCCGGGATCATCTTGCGCGCCGCCGGCAGGTTGATCCACAGCTGGAAGCCGTGCATCAGCCCGTCCTCCTGCTCCGGCATCTCGGAATGGATCACGCCGCGGCCGGCGGTCATCCACTGCACGCCGCCCGGCCCGAGCAGGCCTTCGTTATTGCCGCTGTCGCGGTGGCGCATGCGCCCGGCCAGCATATAGGTCACCGTCTCGAAGCCGCGGTGCGGATGCGACGGGAAACCGGCGATGTAGTCGCCCGGATTGTCGGAGCGGAATTCATCCAGCATCAGGAACGGGTCCAGCCGCCGCTGCAGGTTTTGCGTCAGTACGCGCGTCAGCTTGACGCCGGCACCGTCCGAAGTCGGCATGCCGCTGACTTGCTGTTCGACGGTTCGTGATTGCCATTGCGGGTCGGTCATGGGGTGGCTCCTGGTCTGGGGTTGATGGAAACACTATACAAACCGGCCATTCGATAAAAAAGCACAAAAAACTGCAGCCCATGTTCAAAAAAACTGAGCAGGAATAAAAAACGGCGCAAGGTCTGCACCTTGCGCCGCGTTGGCCATCAGCGGGGAGCGTTTACACGCGCTCGCCCCACAGGTCGTGCTCGCTGGCATCGACGATTTCGACCTCGACGAAATCACCGACCGCAAGGCCGGTCGCGTCCTCGACGAACACCAGGCCGTCGATCTCCGGCGCATCGGCGTAGCTGCGGCAGACCGCAGTGCCGTCCTCGTCGATCTCGTCGACCAGCACCTGCAGGCGCTGGCCGATGCGTGCGGCCAACCTTGCGGCACTGATCTCGGCCTGCACCGCCATGAAGCGCTCTTTGCGCTCTTCCTTCACCGCGTCCGGCACCGGGTCCGGCAGCTCGTTGGCGGCCGCGCCCTCCACCGGCGAGTAGGTGAAACAGCCGACACGATCCAGCTGCGCCTCGCGGATGAAGGCCAGCAGCTCCTCGAAGTCTTCTTCGGTCTCGCCGGGGAAGCCGACGATGAAGGTGGAACGGATCACCAGTTGCGGGCAGATCTCGCGCCACTTCTTGATGCGGCCGAGCACGTTGTCGCTGTTGGCCGGCCGCTTCATCAGCTTCAGGATTTTCTGGCTGGCATGCTGGAACGGAATGTCCAGGTAGGGCAGGATCTTGCCGTCGCGCATCAGCGGAATCACTTCATCGACGTGCGGGTACGGATAGACATAGTGCAGGCGCACCCAGATGCCGTGCTTGCCCAGCTCCTCGCACAGCTCGGTCATGCGCGTCTTCACCGGGCGGCCGTTGTGGAAGCCCAGCTTGTACTTGACGTCGACACCGTAGGCCGAGGTGTCCTGCGAGATGATTAGCAGCTCCTTGACGCCGGCCTTCGCCAGGTTCTCGGCTTCCGCCAGCACGTTCTGGATCGGGCGGCTGTCGAGGTCGCCGCGCATCGACGGGATGATGCAGAAGGTGCAGCGATGGTTGCAGCCTTCGGAAATTTTCAGGTAGGCGTAGTGCTTCGGCGTCAGGCGCACACCGATGTCCGGCACCAGGTCGACGAACGGGTCGTGCGGCTTCGGCAGGTGATTGTGCACGTGCCCCATCACCTCGTCGGTGGCGTGCGGGCCGGTGACGGCCAGTACCGACGGATGGTTGTCGCGGATCACGTCGCCCTTGGCGCCGAGACAGCCGGTGACGATCACCTTGCCGTTTTCGGTCAGCGCCTCGCCGATGGCATCCAGCGACTCCTGCACCGCAGCATCGATGAAGCCACAGGTGTTGACCACTACCAGATCGGCGCCATCGTAAGTACCGGAAATTTCATAGCCCTCCGCACGCAGGCGGGTGAGGATCTGCTCGGAATCGCTGGCCGCCTTCGGACAGCCCAGACTGATAAACCCTACTTTTGGTGCAACGTGCGACATGGGACACAACCTTGAAGAAATTCAATACAGAAAGCCGGACGTTGCAACAACGTCCGGCTGTGAACTGCACATTATAGAAAAAACCGCGCGGGAAAAAAACTACTTCGGCGGGTTCTTGTCGTCGTCGCGACTAGGCGGGTAGGCCGGGAAGCCGAAGCCGCTGAACATGGTGCGCGCCTGTTCCTGCATGCGGTTCTGCATGTCGAGGAACATATTGGTGCTCTGGTCCAGATAGCTGGTCATCATGTTCTGCATTGCCGGGCCCTGGAAGTTGAGGAAGTCTCCCCACATCTTGGCGTTCACCATCGGGTTGTCACCGTAGATGGTCTTGGCCTGCTCCTGCATGCGCGACTGCAGCTGGGTAAACAGCTGCAGGTTTTTCTCCAGGAACGGCCCCATCATGCCCTGCATCGCCTGGCCGTAAAAACGGATGAACTGGGTCAGCACTTCGTAGCTGAACATCGGCGAGCCGCCGTTCTCCTCTTCCAGAATGATCTGCAGCAGCACACCACGCGTGATGTCATCGTGGGTTTTCGCGTCCACAACCTGGATATCCACATTATCCAGCACCAGCTGCTTCACATCGCCCAGTGTGATGTAGGAACTGGTGGCGGTATCGTACAAACGGCGGTTGGGGTACTTCTTGATGACCCGTTTTTCAACACTCATGTAACACTCCCAGCTTATTTTTCTGTTGTGTGGCGCCACATTATCATAAATGCAACACGGTAGAGCAAAACTTCTAGGCACCGATTTCGAAGTTACGCTACTATCAAATTGTCATTGTGCAGCGCAACAGACCGGTATGATGCGACAAAAAAAGTACAACAACAATGACGACACACCGGACCAGACCGAGTTACATCAACAGCGAGTGAGGGTATCCCAAATGATCAATCCAACCGAACAACTGAGCAAACTGTCCCTGAATGGTTTTGAGGCACTGTTCCGCGCCGCACAAATCTCTCTGGACAGTACTGAACGCCTGGTCAAGCTCAATTTCGAGCTGTCCAAGCAGTCGCTGGAAGAAAACGTCAAGCTGACCCGCGAACTGAGCAGCCTGAAAACACCACAGGAAGCCCTGACCCGCCTGAACAAGCTGGCCACCCAGAATCTGGAACAGGCTGTCGCCAACTCGCGCAGCGTGTACGACATCGTGTCCGAAACCCAGGCCGAACTGGGCAAGATCGCGGAAAGCAACTTCAACGAGCTGAACAAGTCGGTGATCAGCAACATCGACCTGCTGAGCAAGAATGCACCTGCCGGTTCCGAAACCGCCGTCAACGCACTGAAATCGGGCATCGCCGCCGGCGCCGCCGCGATCAACTCGATGACCAAGGCCGCACAGCAAGTTGCCGAGTTTGCCGACTCCAGCGTCAAGGCCGCCAACAGCGCCACCGTGGATGCCGTGAAAACCGCCGCCAAGCGCTCGTCCGCAGCCTGAAATACGCCATTGCGCCGCAAGGCCAGCACAACCTGCCACCGCTAGCCCGTGGCAGGTTTTTTCATGGCGCCGTGCGCGGCCACGGCAAGCGTGCCGCCGGCAGCGCAACGCGTTACAATAACCGGCTACCAGTAACAGACGGACATACCGCAGCATGAAAATCAGCAGCAATTTCGACGCCGGCAGTATCGAGGTTATCGCACTCAATAACTTTGAAGACATTCAGCTTCGCATCCGCAAAGATAATGCCTCCGATTTTGCCCAATGGTTTTACTTCCGGCTGCAGGGTGCCGCCTACGAGCTGTGCAAGCTGCGTTTCCTCAACATCAAGGAAACCGCCTACCCCAAGGGCTGGGAAGACTACCAGGCGGTGGCATCCTATGATCGCGTCAACTGGTTCCGCGTGCCGACCTACCTGGACGGCGACGATCTGGTGATCGAGCACGTCCCGCTGGCCGGCAGCATCTACTACGCCTACTTCGAGCCGTACTCGCACGAGCAGCACCTGAACCTGATCGGCATGGCGCAAAGCTCCGGCCTGTGCCAGGTGTCCGACCTCGGCTCGACGGTGCAGGCACGCGACGTCAACCTGCTGACCATCGGCCACGAGGTCGAGTCTGACCTCAAGATCTGGGTCATCGCCCGCCAGCACCCCGGCGAAACGATGGCGGAATGGTTTGTCGAAGGGCTGCTCACCCGCCTGCTCGACACCCAGGACCCGACTTCGCGCGCACTGCTGGACCGAGCCACCTTCTACGTGGTGCCGAACATGAACCCGGACGGCGCCATTCTCGGCAACCTGCGCACCAACGCCGCCGGTGCCAACCTGAACCGCGAATGGCTGAATCCGAGTCTGGAAACCAGTCCGGAAGTGTTTCATGTCCGCAACAAGATGCTGGAAACCGGCGTCGACCTGTTCCTCGACATCCATGGCGACGAAGCGATTCCGTACGTGTTTGTCGCCGGCACCGAGGGCGTACCCAGCTACAACGAACGCATCGCGGCACTGGAAACCGCATTCAAGCAACAGCTGCGTGTGGCATCGCCCGACTTCCAGGACGAGCACGGCTACGACAAGGACGCCCCCGGTGCGGCCAACCTTGCGATGGCGACCGCCTGGGTCGGCAACCAGTTCAACTGCCTGGCCTATACCCTGGAAATGCCGTTCAAGGACAACGACAACCTGCCGGACGACGACTTCGGCTGGAATGGCCAGCGCAGCCTGCGTCTTGGCGAAGCCAGCCTGAGCGCCATTTACGGCGTGCTGAAAGACCTGCGCTGAAGCAGCAGCACGGTACGCAATAAAAAAGCCACGATCCGCATCGTGGCTTTTTATTTGGTGGCAGCGACTACAGCTGCCGGATCAGCTCGATCTCCACCTGACACCAGTCGGCGCCCTTTTCCAGCACTCGCCCCAGCGCCACCAGAAAGCCCTTGTTCTTGGCAAACATCTGCAGCTTCTTGCCGTGTGCGTAGCTGAACAGCGGAATCAGCAGCGTGTTGCACTTCACGCCGCCTTTCATCGCCGAGGCAAACAGGGCGATCTCGCCCTGATTCCATACCATGCCGACCGGCAGGGTCGGATCGGCATTGCGACCGTTCTCCGCCTTGGTGTACGCCGCCACCGGCCGCGAGCTCAGCAGCTGCAAACCGAGGTACATGCGCTCCTTGTCGTCACGCTTGATGCGACGCACGATGCTCAGGCTCCAAGCCTGCTGCCCGGCCTCTCGCGTCGCCAGCAATGCCCCCAGTGACAGCCACTCCGCGCCTGCCGCCGGCAAGGACACTCCCAGACCGCTGTCGCTCTGGTTCTCGATATCCCACAACTGCAACTCGGTGCCGGTGGCGATCTTGACCACCTCGTCCTGGGCCACGTTTTTTTCACGACGGCGCCCGGTCAGGAAACCGTAAATGCGGATTTCGGCAACCTCTTCGACACTGACCGACGGGCTTTCCTGGCGATCACCCTGTGCCAGGAATTCCTCATACTCGCGCACCAGCCGGTGCACCCCGCTCAGCAGGCGGCCAACCTCCAGCTGCTTGCTGGCCACCGGCACCCGCTCCGCACGCTCGAAGCGGAACGGCTTGACCGCCCACTCCCGCACCAGGAAGCGCAGCAGGCCCGGATCAACACCCCGGCTGAAACGCTCGCGCAGCGCCTGTGGCGTGGTGCCGCCGTCATACACCGCCAGCCAGGCATTCAGCTGATCAACCAGCTCCGTGGTGGACCAGACGCGAATACCCTGCAGTTGCGGCACATTGTGCGCACGACTCGGCGGAGACGCATGCTGGATATTGACGATGAAACTGCTCTCCCCGGACAGGTCGCGGGACAACGTCATGCGGTTGGACAGCATCAGTGCCAGTTGATAGGCGAGATGAATCTGGCGGGAAGTCAGGTTGCCGCTGTTCAGCAGCGAGGTCATCAGGAACGCCAGGTACAGGTCATGAATGGTCGTGGTTGCCTCGCCGGGGAACAGCTGCAACGGCACCGCATCAATGGCCTGTTCTTCGGCATAACGGAACAGCTGGTTGACGTTGCTCCACATCACCTCGTCCAGCGAGGCATGGCGGTAGTAATGCCACAGCGCATTCTCGGTGAGGTAAAACAGCATCTTGCCGATTACCAGCGGCAACAGCAGGCGGATCTGCGGCGCTTCCTCGCCCTCGGGATCGAAACTCATGAAGCGCTGGAAGGCAGCCACCAGCTGGCGGCCATAGGACAGGATTTGCGCCCGCTGCTGCAGCTCGATGGCCGGCAACAGCTTGGAGCTCAGGTACTGGGCGCACAACTGCTGGTGCACGATGTGTCCCAGCCGGTCCAGCTCGATGATGGCCTCCAGCGTGGCGACGCTCGGGCTATCGATATCCTGATTGAACTGCGACAGCAGCTTGGTGATCTGGTCATGGCTACCGGCAGCAAACTCCCGCTGGGTCGCGGCGTACCACTCGGTTACCGACTTGACGTCATCAAGAGGATGGGATTTGCGTTTATCGCCGAACGAAAAAAAATCCAGTTTTGCCATGACCTAAACCGAAGTTAAGCACTCACACAATCAAGCAGGCTCTCATTACCAGCGCATTCTATAATGAATCGTGAATGTTCCGCTGCAAAAGAAAACGCCGTGTTTGCACACGGCGTTTTGCTATCCACAACCCGTCAGCTCATTTATACGCGCAAGCTATCCAGATCAATACCGGAATCCAGCAGTGCGACAACCCACAACGGCTTGCGACCGCGACCGGTCCAGGTCAGCGATTCATCGTTCGGATGACGGTATTTGACTTCTACCGGTTTGCGGCCACTGGCCGTTGGTGCCACTTTGCCGCCGAGCACATCCTCAACACTGAAGCCATAAGCCTTGGCAATTTCAAGAATCTGTTTCTTGGCTTTGGCTTTTTCTTCCACTTCGCGACGGCGAACCTCAACATCAACGTCATTTTTCAGCTGCAGCAATTCGGCAAAATCGAGTGTACTCAAATCCATTTAAAACCCCCTTCAATAAACAAAGCCAGCCAGAATATACCGAAAATTAGATTACCAGCCGCTCTGCGTCAAGCACTATATTAAATCCTGAATTAACCCTCTTGCAAATCAGGGATTAAATACGGCGCCTCCAGCCGCAACAATTGCGAGTGCGGCACACCGGCAAGATAAGGCTGCCCCGCCCAGGCCGAGATTTGCATCACCACCAGTGCCAGATATTTTTTTGCTGTCAATGGCACGCTTAGCATCACCTTGCCGATGGCCTGCTCACCGGTTGCCTCAACCTGCACATCCATGCCGGCCGTACACTCGTCGGCATTTACTTCCACCACAAACATGCGGCGTTTCACTTTGCCGAGATACTGGGTACGCGCCACAATTTCCTGACCTGGATAACATCCCTTGCGGAAACTGATACCACCGATCAGGTCCAGATTCGCCATTTGCGGCACGAATGCCTCATAGGTTGCCTGCGACACCCAGGGAATACCGGCACGGATAAAAAAGGCGTCAAACAGGCGACTGGCCAGCAGCTTGCCGGCAAACTGCGGCAGCGCGGCGGCCTCTTCCGCCCCCAGGCAGGTAATACGGATCTGTTCGCCAATCGACACCACCGCGTGCTCGGCAGTACCCGCCAAGGCCGGTTCAAAAGCCGGGCGGCCAGCTTCCGCTGCGGCCAGATATTCGCCGACAATCACGCTGTCGACCACTTCGACTTTCACCTTGGCACGCAGGACAAACATGGAAAGGCGGCGACGAAAAGCCTCGGCAATATCTTTTCGCAGCAGCAGAAAAAAGGTCTGCTCAATGCGCCACAACAGGAAACTGGCCTGCATCCGGCCCTTGGCATTGGAATAACTGCTCCATTGCGCCACACTGCCATCCAGTAATTTTACGTCGGAAGAAAATTGCCCCTGCAGGAACGATTCAGCATCGTCGCCATGTACTTTCAACAAAACAAACTGGGTGAGCACGGCATGGCCATCCTGCTCGAATGACAAATCTTGCCGGCTCTCGCCACTGGCCAACACCACATCACCATCGGCATCGAGCATGGCACCATGCTGACTCAAATAAGCCAATACCTGCGACTGGTTCATTACTGTTCCTTTCTGAATTACGGGCCTCATTACGCCCCGTAAATGTCCGTCGGCCGGCTATCCATTCCACGCCCGCCACGTTATGATTTGCGGATGAAAAAATTCACTTTACTGCCAGCATTACTCGCTATTTTACTGTGGTCTTCCCTAGCCGCGTTAGGGGCATTTACCCAGCGCCTGCCGCCATTTCTGGTCACCGCCGTAGCGCTTTTTATTGGCAGCCTGCTCGCCATTCACCGCATCCGCGACTGGCGAGTGGCACCGCGCACCCTGCTGATTGGCGTCGCCGGCATCTTCGGCTATCACTGCCTGCTGTTTACCGCTTTTCGCACCGCACCGGCACTGGAAGCCAATCTGCTGAATTATTTGTGGCCACTGCTGATTGTCGTGCTTAGTCCGCTGTTCGGGTTGGGCAAATTGACCGGCCGCCACATCCTGGCGGCAACGATCGGTTTTTGCGGCGCGGTATTGATTGTCAGCAAGGGTCAATTCGACTTTGCCGACAGCCTGCCGATCGGCTACCTGTTCGCGATCGCCGCGGCCTTCACCTGGTCCAGCTACAGCCTGGCGACTCGCAAGCTGCCACCGTTCCCTAACGCGGCGGTCGGCGGCTTCTGCCTGCTTTCCAGCCTGCTTGCCGCACTCTGCCACTGGCTGTTCGAGCCGGCAATCGTTCCCAACAACGAGGAATGGCTGGCACTGCTGCTGATGGGGATCGGGCCGCTGGGCGCATCGTTCTTCCTGTGGGACAAGGCGATGAAGGAAGGCGACCCGAAACAGATCGGCGCACTGTCCTATCTCACCCCCTTGCTCTCCACCCTGATCCTGGCGGTCAGCGGGCTGGGCGAACTGAACACCATTACCTGGATTGCCGGCGCCTTGATCCTGCTCGGCGCCACCATCGGCTCGCTCAGCCGCGGACGCTAACCGGCCAGTCTGCCGCGGCTCGCGGCAGCATCCGCTTCGGGCCGGCTTGGCGTATGGCGCACAAGCCGACAATCCGACACGGGTCAACGCCAACAAACGGAAGCGGTTAAATATGACGCCCCGACGCTGCAAGCGGACTGCGCTCATGTAACTCGGCAATACCACGGCAGGCAACAATGTACGGGCAAGGAAATCCGCAGCAGAACGACTGAACGACGGCCTGGCAAGCAAGACTCAGACACGGCCACGCCATTCTAGACTGCCGGGCGCGGATAAAACACCGAAGCGGCAACAGGGTTATTGCGACACTTGCGATAGGCGTGCTGGGCACCACGCACCGCGGACAGCGTGGCATAGGAAAAGCGGGTGGAAGCAAAATGCTGGATCTGGCGGCTGGCACGCGACGCGATCAGGTAGCCGGAAAAGCCGAGGTCCAGTGGCAGCGCACAGGGTGCCGCCGAGAGCAACGGCGAGTGCCGCAACCAGGTTTTCTGCTGTTCGCCAAACCAGCGTTCCAGCACCAGCAGCAGGTCATGCTGCGCATCGGCAGAGGCTTGCAATACCGAGGCGCTCGACATCATCGGCGCATCCAGTTGCCCGATCAGGCCCGGTGCACCAGCGGTCGGCGGCGATAGCTGACACCAGCTGCGCCAGCAATCGGCCTGTGCGGCCAACATGCGTTGCTGATTGGTCTGCACCGCATCGAGATACTGCTGAAAAACCGTTGCCATGGTATGCCCTTGGATAAGGTAAGACGACATCAGACAACAAGGTTGCTGTTCAGACCCCACACCGGCTGCAGGCCGGCTACCAGCGTCTGCAGAATCGGGTCGTCGGCCCGGTCGGCCGGATAGACGAACTGCAGCTCCGCCATCTTCACGATCTCCGGCACCAGATCGACCACGCCGCGCTCGGCGGCGCGAAGCGCATCTTCCTCGCGCAGCAAGGCGAGGCCGACACCCGCTTGCACCAGCTCGGAAGCGGTAAACAGGTTGTCGCATTCCGATACCTTTTTCGGGGCGATGTTCAGCTCCCGCCACAGCTCGGACACGATCTTCGACAGGCTGGAAAACTGGGAAATGCCGACCCACGGCAGACGTCCCAGCTCCTTGGGGTTGGCCGCATTGATCCGTGCCAGCCAGCCCTTGGGCATCACGATGCGCAAGCGCAGCTGCGTCAACAACAGGGTGTGCACGTTGACGTAGGGGTTTTTGCCGAGATAGAAACCGGCGTCCAGTTCTTTCTTGCGCACCGCATTGAGCACGTCGCCGGTCACGCCTTGGTGCAGGCACACCTCCAGCAAGGGAAAGCGCTCGGCAAGGCCGGCTACCCAGGGGCCGACCCGCAGCACGTCCGGGGTCAGCGCGATGCCGATCTGCACCTTGCCGGTCAGCGGCCCCTTCAGGCTGCGGGCATGATCCAGCAGCTGCCGCGCCGACACCAGAATGTCCTGCGCGCGGGGCAGCAGCTCCTGCCCTGCCAGCGTCAACACCACCCCACCTGCCGTGCGCTCGAACAAGGACATGCCGACTTCTTCTTCAATGGCCTTGATCTGCGCCGTTACCGCCGGCTGCGACAAGTGAAGCAGCTCGGCGGCCTGAGTCAGATGGCCTTGCTGAGCCACCGTAACAAAGGTGCGCAGTTGGTAGATTTCCATGCTGGACGACTCTCCTGATCGGCTGGGGGCGCGCTACTTTTGCATCGCAAAGGCGGGTTTTTGGCCATTTTGTACAAGTTCCCCACCAACCCACAAGGCATGCACACAAAAAGCTGGATAACGATTGCTGATATCCTCCATCAATAAAGTAAATACTCGAACGCAAGTACCTAATAAAAAAGAAAAATTCTCGAAAAAAACGGTGACGTTAATTCCTGTTATCAGAAAAAACGATTAGCCACATCGGCGAGTCGACTTTTAGATTGCAGGCACACGCTAACCGCACTTGCGGCCGGCGAGAAATGGGAGGAGACAACGATGAATGAAGATATCCTTACACGGGTACAAAGCAACCCCAAATTCAAAGAGCTTGTTCACAAGCGGACCCGCCTTGGCTGGCAGCTGAGTATCCTGATGCTGGCTATCTACTACGGTTTTATCCTGGTGCTGGCCTTCGCACCTAATGTGCTTGGTGCATCGCTGTCGGGCGGAACCACTACGGTCGGCATTCCGGTTGGCATTTTCATCATCATCTCGGCATTCGTCCTGACCGGCATCTATGTGCGCAAGGCCAATACCGAGTTTGACCAACTGAACCAACAAATCGTCGAGGATGCCAAACAATGAAAAGCTGGACGAAAACCCTCTGCGCCACCGCGCTGACCGGCCTGCCGGCTCTGGCACTGGCCGCCGGCGCCTTTGAAGGCGAAGTCACCAAGCAGGCGACCAACTGGCACGCCATCATCATGTTCTTCCTGTTTGTCGCGTTCACCATGGGCATTACCTACTGGGCCTCGCGACGCACCCGCTCCGCCAGTGACTTTTACACCGCCGGTGGTGGCATTACCGGTTTCCAGAACGGTCTGGCGATTGCCGGTGACTACATGTCCGCCGCCTCCTTCCTCGGTATCTCGGCAATGGTGTTCGACAAGGGCTACGATGGCCTGATCTACTCCATCGGCTTCCTGGTCGGCTGGCCGGTCATCCTGTTCCTGGTGGCTGAACGCCTGCGCAACCTCGGCAAGTTCACCTTTGCCGACGTGGCCTCCTACCGTCTGCAACAGACGCCGGTACGGACCTTTGCCGCGACCGGCACCCTGGTGGTGGTGGCGCTGTACCTGATCGCGCAGATGGTTGGTGCCGGCAAGCTGATCCAGCTGCTGTTCGGCATGAGCTACTCCTCCGCGGTGATCCTGGTTGGCATCCTGATGGTGATGTACGTCACTTTCGGCGGCATGCTGGCTACTACCTGGGTTCAGATCATCAAGGCCGTCATCCTGCTTGGCGGTGCCAGCTTCATGGCGTTCATGGTACTGGCCACCGTTGGCTTCAGCCCTGAGATGATGTTCCAGAAAGCGGTCGCCATCCACGCCAAAGGCGCCGAAATCATGGCACCGGGCAAGGCTGATCCGATCGACTCGATCTCGCTGGGCCTGGCACTGATGTTCGGTACCGCCGGTCTGCCACACATCCTGATGCGCTTCTTCACCGTGTCCGACGCCAAGGAAGCCCGCAAATCGGTGTTCTACGCAACCGGCTTCATCGGCTACTTCTACATCCTGACCTTCATCATCGGTTTCGGCGCAATCATGCTGCTGCTGGAACAGCCATCGATGATGGAAACCGTGGTCAAGAACGGCAAGGAAGTGACCCAGCTGATCGGCGGCAGCAACATGGCGGCGATCCATCTGGCCAACGCGGTTGGTGGTGACCTGTTCCTCGGCTTCATCTCCGCAGTTGCCTTCGCCACCATCCTGGCGGTGGTTGCCGGTCTGGCCCTGTCCGGTGCATCGGCGGTATCGCATGACCTGTACGCCTCCGTAATCAAGAAGGGCAAAGCCAACGAAGCCGACGAGATCCGTGTCTCGAAGATCACCACCGTGGTACTGGGCGTGATCGCGATCCTGCTCGGCCTGCTGTTCGAAAAGCAGAACATCGCCTTCATGGTTGGCCTGGCCTTCTCGATCGCCGCTTCCGCCAACTTCCCGGTACTGTTCCTGTCCATGTTCTGGAAAGGCCTGACCACTCGCGGCGCGGTAGTCGGCGGCTTCATCGGCCTGATCTCCGCAGTTGGCCTGATCGTGATGGGCCCGGCGGTATGGGTAGACGTGCTGAAGCACGAAACCGCACTGTTCCCGTACAAGAACCCGGCGATCTTCTCGATCACCCTGGCCTTCGTGTTCACCTGGCTGATCTCGGTACTCGACAAGTCCAAGTCGGCGGTTGAAGAAAAAGCCAAGTTCGAAGCACAGTTCGTACGCTCGATGACCGGTATTGGTGCCGCAGGTGCATCCAAACACTAAGCGAGTCGTGTAAAAATGGCCGCACCCGTACGGGTGCGGCCAGTTGCTGTCCGCGAATCATGTTTGCAAGGAACGCTTTATGTCTACTCTTGACTCCATCCTGCGCGAAACCCGCAGCTTTGACCCGGCAGAAGACTTCCGCCGCAAGGCCACGGTTTCCGGGCCGGACGCCTACTACGCGCTGTGCGAACAGGCCGACGATCACTACCTGTCCTTCTGGGGGGATCTGGCGCGAGAGCTGATCAGCTGGAAAAAGCCGTTCTCGCGCGTGCTGGACGACAGCAATGCACCGTTCTTCAAATGGTTCGACGATGGCGTGCTCAACGTTTCCTACAACTGTCTGGATCGCCATCTGGCCGTCAACGCCAACAAGATTGCCCTCATTTTTGAAGCGGATGACGGTGACGTCACCCGCGTTACCTATTCCGAGCTTCACCGCCGCGTCTGCCAGTTTGCCAACGGCCTGAAGTCGCTGGGCGTCAGCAAAGGCGACCGCGTGGTGATCTACATGCCGATGGTGATCGAAGCCATCGTCGCGATGCAGGCCTGCGCCCGCATCGGCGCCATTCACTCGGTGGTATTCGGCGGTTTCTCCGCCGGCGCGGTACACGACCGCATCCAGGATGCCGGTGCCAAGGTAGTGGTCACCGCCAACGAAGGCCTGCGCGGTGGCAAGATCGTGCCACTGAAGGCGATGGTCGACGAAGCGCTGGCGATGCCGGGCAGCGAAACGGTGATCGCCACCGTGGTCTACCAGCGCACCAATAACGGCGCCAGCACCTGGCACGACGGCCGCGACATCTGGTGGCACAAGCTGATCGACGGCCAGCCGGAATCCTGCGAACCGGAATGGATGCAGGCCGACGATCCGCTGTTCATCCTGTACACCTCCGGCTCCACCGGCCGTCCGAAAGGCATCCAGCACAGCAGCGCCGGCTACCTGCTCGGCGCCCTCAACAGTTTCCGCTGGGTCTTCGACTACAAGCCCAGCGATGTATTCTGGTGCACCGCCGATGTCGGCTGGATCACCGGCCACTCCTACGTCTGCTACGGTCCGCTGGGCATGGGCGCCACCCAGGTCATTTTCGAAGGCGTGCCGACCTATCCCGATGCCGGCCGCTTCTGGCGCATGATCGAGCAGCACAAGGTCACCACCTTCTACACCGCACCGACCGCGATCCGCACCCTGATCAAGCTCGGCGCCGAACTGCCGAAACAGTACGACCTGTCCAGCCTGCGCCTGCTCGGCACCGTCGGTGAGCCGATCAACCCCGAGGCGTGGATGTGGTACTACGAGATGGTCGGCGGCGAGCGCTGCCCGATCGTCGACACCTGGTGGCAGACCGAAACCGGCTCCGCGATGATCGCGCCGCTGCCCGGCGCCATCGCCACCAAGCCCGGCTCCTGCACCCTGCCGCTGCCCGGCATCATGGCCGACATCGTCGACGAGTCCGGCGCCCCGGTAGAGCCGGGCAAGGGCGGCTTCCTGGTGATCAAGCGGCCGTTCCCGTCGCTGGTGCGCACCATCTGGAACGACCCGGAGCGCTTCAAGAGCACCTACTTCCCGGAAGAGTTCAACGGCCAGTACTACCTCGCCGGCGACTCCGCCAACCGCGACGAAAGCGGCTACTTCTGGATCATGGGCCGCATCGACGATGTGCTGAACGTGTCCGGCCATCGCCTCGGCACCATGGAAATCGAATCGGCACTGGTGGCCAACCCGCTGGTGGCGGAAGCCGCGGTGGTCGGCAAGCCACACGAGGTCAAGGGCGAGGCGGTGGTCGCCTTTGTGGTACTGAAAGGCCCGCGCCCGACCGGCGAAGAAGCCAAGCGCCTGACCGCTGAACTGAAAAACTGGGTAGCGCACGAGATCGGCAAGCTGGCGCAGCCGGACGACATTCGTTTCGGCGACAACCTGCCGAAAACCCGCTCCGGCAAGATCATGCGCCGCCTGTTGCGCTCCATCGCCCGCGGCGAGGAAATCGCGCAGGACGTGTCGACGCTGGAAAACCCGCAGATCCTGAGCCAATTGCAGGAGAGTGCCAGCTGAGCGGCCTCTCCCCCGAGCTGTCCTTGTAAACCGCACGCGTGCTGCATCACCGTGCGGTTCTTTTTATTTGCGGCAACACAAGGTTGGCCGCAATCCGCCTGCGGCCAACCTTGCGGCGACCGTCCGGCTGCCGGACAATAGCGCCCAGCCATTTACAGACCCCTGCCCGGTTGCGCACCGGCCATTCGCGAAGTCAGCACCCCATCATGAGCCAAGCTTTTCCGCCCGCCCGTCTTGACTGGAGCACCGGTCAACCCGTTTCCGCCGATTACGGCGACGTCTACTTTTCCCGGGAAAGCGGCCTTGATGAAACGCGTCACGTGTTTATCGAGCACAACCAGCTGCCGCAGCGTTTCGCGGCGCTGGCGCCGGAACAGCTGTTCAGCATCGGCGAGACCGGCTTTGGCACCGGCCTGAACTTCCTGGTCGCCTGGCAATGCTTCCTGCAGCACGCGCCAGCCAGCGCGCGGCTGTCTTTTGTCAGCACCGAGAAACACCCGCTCACCGCCGCCGACCTGACGCAGGCACAGGCGATGTGGCCGGAGCTGGCCACCCAGGCCGCGGCGCTGCAACAGCAATACGACGCCATGGCGCCGGGCTGGCACCGTTTCGTGCTGGAAGACGGCCGCGTGATTTTGACGCTGCTGATCGGCGACGTGCTGGAGACCCTGCCGCAGCTGGAGGCGCGCATCGACGCCTGGTTCCTCGACGGCTTTGCCCCGGCCAAGAATCCGGAGATGTGGCAGCCGGCTCTATTCCAGCAGCTGGCACGGCTGTCGCACCGCGGCACCACGCTGGCCACCTTCACCAGCGCCGGCATCGTGCGCCGCGGGCTGGAGGACGCCGGCTTCAGCATCGAGAAAGTCGCCGGCCATGGCAAGAAGCGGGACATGACACGCGGTCAGCTGCAGCACCCGCCGCACGCCGAGTGGCGCGCGCCATGGTATGCACTCCCGCAACAAACCATCAGCGAGCGCAGCGCGGTGGTGATCGGCGCCGGCATCGCCGGAGCCAGCGTCGCGCGCAGCCTGGCCAACCGCGGCTGGCAGGTCACCGTGCTCGACCGCC
Source organism: Vogesella sp. EB (assembly GCF_001037925.1). Taxonomy (NCBI): domain Bacteria; kingdom Pseudomonadati; phylum Pseudomonadota; class Betaproteobacteria; order Neisseriales; family Chromobacteriaceae; genus Vogesella; species Vogesella sp. EB. Next base: position 42,973 of record NZ_LFDT01000017.1, on the reverse strand, counting down.
ACCCGCTGGCGGCGCAGGAAGCCTCCGGCAACCCGCAGGGCGTGCTGTACACCAAGCTGTCGCCACACTTCACCCCGCTGACCCAGCTGGTGCTGTCCGGCTACGGCTACACCCTGCGCACGCTAAGCCAGCTGCTGCCGGAAGACGGCGTACAGTGGCGGCGCTGCGGCGTGCTGCAGCTGGCCGGCGACGCCGCCGAAGAGAAACGCCAGCAAGGCCTGGCCGCCGCCGGGCTGTCGCCGCACATCCTGCGCCGCGTCGATGCCGCCGAAGCCTCCGCCATCGCCGGCATCGAGGTCAGCCAAGGCGGGCTCTATTTCGAGCAGGGCGGCTGGCTGAACCCGCCCAGCCTGGTCAACACGCTGCTGACGCACCCCAACATCACCCTGCGCCTGGGGGAAGCGGTGACCGAGCTGGCGCAAAACCCGGCCGATGGCGGCTGGGTGGCGATGGGCAGCAGCGATCCGCTGGCGATCGGCAGCATTGCCGTGGTCGCCACCGCCAACGACACCATGCAATTCGACCCGACCTACTACCTGCCGGTGAAGCGCATCCGCGGCCAGGTCACCGAGCTGGCCGCCACCGCCGCCAGCGGCCAGTTGCAGACCGTACTGTGCGGCGAGGGTTATATCGCCCCGGCACGCCAGGGCCGGCACTGCCTCGGCGCCACCTTCAAGTTCGAATACGAAGACCTGGCGGCCAACGATGCCGAGCACACCGAGAACCTGGCGATGCTGGCCGGCATGGCGCCACAGCTGTACCAGGCACTGGGTGGTGACGGCATCACCGCGGCACAGTGCCACGGCCGCGCCGCGCTGCGCTGTACCAGCCCGGACTACCTGCCGATGGTCGGCGCCGTCGTCGATCGCGACGCCTTCCTCGACTGCTACCAGCCGCTGGCACGCGACGCTTCGCTGAAGCTGACCGCCGAAGCGCCGCTGATCAGGGGGCTGTATGTCAGCACCGCCCACGGCTCGCGCGGCATGGTCACCGCGCCGCTGGCCGGCGAAATCATCGCCAGCCTGCTGAACGACGAGCCGGCGCCGCTGCCAAGCAGCATCATGGATGCCGTCAACCCCAGCCGTTTCCTGGTGCGCGACCTGATCCGCCAGAAACACCGCGATTGAGTCAGACGGCCAGTTGCGCCATGATCAGCGCCGCGGTGGCCTGCGGCTGCTCCAGCGGAAACAGGTGCGAACCTTTTTGCACAACGATGTTCACAGCGAAGTGCTTGCGCATAAAGGCCAGATCGGCCGGCGTCAGCACATCGCTGTCCTCGCCGGCGACAAACACCGTCGGCACCCGCAGCTGTCCCTTGTAGCGGGGCACCGAATGCGGCAGCGTGTTGTAGATCGCGTTTTCGATCACCGGCCGGAATTTCAGACGGCGGCCGCCATCGGCCGTCGCCACCGTGCCCAGCGCGGCATAGTCGTGCAGGCAGTCGGGATCGAAGCGGGCAAACATCGGCTTGCGCGCGAAATAGTCGTACACCGATTCGACGCTGGCCCAGTTGTCGCGCCGCTTCAGGGTGTTGCCGCCCGGCGTCACGCGCTCGATGAAGCCCAGTTTTTTCGCCAGCCAGATGCCGCGCGAACGCAGCGGCCCCATCAGCGGCGAATCGAGAATGATCAGCTTGCTGAACAGCTCCGGGTGGCGGATGGCGGCAAAGAACAGGATGAAACCGCCCAGCGAGTGCCCGACGCCGACCACCGGCCGGTCATAATGCTGGCGCATATAGGCAACGGTCTCCTCGACCAGATGCGGCCAACAGTCGGTCACCGGATAGCGCGGATCGTGGCCGATGCAGTCAAGGTAGCCGACGTGGCAGCCCTGTTCGCGCAGCGACTGGTGCAATTTGCCGTACACCGACGCCGGAAAGCTGTTGGCGTGGGCAAAATGAATGATGGGGGTCATGGCAGGTGCTCCTCGTGCCCCATAGTATATCAAGCGTTTGCTTGGCAAAATATGGGCGGTACGTTTAGCCACGACCGCACCGTCGCAACAACCAATCAAGGCACCGCCGTTATGGCGGTCACAAGCTCATGAACAAGCGCATTTTCTCTTTCCTCACCCGTTGCCTGCTGTGGCTGAGCCTGCTGCTGCCTCCCCTTGCCCACGCGCTGGATCAGGACGACCTGCTGCCGCCGGAGCAGGCGTTTGCCGTCACCGCCGAACGCCAGGGATCACAGCTGCGACTGACGGTGACCGTCGCCGACGGCTACTACCTGTACCGCGACCGCAGCCGTTTCGAGACGATACCGGCGGCGCTGATCGCGCAGCAGGCCTTGCCCGCCGGCAAGCCCAAGGACGACCCCTACTTCGGCAAGCAGGCTACCTACCCGCCGGGGGCGACCGTGATGCTGCTGACGCTGCGCCCGGACGCGCCACAGCAGTTCACCCTCAAGGCCACGGTACAGGGCTGCGCCGATGCCGGCCTGTGCTACCCGCCCTACACCCACACCCTCGCGATCGGCGGTGACAGCAAGGCGCTGTCGCCCTGGCTGCAGCCGGCCGGCGCGCAGGGCGACCCCTCGCCGCCGCCGCGCGAAGGCCTGGCCGCCACGCTGGCGGCCTTCTTTGCCGCCGGTCTGGGCATGGCATTCACCGCCTGCATGTACCCGCTGCTGCCCATCGTGTCGTCGCTGATTGCCGGTCAGGGCCAGCACCTCACCCGTCGTCGCGGCTTCTTGCTGGCGCTGACCTATGTCCAGGGCCTGGCGGTCAGCTACACCGCCATCGGCATCGTGGCCGGCCTGACCGGCAGCCTGCTCAGCGTGTGGCTGCAGCAGCCGGCGGTGATCCTCGGCGCCAGCCTGCTGATGGTGGTGTTTGCGCTGGGCATGTTCGATATCGTTTCCATCCAGCTGCCGTCCAGCTGGCAGACCCGTCTCGCCGCCTCCAGCAACCGCCTGTCCGGCGGCCATATCGTGACCGTGTTCGGCATGGGCGTGCTGTCGGCGCTGCTGATCGGCCCCTGCGTCGGCCCGCCGCTGGCGCTGGCACTAGGCTATATCGGCCAGACCGGCGATGCCTGGCTGGGCGGTATCGCCCTCTACGCCATGGCGATGGGGCTGGGCCTGCCGCTGGTCATCGTCGGCACCTTTGGCGGCCACGTGCTGCCCAAAGCCGGCATGTGGATGAAGACAGTCAAGGCGGTGTTCGGCGTGGTGATGCTGGCGGTGGCGATCTGGCTGGCGACGCCATTCCTGCCAGCCATCGTGGTGATGCTGCTGTGGGCGGCACTGGCGCTGGCCAGCGCAGTGTTCCTGAAAGCGTTTGATCCACTGCCAACCAACGCGTCGTCAGTGCTCAAGCTGGGCAAGGCGCTGGGCCTGCTGCTGGCGCTGGTCGCCACCCTGCAGCTGATCGGCGTGTTCAGCGGCGCCAAATCGGCCCGCTACCCGCTGGCCGCACTCGGCGCCACCGCAGGCAGCAGCAAGCCGCAGTTCCGCACCATCGGCAGCGTGGCCGAACTGGATGCCGCCCTCAATGCCGCCCGTGGCCAGCCGGTATTGCTGGATTTCTATGCCGACTGGTGCGTGTCCTGCATCGAGATGGAAGACACCACCTTCCGCGACCCGGCGGTACAGCAGGCCATGGCCAAGGTGGTACTGCTGAAGGCCGACGTCACCGCCAACCTGCCGGCGCACCAGGCGCTGCTGCAACGCTTCGGCCTGTACGGTCCGCCGGGCATGATCTTCTTCGACCGCCACGGCAATGAGCAGCAACGCCTCATCGGCTACAGTCCGGCCGACGAATTCCTGCCGCTACTGCAACGCCAGCAAAGCGGCGGCTGAGGCCATTGCGGCCAATGTTGGCCGCAACCGACGGCCGTGGCACGGCTGAGCGCCGTGTTCCAAATAACGCTATCGCGCACAAAAACAGGCCGCCGGTTCGTACCGGCGGCCTGTCCTGTCACTACTGCACGCAGTGCCGCGTGTTACGGCGCCGGCTTGTCGGTCACACTGGCCAGATAGGCGGCACGACGGGCCTCTTTCGCGGCCACCTTCTCCGCCACTTCGACCGCCTTCTCGGCGGCAGCCAGCGCCTCGCGCTCCTGGCGGGCCGCCATCGACGCGGCACGGGCCGCCTCGCGCACCGCCTCTTCCGCCGCCTCCATCGCCTCGACTTCTGCATTGGTCTTGCACGGACCCGTTTTCTCGAACCAGGCCACCGACTCTACGTGGCCGGTGTGCGGGAACATGTTGATGATGCCCGCCGTTTTCAGGGTGTAGCCCTTGGTATTGACCAGTACGCCGGCATCGCGCGCCAGCGTGGCCGGATTGCACGACACATAGACGATGCGCTGCGGTGCGGTGTCCTCGGTGATCGCCTTCAGCAACTGCATCGCGCCGTCGCGCGGCGGGTCGACCAGCATCTTGTCGAACTTGCCCAGCGCCGCGAACGATGCCTCGGTTACCTCGAACAGGTTGGCCATCTCGTAGCTGACCTTGTGCTGCAAGCCGTTGTGGGTGGCGTTTTCCACCGCCCGCTTCACCAGCGCCTCGCTGCCTTCCATGCCGTGCACGATGGCACCGCTGCGCGCGATCGGCAGCGTGAAGTTGCCGATGCCGCAGAACATGTCGGCAATGCGCTCGCCGGCCTGCGGATCCAGCAGCCGCAGCGCGCGGCTGACCATCACGTTGTTGATTTCCGGATTGACCTGGGTGAATTCGGTCGGGTAGTACGGCATCTCGACGTCGAAATCGCGCAGGCGGTAGGTCAGCTTCGGCGCATCCAGCGGGTAGATCGGATAGCAGGTCTCCGGCCCTTTCGGCTGCAGCCAGATCTGTACCGTGCGCTGCGGCGTGGAGTGACGGTCGGAGAACGCCTGCAGCAAGGCGAAATCGGCCTCGGTGATGTCGTCCATATTGCGGAACACCAGCACGTCCAGCTCGGCACCGACCGCAATTTCCACCTGCGGCATGCGGTTGTAGATCGACAGTCTGGCGATCAGCTCGCGCAGCGGCACGATCAGCGCCGAGATGTGCGACGGCAGGATGTGGCACTCGCTCATGTCGGCAATGAAGCTGGAACGCTTCTCGTGGAAGCCGACCAGCACGCCGTCCTTTTTCGCGACATAGCGCGCCGACAGGCGGGCACGGTGGCGATAGCCCCAGGCGGCGCCGGCAATCGGCGGCATCACCACCTCGGCCTTGACCCGGCCGATATGCTGCAGGTCGTCTTCCAGCACGCGCTGCTTGATGGCGACCTGCGCCGAAAACTCGACGTGCTGCATCGAGCAGCCGCCACACACGCCAAAATGCGGACAGGACGGATCGGTGCGCAGGAAGCTTTCCTTCAGCACATCCACCACGTCGGCATTCTCGTAACTCTTCTTGACGCGATAACTTTGATAAGTCACTGTTTCGTATGGCAACGCGCCATCGATGAAGATGGCCTTGCCATCGACACGGGCAATGCCGCGACCTTCGTGGTCCAGCGACTCGATATGGGCAACTACAGACGCTTGAGTCATTGTTTCAGCAAGTAAAAAGGCAAAAGACAAAGTCTGGAATTGTCGCAGAAAGCGCCACAAAAAGCACGGTGCACCGCCACATTTGGCGGATGTTGCCGTCCGGCGTATCTGCTAACATCGGAGTATCCGTTTATCCTGAATCGCCAGAGAATGAAATTTTCGTCCCTGCTTGCGGCCTGCACCCTGGCCGCCACCGTCTCCAGCCATGCCATGACGCCGGAGCCGGATGTCCTGGTCAGCAGCGCCGGCCAGCACTTGGTCGTCAACCTGCCGCAAACCCGTGTTTTCCTGTATCAGGACGGCACGCTGGTAAACAGTTATCCGGTGGCGGTCGGCAAAATGATCACCAACACCCCGACCGGCAACTACGCGGTCACCGGCATCTACCGCAACCCGGTATGGCACGTCCCGAAATCGATCCAGGAAGAAATGGCGCGTGCCGGCAAGCCGGTGCAGACCACCGTTGCCGCCGGGCCGGACAATCCGCTGGGGCCCGTGTTCATCCGCTTTGGCGAAACCAAGCTCGGCCTCGGCTTTCACGGCACCAACCAGCCCGCCAGCGTGCCCGGCTTTCGCAGCCACGGCTGCGTGCGCCTGCGCAGCGAGAACGCGCTGGCACTGGCCGACTGGGTAGATATCGGCGCCGCGGTCACCATCAGCTACCAGACCACGCTGCTGAGCGAGGACAGCGCCGGTGAACTGTGGCTGCACGCCTATCGCGACAGCTACAAGAAGGACGACATCGTGCCGCAACTGCTGGCGGAGACCCTGCTCAACTGGCAGCAGGAGAACCAGCGCCCGATCCACGGCAAGCGCGTCGACCAGGCCTTCCGCGAGCGCAACGGCAAGCCGGTGTGCCTCAGCTGCAGCAACACGCAAAACAACCGCATCACCGGCACCCTCAACACCGTACGCTGGCTGAGCCCGCCACCGGAAACCACCGACGAGCAGCCGGCCGAACTGCCGCAGCTGGACAGCAACAGCGCCCGTGCGCCACGCAACGCGCAGCTCAAGCAGAAAAGCGCTTGACGCCATAAAAGCCTCGGGCTATAGTGCGCACCTCGCTGACGAATCAACCGGTTCTTCAGCGTCCCGTGGGGGTATAGCTCAGCTGGGAGAGCGCTTGCATGGCATGCAAGAGGTCAGCGGTTCGATCCCGCTTATCTCCACCACAATTTGTCCCTATCGTCTAGAGGCCTAGGACGTCGCCCTTTCACGGCGATAACCGGGGTTCGAATCCCCGTGGGGACGCCAGCATTTCGGGGGTATAGCTCAGCTGGGAGAGCGCTTGCATGGCATGCAAGAGGTCAGCGGTTCGATCCCGCTTATCTCCACCAAATAAACAAAAAACCGGCTCACGAGCCGGTTTTTTGTTTTTCCGATCCACTTTCAGATCAAGCCCATCCTAGCGCAATGCCTGCTCGCTCTGCTGCAGCGCCTGCTGCAGGTGCTGCACCTCGCTGCGCTCGCCGGCCCGTGTCACCGCCCGCGACACGAAGTGGCAGATATTGAATATCCCCGCAAGTCGCGGCGCCACCGCTGCGCGCCACGCCGGCCGCGCACACTGCGGCCATAACGGCACCAGTCGCTGCAACACCTGGCTTACCTGCTGCAACTCCTGCAGCAGGCCGTAGGAAGGATGACCGCCGCCGAGCAGGGCACGCTCGCGCATGCTGTACAGCCGCTCTTCCAGCAACTGCAACAGGTGCGCCAGCTCCGCCTCCAGTTGCGGTAGCTCCAGCGCCGCCGGATGCTCGTCCGGATCCAGCTGCTGTGCATGCTGTGCCAGCAGACTGAGCTGGAAGGCATCCTGCGGCACCGCCGGCCCGGCGCCCGTCGCATGGCGCAACTCCGGGGTGCGCGGCAACTGCTCACCCACCGGCAACGCCGGCCCTACTGCCGTTACCTTGACCATGGCACACGCCCTTTCCTGTCATGCCCGACACTGACCTTATCGGCCAGCTTGCCGGATCATGAAGTCAAAGACCGAACAAATGACCCAGCTTGGCTTTCTTGGTGTCGAGATAGTGGTCGTTGTAGGCATTGCGGCCAACCTGCAGCGCCACGCGCTCGGCCACCTCAATGCCGGCCTGTTGCAGGGTGTCGATCTTGCGCGGATTGTTGGTCATGATGCGCACCGCCGTCACTCCCAGATGCGCCAGCATCTCGCGCGCGATGCGAAAGTCGCGCATGTCGGCGGGGAAACCCAGCCGTTCGTTGGCCTCAACGGTATCGGCGCCACCATCCTGCAGCTTGTAGGCGCGGATCTTGTTGATCAGGCCGATGCCGCGCCCTTCCTGGCGCAGATACACCAGCACGCCCCGCCCCTCGGCGGCGATTGCTTCCAGCGCGGCCGCCAGCTGGAAACCGCAGTCACAGCGCAAAGAAAACAGCGCATCACCGGTCAGGCATTCGGAGTGGATGCGGGTCAGCGGCGCACCGTCAGTCACCTCGCCCAGCGTCAGCACCACGTGCTCGCGCCCTCCGACTTCTTCAAAGCCGTGCATGTCGAAAACACCCCACTGCGTGGGTAACTGGCAGGTTGCGACATAATCGACGCGCACCGGAGAATCAGGCTGAGTCACGTTGGCTTCCACTTGTTGTGCATTCATCTGGAAGATAATGGGGGCAAAAGCTTGCAGTTTAAAGTACCGTCGCCGCCGATTTGGCCAGCGCCCGCAGGCTGACGAAGTGCGCCGACAGCGCGCAGGCCAGTGCTGCCAGCGTGGCCTGGTGCCCGGCGTGGAAAAACCCCGGCTGCGCCGACTCGGCATCGAGAATGCCGATCACCTCGCCGGCCGCGTCAAACACCGGCAGGCACACCTCGCTGCGCACCTTGGGGTCGCACTCGTAATAGGCGCCGCCCTCGCTCTGCCATTGCCGCACATCGTCGATCACCACGCCGCGACCGCTGCGGCCAACCTTGCTGTTGTTGCTGGCGGCGGCAAACGCCTCGGTCAGCGGGAATTCGGCGCGGCTGGGCAGGCCGCGGTAGGCCAGCTTCAGCAGCACGTCGGCCTCGGGTCGCGGCACCCGGCAATACACCCCCAGCCAGTCGGCCGGCACCTGCGCCAGCACCGCATCCAGCAAGGCCTGTAACGCCAGCAGCTGTTGCGCCAGCGGCAGCGATTCGCCGCCAAACTGCGGCGCGATGTCCCACGGCTCGGCCTCCAGCTCGTCGATCAGCGAGCAACTGCCGCCCTCGCCCAGCTTGGGTACCGGGTAACGGTACAAGTCGGGATAGTCCGCTGCCGTGGGCACCGTCAGCGCCACCGCCAGCGCCTGCTGTGCGGCGGACAGTTGTGTCGCGGTCAGTGCCAGTCCGGCCTGCTGCAGATAATCAGTCATCAACCCTCCTCGCCGGCGCCGCCGGCTCCATACGCAATCATCGCAAAGGCGCTAGAATCCAGTCATCCCGCACCCTGCGGCCATCGCCGCATTATGCCCAATCCCCGTACAAAGCCGAAATCATGACTGCTGCTATCGATATCACCCACGCGCCTGCCGCAAGCCCGCCCGCCGGCGCTGCCCGCGGCCACAGGTTGGCCGCATGAGCAAGTATCCGGTTTCGCCGCAGGAGGTCGACATCAGCGCCGTGCGTGCGCAGGGCGCCGGTGGACAGAACGTCAACAAAGTGTCCTCCGCCATCCACCTGCGCTTCGTGATCCGCGATTCGACCCTGCCGGAGCACATCAAGGAACGCCTGCTGGCACTGCAGGACCAGCGCCTAAGCAAGGACGGCGTGCTGATCATCAAGGCGCAGCAATACCGCACCCAGGAGCAGAACCGGCAGGATGCGCTGCAGCGGCTGCAGCAGCTGGTCGACAGCGTCAGCCACGAGCAGAAGGCCCGCCGTGCCAGCAAGCCGAGTTACGGCGCACGGCAGCGGCGCATGGACAGCAAGAGCCTGCGCGGCAAGGTCAAGTCGCTGCGCGGCCCGGTGCGCGACTGAGCCGCCACACTCCGCAGCCAGCCGTCGTTGCGGCCAACCTTGCGCCCGCGGCAATGACCAGCCCCACATGCTGCAACGCGCATTGACAAGCCCGACCGCCGCGCCCTCTAATACCGCCCCCTCTGCAAGGAATCGACGATGCAAGACCTGCACCACTGGCAAGCCTTCTGCCTCTCGCTGGCACGCGAACAGGCCGGTGACGACGGCGCCCACGACCTGAATCACCTCGGCCGCGTCTGGCATGCGGCGCGACAGCTGCTGGCCAGCTACCCGCAGGCCGACACGCTGGTGGTGATGGTGGCCTGCTACCTGCACGACCTGGTCAACCTGCCGAAGAACCACCCCGAGCGCCACCTCGCCTCGCGCCAGGCGGCGGCGCTGGCCAGCGCCAGGCTGGCCGCCGCCGGCTTCGACGCGGCACGGCTGCCGGCGGTGGCGCACGCCATCGAGGCACACAGCTTTTCCGCCAATATCGCACCGCAGACGCTGGAAGCGCAGATCGTGCAGGACGCCGACCGGCTGGACGCGCTCGGCGCCGTCGGCCTGGCGCGACTGTTCTACACCGCCGGCCGCATGAACAGCGCACTGGCCGCCAGCGATGACGTGCTCGCCGTGCAGCGACCGCTGGATGACCGCGCCTACGCGCTGGACCACATCGCGGTGAAGCTGGCGACGCTGCCGGCCACCATGCAGACCGCCGCCGGCCGCGCGCTGGCCGAGACGCGACTGCAGTGGCTGTACCAGTTCCGTGACGTGTTTGTCGCGGAATGGGCGCTCGAGACGCTGCCGTCCTGAACGGCAGCCGCTCCACAACGGATCCGGCCGGCAGCCAGCGGCTGCCGGTGGAAATGACTGGCCAGTACGAGGCGGCACAGACCGCCCGGCCGGCCAGGGTAGTACCGATAACAACACCTGACCGATAGCAAACCATGAACATCCAACAACTGATCGACGACATCGCCGCCGATGTCCGCCCCTACCTCGCGCAGGCCGCGCCCGCCGACTACATCCCGGCACTGGCCGGCGAAGACCCGCAACAATTCGCGATGGCGGTGGCGACGCTGGACGGCCAGCTGTACGCCACCGGCCACAGCGACAAGCGCTTCTCCATCCAGAGCATCTCCAAGGCCTTCATGCTGGCGCGGGTGCTGGCGGTGTACGGCGACGCGCTGTGGCAGCGCGTCGGCAAGGAGCCGTCTGGCAACCCGTTCAACTCGCTGGTGCAGCTGGAGTACGAACAGGGCGTGCCACGCAACCCGTTCATCAACGCCGGCGCACTGGTGGTCACCGACATCGCGCTGAGCCAGCTCGGCGATTCCAGCAGCGCGCTGCGCGACTTCCTGCGCGAGGAGAGCGCGCAGCCGGCGCTGGATTTCGACTACGTGATCGCGGCGTCGGAATCGGAACATGGTCACCGCAATGCGGCGCTGGCGCACTTCATGAAGAGCTGCGGCAACCTGCACAACAATGTCGAGCAGGTGCTGGCGCACTACTTCCGCGCCTGCAGCCTGCGCATGAATGTGGCCGAGCTGGCGCGCGCCGGCCTGTTCCTCGCCAACCACGGCGCCTCGCCGGTCAGCGGCGCGCAACGGCTGACGCGCAGCCAGGCCAAGCAGGTCAACGCCATCATGCTGACCTGCGGCACCTATGATGCCGCCGGCGAATTCGCCTACCGCGTCGGCCTGCCGTGCAAGAGCGGCGTCGGCGGCGGCATCCTGGCGGTGCTGCCCGGCAAGATGAGCATCGCGGTGTGGAGCCCGGGGCTGGATGCGCGCGGCAATTCGCTGGCCGGACTGGAGGCGCTGGACCGCTTCACCACCCGCAGCGGCGAGTCGGTGTTCTGAGCCACTAGACACCACCACGCCGACACAAGGTTGGCCGCAAGCCTTGCGGCCAACCTTGTGCGTTAGTAGCGGGCGCGGTAGTCGTCCAGCCGCCGCTGCAGGCTGCGCTCCGCCTTCATGCGGCTGATGGCGGCATTGATGCGCGCCATGATCGCCTCGGCCTCGGGATGGGCCCTGGCGATGGCAAAGTGATTGCTGTCCAGCAACAGCGGATTGCCGACGATGCGCAGGCGCGACAGCGCGATGCCGGCGCGCTGCGCGTTGTAGCGCACCGCCTGCTCGCCGCCGGCAATCACCGCCGCGTCCAGCCGGCCGGCCAGCAGCATCGCCAGCCGTTGCGGCGGCTCGCCATCCTCGTTGATGCGCAGCTGCGGCAGCACCGCGTTGAGCTCGGCGCCAAAGCGGGCGGCACGGGTGGTGCCGACGCGCTTGCCGATCAGGTCACGCTGCGTGGCAAACGGGAACGGCCGCGCGGCGTCCTGCACCAGCACTACCGCATCCTCCAGCACCGGCAGCGAGAACAGGAACAGCTGTTCGCGCTCCGGCGTCCGCGAAAACACCGGCGCCAGCACGCCGCGACCGGCCTCGACTTCCTTGATCGCCCGCGCCCACCGCAGCGCACGCGTTTCCGGCTCGAAGCCGGCGCGGCGCAGGATCGCCACGCCAAGGTTGACCGCGTAGCCGCTAGCGCGCCCGCCGTCGGCAAACTGCTTGGGCGCGGTATGTGCACTGCTGTACATCACCAGCGACTGCGCACGCGCCGCCACCGCGAGCAACAGCAACGCGGCCAGCAAAAAGGCCCGTGACAACACGGGCCTTGCCGGCAGAGCAGGCGGCGACACTTATTCGTCCATCACCGCGGAGGTGTAGACATCCTGCACGTCGTCGAGGTCTTCCAGCGCGTCGAGCAGCTTCTGCATGCGCAGCGCGTCGTCGCCGGTCAGCTCGGTCTCGTTCTGTGGCCGCATGGTCACTTCGCCCATTTCCGACTTGTAGCCGGCCTTTTCCAGCGCCGCCTTGATGGCGCTGAACTCGTAGGGGCCGGTAATCACTTCCAGCGAACCGTCGTCGTTGGTGATCACGTCGTCGGCGCCGGCTTCCAGCGCTGCCTCCATCAGGCCGTCCTCGTCCACGCCCGGCGCAAACACCAGGTAGCCGCAGTGGCTGAACTGGAACGCCACGCAGCCGTCGGTGCCCATGTTGCCGCCGTACTTGGAGAAGGCATGGCGCACGTCGGCCACGGTACGGGTCTTGTTGTCGGTCAGGCAGTCCACCATCACCGCGGCGCCGCCGATGCCGTAGCCCTCGTAGCGGCACTCGATGTAGTCGACGCCTTCCAGCGTGCCGGCGCCACGGTCAATCGCGCGCTGCACGTTGTCCTTCGGCATGTTGGCGTCCCAGGCCTTGTCCACCGCCAGGCGCAGGCGCGGGTTGGAATCCAGGTCCGGGCCACCCATTCTGGCCGCGACCGTGATCTCCTTGATCAGGCGGGTAAAAATTTTGCCGCGCTTGGCGTCAGCGCGTTCTTTCTTGTGCTTGATGTTCGCCCATTTGCTGTGACCAGCCATAGCAGCCTCAATCGAGTAAAAAGTCGGCGGCGTACCGTGTGCACGCCGCAAGAATGAATTGGGTAACGCAGGGTGCCGATTTTAGCAAAAAGCTAGGGGGCTATCAGCAGCTTGCTGATAAAGCCGAAACCATCACGGTAAATTTGTGCGATCGCCGGCTCCAGCAAGGGCAGCACCAGGTACAGCGCGATGAAGCCGATCATCAGCGTCAGCGGAAAACCGAAGGAAAACACGTTGAACTGCGGCGCCGCGCGCGTCATCACGCCGATGGCCAAGTTGGTCACCAGCAGGCTGCCGACCACCGGCAACGACAGCCACAGCCCCCACAGGAACAGATGACCGCCCCACTCCGCCAGCAGCCGCAGCGACAGTGCCGGCACGCTGACGCCGATCGGCATCTTGTCAAAACTGTCCATCAGCGCGGTGAGCAGGATGTGGTGGCCATCAAAGGCCAGGAACAGCAGCGTAGTGAGGATGGTCAGCACCCGCGATACCGCCGGCACCTGCGCCGCGTGCTGCGGATCGAAGAACATCGCGAAGCCAAGACCCATCTGTGTCGCCATGATGAAGCCGGCCAGCTCCACCGCGGTGATCACGATGCGCATCACGAAGCCGATGATGATGCCGATCATCAGCTGCTGCAGCACGATCAGCAAACCGGCGGCCGACACCAGTGGCACGGTCGGCAGCGGTGGCAGCAGCGGCGCCACCAGCAGCGTCAGCAGCAGCGCAAAACCGGCCTTGAAGCGACGCGGGATGCTGCGCGAGGCAAACAGCGGATCGGCCAGTAGCACGCCGAGAATGCGCGAGAACGGCCACACGAAGTAGGCAACCAGCAGGTTGATCTGGGCATCGCTGATGGCAAACATGTCAGCCGATGGCCAGCGGAATGCTCTGGAACAGCCGCGTGGTGTAGTCCATCAGCGTGGTCAGCATCCACGGCCCGGCCAGCACCAGCACCAGGAACATGGCGATCAGCTTGGGGATGAAGGTCAGCGTCATCTCGTTGATCTGGGTCGCCGCCTGCAGGATGCTGACCAGCAGGCCGACCAGCAGCGACACCGCCAGCGGCGGCGCGGCGACGATGATCAGGATGAACAGCGCATTCTGGATCAGGGTGATGACCGATTCTGGCGTCATGGTCTACCTCCCGCCGAAGCTCTGCACCAGCGAGCCGAGCAGCAGCGTCCAGCCGTCGACCAGCACGAACAGCATGATCTTGAACGGCAAGGAAATGATCACCGGCGACACCATCATCATCCCCATCGCCATCAGGATGCTGGCCACCACCAGGTCGATGATCAGAAACGGGATGAAGATCATGAAGCCGATCTGGAACGCGGTTTTCAGTTCGCTGATCACGAAGGCCGGAATCAGCGTCTTCAGCGACACCTCGGCCGGGGTCGCCGGTGCCGGCGAGCGCGAGATCTCGATGAAGAAGGCCAGATCCTTTTCCCGCGTCTGCGTCAGCATGAACGCCTTCATCGGCTTGGCCGCCTCGCCGGCGGCCTGCTCGAACGATATCTTGTTCTCCGACAGCGGCAGCCAGGCATTGGCGTACACCTGGTCCAGCGTCGGCGACATGATGAAAATGGAGAGGAACAGGCTGAGCCCGATCAGCACCTGGTTCGGCGGCGACTGCATGGTGCCCATCGCCTGGCGCAGCAGCGACAGCACGATGATGATGCGCGTGAACGAGGTCATCATCAGCATCATCGCCGGGATGAAGCTCAGCGAGGTCATGAACAGCAGCATCTGCAGGCTCAGCGAGTAGCTTTGCCCGCCGGCCGCATCCGGCGCGCTGGTCATCATCGGCAAGCCGGCAGCTTGGCTGCCCAGCGGCAGCAGCAACAGCGCCAGCACGCCCAATCGTTGGAGTGTACTCATGGCGTATCGTTGGAGGAGGGTCGGCGGTGTTTGGCCAGCGCTGCGGCCAACCATTCGGCAAAGGGTGGCGTGGCCGCCGGCACGGTGGCGGCATTGGCGGCGCCTTCCGGCCTGGCCATGCTGGTCAGCAGGTTGACCTGTTTCGCCGTCACGCCAAGCACCAGCCACTGCCCGTCCAGCTCGACGATCACCACCCGCTCATGCGGGCCGACCATCACGCCGCTGACCACCTTGGCCGGCTGCCAGCGCCCGAGCATGCCGCCCATGCTGACGCGGCGGAACAGCCACGCGGCACCGACGATCACCGCCAGCACCAGTCCCAGCGCCAGCATCACCTGTACCAGCCCCCACAACGGCGAAGTGCCCGCATCGGCGGCGGGCACGGCGGCGCTGACCGACAGCGGCAGCAACAGCAACACAATCAGCAATCGGTTCATTTCTGTAGTCGGCGAATACGCTCGACGGGCGTAATGATGTCAGTCAGGCGGATACCGAAACGGTCGTTGACCACCACCACCTCGCCCTGCGCGATCAGGCAGCCGTTGACCAGCACGTCCATCGGCTCGCCGGCCAGGCCATCCAGCTCCACCACCGAGCCCTGTGCCAGCTGCAGCAGGTTGCGGATCGCGATCTTGGTACGCCCTAGCTCGACGGTCAGCTGTACCGGGATATCCAGAATCATGTCCAGATTCTGCGGCACCGCCTGGCTCTGGCTGCTGCCGGACAGGTCCTGGAACAGGTTGGTCGCCGGTTTTACCTCGGCGGCGGCGGTGTCCGCCACTTCCTGTTCGGCCATCGCCGCTGCCCAGTCGTCCATGGACACTTCTTCGTCAACTGCTCCGGCAACCGAATCCGGATCAAAGCCCTGCTCGTCACTCATCTTCTTGCTCTCCACTCGGTGGCGGCTCAAACAGCTCCTGCGCCCCAGACAGTATCGTTTCCACTTTCAATGCGTAATTGCCGGAGACCGTGCCGTAGCTGCACTCCAGCACCGGGATGCCCGACACGTCAGCCACCACCTTCTCCGCCACGTCCACCATCACCACGTCACCGACCTTGAGATTGAGGATGTCGCCCAGTGTCACCTTGGTCTGCGCCAGGGTGGCGACCAGTTCCACCTCGGCGGCCTGCACCTGGTACTGCATCAGGTTGACCCAGCGGTTGTCGACCTCGGTACGGTCAGCCTGCATGCTGCTGGCCAGCAGATCGCGCAGCGGCTCGATCATCGAGTACGGCAGACAGACGTGGAAGTCGCCGCCACCGGCACCCAGCTCGATATGGAAGGTCGCCGCCACCACCACCTCGGTCGGGGTGGCAATGTTGGCAAACTGGGTATTCATCTCCGAGCGCAGATAGACAAACTCGATCGGGTACACCGGCTCCCACGCCTTCTGGTACTCGGCAAACACCACTTCCAGCATCTTGCGGATGATGCGCTGTTCGGTCGGGGTAAAGTCGCGGCCTTCCACCCGCACGTGGAAGCGGCCATCGCTGCCAAACAGGTTGTCGACCACCAGGAACACCAGGTCCGGGTCGAAAATCAGCAGCCCGGTGCCGCGCAACGGTTTGACGTGCACCAGGTTGAGGTTGGTCGGCACCACCAGGTTACGGATGAACTCGCTGTACTTCAGCACCCGCACCGGCCCGACCGAGATCTCGGCATTGCGGCGCAGGAAGTTGAAAAAACCGATACGCAGATTACGCGCGAAACGCTCGTTGATAATCTCGAGCGTCGGCATCCGGCCGCGGACAATGCGCTCCTGGCGGCCGATGTCATAGGCCCGTACGCCACCGTTGTCGCTGTCCGCGCCGTCGTTGTCCTCTTCCCCGGTCACGCCGCGTAATAGCGCGTCGACCTCTTCCTGGGACAGGATTTCATCAGCCATGATTACTGCAACTGAATGATGAAGGATGTGAAGAGCACGTTTTCAACCGGTTCTTCTTCACCGGCATCCATCGACTCATTGATGATTTTCTTGATCTGCGCCTTCAGCTTGATCTTGCCGTCCGCCGACTGCAGTTCCTCTTCGGTCTTGGCCGACAGCAACAGGATCAGGGCACTGCGGATTTTCGGCAGATAGGCTTTCATATTGTTTTTGGCGGCTTCGTCGTACAACTCGGCCTGCAGCTCGATTTGCAGCATCGACGAGCCACCGCTCAGATTGACGACAAACGGTTCCAGCTTCTCGAACACCGGCGGGCCTTCTTTTTTCTCTTTCTTTTCCGGCGCATGCTCGGTGGTGGCATGACTGGCATCGGCACCGGCGGCCGACTTGTTGCTCAGGAACACATAGGCGGCCAGACCGCCCACCGCGGCCAGTACCAGCACCAGTAACACGATGACAACCAAGAGTAGTTTGTTATTGCCTCCTGCCGCGGGCTTGGCTTCTTTAACGTCTTCTTTTTTATCTTTTTCGGCCATGACAATACCTGCTCTCGTTTAAAAGAAATGCTTAACCCCTATTTTCTCCATTTCTTGTCGAGTTGAACAGCCATTTAGTAGATTTCCGGGGAAACAGCAAGCCGTTTCCAGCTTGCGGCCAACCTTGCTTCAGCCTGCGACACGGCTGGCCAATCAGGCGGTCACGCTCAGGCCGGAAGAGACGGTCGCCGCCGGTGCGGTGGACTCCAGCTCAGCTAGCGGCGACATCGCCTCGGACTGGGCGCGGCCGCGCTGCTGCTGCGCCTGCTGGCCGTGCTGTTGCTGGCCCTGCTGCTGCGAGGAGACCTGGGCATCGGCCAGCTGCAGGCCGGCCTGCTCCATCATCCGCGACAGCGCCGGCAGATGGCTCTCGACGATTTCCTTGGCCATCAGGTTGGAGGTGGTCACCACGATTTGCGCCTGCTCCTTGTTCATGGAGATCTGGACTTCAATCGGCCCCAGTTTTTCCGGGGTGACATGGAAGCGTGCGGAGTCCAGCTGCCGCTCAACCGCCTTCACCACTTGCTGGCCAAAGGCTTCGCCCCACTGCTTGCTGCGATCCATGGTGCCGCCCAGCAGCACTTCTTTCAGCTCCTTGCCGGCGCCGCTAGCGGACAAGTCGGTCGGCAATTCCTGCCGCCCGGCGGCAAGCGCCGGCGGCAAGGTTTTCACTTCGGAAGCAGCCTCGGCCGCTTCCGCCTCGCGCATGGCCAGCCGCACCGCCACCGCGGCGGACAGGCCATCATCCTTCAACGCGCGCAGCGCCCGTTTGTCACTGCTGGCAGCGGCCAGCAGCCCCGGCAGTACCGGCGCTTCGTCAGCGGCGGCGTCACCAGTCAGCGCTGCCAGTTCCGACAATGCGCCGGTCGTCTCGCCACCTTTGGCGGCCTTGGTTTTGGCACCGGCCAGTGCGGCCAACTCCTCCGCCGTCAGCGCTTCGCCGAGCGCCGCGGGATCCGACAGGGCGGAGAGCGCCGCGGCATCCTTGCCGGCAGAGGTGGTCAGCGGGTTGGCCGCGGCATTGCCGGGCATGAACAGGCCGCCCAGCAGCAAGGAAGCGTCTTGCACCGCGGCAGCACGCGGCTGCTGGCCGATGCCATCCAGCAGCGCACTGTCGCCGGCCGCCGCCACGCCCGGCTGCCCGAGGGTGAACGCCTGCAACTGGTTGGCAAAGAACATGGCAAAAGGGGAGTCCGGCGTGCTGACATAGCTTTGGCTCGGGGTGGCCGAGCTGTCGCTCAGGTTTAAAACGGACTGGACGGTAATGGCCATTTAGACATGCTCCTTATTGTCATCACCCCGACAAAAGCATGAATTGTGCCAAGCAGCAGTGCGTGCTACTCAGCCTTGTCCTGGGAGCTGATGCGGGCGGCAAATTCGTCCATCTGCTTCTGCTCGGCCTTGCGCTGTCGCACGCTCAGACGCTCTGCCTCGCGCTCCTGCAGCACCTGGTAGGACTTCAGCTGCTTGCGCAGGCCAAGCCAAGCCTGCTTCTCCAGCAGGAAACGCTGCACGCAACGATCCAGCTCGTGCTGCTGCTGTTGCCGCGCCTCTTCCAGCTTGAGCAGGAACAGGCGCGCGTCCCGCCATTGCCCGACACCGAGGCCACGCTGCGCCATGTGCAGCACCCGCTGCTGGTAGTCGGCCAGAAAGGCATCCACCTGCCGCAGCGTCGCCTCCGCCTGCGTTTGCGCCTGCTGCGCCTGCTTCATGCGTTTGGCAGCCTCGTCCAGCTTGTCTTGTGCCAGCCGAATCAACAGGTCGAATTTGCTCATGACCTAGCCTTAGGCGGTCAGCACTTGCTCAAGCTGCGTCAGGCAGGAGGCAAAGTCGTGGTATTCGTTCATCGGCTGGGTCAGGAAGCCGACCAACTGCAAGTGACGGCGCATCGCCTCGTCCAGCAGCGGATCGGAGCCGGGCACATAGGCGCCGACGTTGATCAGGTCGCGACTGCGCTGGTAACGCGAAAACAGCTGCTTGAAGCGGCGCGCCAGATTGACGTGATGCGGGGTGGTGACGTCGACCATCACCCGCGAAATGGACTGCTCGATATCGATCGCCGGATAGTGACCGGACTCGGCCAGCTCGCGGGTCAGCACGAAGTGGCCATCGAGAATGGCTCGCGCCGAATCGGCCACCGGATCCTGCTGGTCGTCACCCTCGGACAGCACGGTATAGAACGCGGTGATGGAGCCGGCGCCGGCCTCGGCATTGCCGGCCCGCTCGATCAGCTGCGGCAGCTTGGCGAACACCGACGGCGGATAGCCCTTGCTGACCGGCGGCTCGCCGATGGCGAGGGCGATTTCGCGCTGCGCCATCGCGTAACGGGTCACCGAGTCCATCAGCAGCAACACGTCGAGACCCTGGTCGCGGTAGTACTCGGCCAGCGCGGTCGCGTAGGCGGCGCCATGCAGGCGCATCAGCGGCGGCGAGTCCGCCGGTGCCGCCACCACCACCGAGCGCGCCAGACCTTCCGCACCGAGGATGTGCTCGATGAAATCCTTCACCTCGCGCCCCCGCTCGCCGATCAGGCCGACCACCACCACATCGGCACGGGTAAAGCGCGCCATCATGCCCAGCAGCACCGATTTGCCGACACCGGAGCCGGCGAACAGGCCCAAACGTTGGCCGCGCCCCACCGTCAGCAGACCGTTGATCGCGCGCACGCCGACATCCAGCACATCGCGCACCGGCGAGCGGCGCAGCGGGTTCAGCGGCTGGCTGTACAGCGGGTACAGCGCCTCGGCCATCGGCTCGGCACCACCGTCCAGCGGCCGGCCCAGCGAATCCACCACCCGCCCCAGCAGCGACATGCCCACCGGCACCTTGCGCCCCAGCATGCGCACGGTGCCGCTACTATCGGCCGGCTCCTCATACAGCGGCGGCCGGATCTCCGGCACCGCACACACGGCCAGCCCCGGCTGCAGACCATGCACATTGCTGAGCGGCATCAGGTACAGGCGGTCACCGGCAAAGCCGACCACTTCCGCCTCGGCCTGATAATCAGCCGACACCACGATCTGGCAGGCACTACCGACCGGCAAGCGCAGGCCGACCGCCTCCATCACCAGCCCGGTTACTCGCGTCAGGCGCCCTTCCGCCTGCCACGCCGGCAGCGGGCGCAGCGCCTGTTCGCAACGGCGCAAGAAGTCGCGCTGCCGCTCAATCAGCATGCTCATCCGTCAGCCCCAGCCCCTTGCGTAACAGCTGCAGGCGGCTTTCCAGCGTCAGGTCGATGGACGCGGACGGTGTTTCAATGCGGCAGCCGCCGCGCGTGAGGGTGGCATCGGCCTGCCACTGCATGCGCCACTGCGGATACTGCTCCCCCAGGAACGCCTGCAAGGTTGCCAGCTCGTCCGGGTGCGCCTGCACTTTCACCTGCACCACGCTGTCGGCCAGCGAATCCAGCGCCTCGGTCAGCAGCGAGCGCAGCACCGCGGGGTCATGCCGCACCACTTCGCCGATCATCTTCTCGGCAAAGCTGACGGCCAGCGCCAACACCTCCTGCGACAGCTGCGCGCCCAGCAGCGACAACTCCTGCTCGAACGACTGCTGCAACGTGGACAGCGGCTGCCAGTACTGCTGGAACTGCTGCTGCGCCTCGAGCAGCGCCCGCTCGGCACCTTCGGCACGACCACGCTCCTCCCCGGCCTGCATGCCAGCCTGCAAGCCGGCGTCGTAGCCGGTCTGCCACGCCTCCTGATGAATCGCCTCCAGCTCGGCCGCGGTCGGGTAGGCGGCAGCAGCCACGGCATCGAGCGACGCCGTATCCTGCCCATCCTCCGCCATAATGAGCGAAGCCCCCTCGACAGGGGGCTCCTCCGGCTGTGGCGCTGGCGCCGCCAGCTCGGGCGGCGCCGTCTCCGGCACCGCGGCAGCGCTACCCAGCTCACCCATGGTCCAGCTGCGCCACTGCCCCAGCGATTCGGCAGGGATGACGTTGTTATTCGACAAGGCCTTCGTCTCCACCTTTGCTTGCAATCACGATCTGGCCTTCGTCGGCCAGCTTGCGCACGATCTTGAGGATTTCCTTCTGCTCGGCCTCGACCTCGGACAACTTGACCGGGCCTTTCGACTCCAGGTCATCCCGCAACATCTCGGCGGCGCGCGACGACATATTGCGGAAAATCTTGTCTTTCAGCTCCTGGCTGGTGCCTTTCAGCGCCACCACCAGCGAATTGGACTGCACTTCGCGCAGGATGGTCTGGATCGAGCGGTCGTCGATTTCCAGAATGTTCTCGAACACGAACATCTTGTCCTGAATGCGCTGCGCCAACTCCGGATCGTACTCGCGGATATAGGACAGCGCCGAGGCTTCGACGTTGGAGCCGAGGAAGTTGAGGATTTCGGCCGTCATGCCGACACCACCGGCCGCGCTCTTCTTGACGCGATCGGCGCCGGACAGCAGCTGCGTCAGCACGTCGTTCAGCTCGCGCAATGCCTGCGGCTGCACGCCTTCCAGCGTCGCGGTACGGATCAGCACTTCGTTGCGCACCCGCTCCGGGAAGTAAGCCAGGATGGCGCTGGACAGGTCCGGGTCCAGGTGCACCATGATGGTGGCGATGATTTGCGGGTGTTCGTTGCGGATCAGGTCGGCGGCGGAGGACGGGTCCATCCACTTCAGGCTTTCGATGCCGCTGTGGTCGTTGCCCTGCAGGATCTTGTCCAGCAGGTTGGCCGCCTTGTCTGGACCCAGCGCTTCCACCAGCACGTTGCGCAGGTACTCGTCGGTCGCACCGAAGTTGGCGCGGGCCGCGCACTCCTCCTGGAATTGCGACACCACCTTCTCCACTTCCTCGTGGCTCAGGTTATTGAGCCCGGCCATGGCCAGACTGAGCTTCTGCACTTCCTTGGGTCCAAGGTACTTGAAGACCTCGATCGCTTCCGACTGGCCAAGACTGAACAGCAGTACAGAACTGCGGCGAACACCGACGTCACTCATCAGAGCTGATCCATTCCTTGATAATCTGTGCGGCCATGCGAGGGTCGGACTTCACCAGCTCGCGAACATTTTGCATATTAGCCTCGAACACGCGGCGCTGGAGCTCTTTCGGTGACGGATTGTCGCTATCCTCTTCCGACTCACCCTCTTCACTCTCTTCTCCGGCGACCGCCAGCAGGCGGCCACTACTGGCCGCAGCCTCAAGGTCATCCACCGGCGGCGGCGGTGGCGGATTCACCACGTCGCGCATGATCGGCCGTACCACCCCGAACAGCAGATAGAGGATGGCCAGCAGCAACAGACCGTACTTCAGCAAATCGGAGGCATTGTTGCTGGCAAAATCCAGCACCTTGTCCTGCACCGTCAGCACCGGTACCGCATCGGCAAAGCTGGCGTTGACCACGTTCACCGAATCGCCGCGCTCGGCATTGAAGCCGACCGCCTCCTTGACCAGATTATTGATCTGGCCGAATTCCTTTTCCGTCAGCGGCGTCGCCTTCAACACCCCCTGGTTGTCGGGCACCATCTTGTAGTTCACCACCACCGCCGCGGTCAGGCGCTTGATGACGCCCTTCTGCGACTTTGTGTGCTGGATGGTCTTGTCGACTTCGTAGTTGGTGGTGATTTCGCGGCTCAACGAACCGGAGGCGGTGCCCATCGGCAAGCCCGACAAGGTGGCAGTACCGGGCGCGGCGCCCGGCGGCAGCGTCAGCGGCGCCGACGCCGGCGACGGTGGCTGATTGGTCAGTGCCCCGGGCACGCCGGACGGCAGGTTGGCGTCGCGCCCCAGTGTTTCGCTGATCTGCTGGCTGCGGGTCGCGGAGGGATTGGGTGTTGAATTGGGGCGGAAGCTCTCCGAGGTCTGCTCCGACTCGGAAAAATCCACGTTGGCCGTCACCTGGGCACGGGCATTGCCCTTGCCGAAAATCGGTTCGAGAATGGTTTCGACACGCTTGGTGTAGTCGGCCTCGATCTGGCGCACATAATCCAGCTGCCGGCGATCAAGCGAGCCGTTGTTCTGGTCCGGCACCGTGGACAACAGATTGCCGTCCTGATCGACGATCGACACATTGCGCAGCGGCAGGTTGGGCACCGAGCTGGACACCAGGTGCATGATGCCGGCAATCTGCCCACCATCCAGAATCCGTCCCGGACGCAGGGTCAGCATCACCGATGCCGTCGGCTGCTGCTGGTCACGCACGAATACCGTCTGTTTCGGCATCGCCAGATGCACGCGCGCACTATCGACCACGGCAACCGCCTCGATGGTGCGGGCCAGTTCACCCTCGATCGAGCGCTGGTAATTGACCTGCTCGGCAAACTGGCTGATACCGAACTTCTGCTTGTCCATCAGTTCGAAACCGACACCGCCGGCCTTGGGCAGACCTTGCGTCGCCAGCTTCAGCCGAGTGTCGTAGACGCGCTCGCTCGGCACCGAGATCACGCCACCATCACCAATCTGGTACGGCACGTTCATCTGCTGCAGCGCGGCGGTGACCTGGCCACCGTCACTATCGGCCAGACCGGTAAACAGTACTTTGTAGGAAGGTTCGCGATTGAATACCAGCAAGGCAAGCGCGATGGACAACACTGCGGCGATGGCAGTGAAGAACAGGATTTTCTTGTTATTGGGAAGGGCATTGAAACGTGTCAACACTTCGTTGGCACGCCCCTTCCAGGCAGGCGCAGTATTATCGACCAATTCAGCCATACAGTGGTTATTTCATTATTGATCTTACCGCCGCAGGCCCGAAACTCGAAACAGACGGCGCTACACTTGCGTATTCATGATTTCCTGATAGGCCGAAACCAGCTTGTTGCGGGCCTGAACCATGGTCTGGAAGCTCAGACTTGCTTTTTGCATCGACACCATGACGTCCTGGATGTTAACGCCTTCCTCACCCAGTTCAAACTGCTTTTGCAGCTCGAGCGAAGTGTTCTGCACCTGGTTGACCTGCTCCAGCGTGCTCTTGAGTACATCAGAAAAATCGACTTCGGGAGCGGTCTTGTCTACCGCAGGCGCCTGACCCGCGGCCAGCGACGACATGGCGCGCAGTTCACCCAATAGCTGATTGATACCCTGCGTGGACATAGTAACCTCTTGCAGTGAGACCGGCGGCGTCAAGCCGGACCGGCGTCTTCTTCACGATAACGCTGCAACTTGTAGCGCAACGTCCTTTCGCTAATGCCAAGGCGCTCTGCAGCCAGTTTTTTGACGCCACCGCACGCCTGCAGCGCATCAAGAATGTGACGCTTTTCCACCGCCTTCATGCCCAGATCGGACTCTTCGACGGCGCGGTCCACTGTCACCGGCAACACCATCGCCGATGGCGACAGCATCAGATCAACGGCAGAAACTTCCGGCCCGGCGGCAAGAATTGCCGCCCGCTGCATCACATTATCCAGCTCGCGGATGTTACCTTCCCAACTATAGGCCGTCAATTCACGCTCCGCGTCCTTGCCCAGGGTCAGACGCGACTTGGAAACGGCATTAGCGTGCTTATCCAGCAATTTTCGCGCCAGCGGCAAAATATCCTCGGTACGCTCGCCCAGCGCCGGTACCGCCAGCGGAAACACGTTGAGGCGGAAAAACAGGTCCTCGCGGAAGCGGCCGGCCGCGACTTCTTCCTGCACCTCACGGTTGCTGGTGGCCAGCACACGGATGTCCAGCTTGATGGTGCGCGTGCCGCCGACCCGCTCCACCTCCCGCTCCTGCAGCACGCGTAACAGCTTGGCCTGCAGGGACAGCGGCATTTCGGTGATTTCGTCGAGCAGGATGGTACCGCCCTGCGCCTGTTCGAACTTGCCGGGTAGCACGTTGGCCGCACCGGTGAAGGCGCCTTTCTCGTGGCCGAACAGGGTCGACTCCAGCAGGTTGTCGGGAATCGCCGCGCAGTTGACGGCGACAAACGGCGCCGCACTGCGCCGCGAGTGGCGGTGGATGAAGCGCGCCAGCACCTCTTTGCCGGCACCGCTGGGGCCGCTGATCAGCACGCTGGCGTCGCTGGGCGCCACCTGCCGCGCGATGGCCAGCAGCCGTTTCATCGGTGCGGAATAGGCCAGCAGTTCCGCGTCGCCTTCCGGCTCCGGCAGCAGGTATTTCTCCACTTCGGCAATCAGCTGCTGCGGTTCAAACGGTTTCAGCAGATAGTGGCTGGCGCCGGCGCGCAGCAGGTCGATCGCGCGCTCGATCACGCCATGGGCGGTCATCAGCACGAAGGGCAAGGCCGGATAGGTGGCCTTGACCTGCTGGAACAGGGTATAGCCGTCCATCGGCTGCATCTGGGCGTCCGACACCACCAGCCCGACCGCGTTGTCGCGCAACACCTGCAAGGCCGACTGGCCGTCCGCCGCCTCCAGCACCGCGTAACCGGACAGCACCAGGGTATCGACCAGCGCTTCGCGCAGGTCGGCATCATCTTCCACAACCAGGACAGGCAAATATTTCATGGGTAACCGATGTAATTCATGACAGGACAGGGTCAGTCGCCGGACAACAGCTTAGTCCTGATGCTGGCGCTGGCTGCACAGCGCGATCAGGCGCGCGGCAATATTATTGAGTGGCAACACTTCATGGGCGACGCCGAGGGCAATGGCCTCCTTCGGCATGCCGAACACCACGCAGGACGCCTCGTCCTGCGCGATATTATGGGCGCCCGCCTCTTTCAGCTCGCCCATGCCGGAGGCGCCATCGCGCCCCATGCCGGTCAGGATCACGCCGATGGCATTGCGCCCGATGACGTTGGCCGCAGCGCGGAACATCACGTCCACCGACGGCTTGTGGCGGTTGACCGGCGGCCCCTGGTGCAGGCTGATGGCGTAACCGATGGTGCTGGCCGGCTTGATCAGCAGATGGGAATGGCCCGGCGCGATATAGACCACGCCCGGCTGCAAGCGCTCGCCATCTTCGGCCTCCTTGACCCGCAGCTTGCACAGCGAATCCAGGCGCGCGGCAAAGGACTTGGTGAACATTTCCGGCATGTGCTGGGTGATGATGATCGGTGGCATCCGCTCCGGCAGCGCGGTCAGCAATACCCGTAGCGCTTCGGTGCCACCGGTGGATGAACCGATGGCGATGACCGTCTGGCGCCCTAGTGCCAGCCGGCCAGGCTGGCGCGGCAGGATGGCGTCGGCAGTGTGACTGGGCGCGACTTCCAGCGGCTTGAAATCCAGCCCTTCTTTACGCGGCATGACCATGTCTCCCCCTTTCGGCGGCGCCCGGGCGCCGCGTCAGGTTTTGTTATATTGCAGGCAACTGCGCCCTGGCCTTGTCCAGCCAGTGGCGCGACGCCTGCTCCAGCAAGGCAAACACCGCTTCAAAACCGGCCTCCCCACCATAGTAGGGATCCGGCACTTCGGCATCCGCCAGCATCAGCGCCAACTCTCCCGGCCAGTTCGCCGGCATCTGCCGCCGCAATTGTGCCAAATGATCGTAACCGGCAACCAGGATCAGATCAAACTGCTGCCAGTCTTGCGGCCGGAACGGCCGTGCCCGCAACGCGCTCATGTCGACGCCGTGGCGCAGCGCGGCCGCCACCGTGCGCGGGTCCGCCGCTTCTCCGGCGTGCCAGGCCGAGGTGCCGGCGGAATCGACATCGATCTGCGCCGCCAGACCGGCGCGGCCAACGTCACGCGCAAAGATGGCGTGCGCGGTCGGCGAGCGGCAGATGTTGCCGGTACACACGAACAGCACCCGAAAGCGGGCAGACGGCAAGACTGTGTTTGTCATGATTACAGCGGATTGATCCAGGCTTGTTCTTTTAACACTTTCAATTGGTCACGCAGGTTGGCGGCTTTTTCGAATTCGAGATTGCGTGCCGCTTCCAGCATTTCCTTTTCGATGCGCTTGATTTCCTTGGCCAGGGCTTTTTCATCGAGCACCACCGTCGACAACGCGCTCTTGCGCTTCGCGATACCGGCATTATCACCGTAAACGCCGTCGATCAGATCACGTACTTTTTTGTTGATGCCCTGCGGCACAATACCGTTGGCTTCATTAAATGCCAATTGTTTATTTCGGCGGCGCTCGGTTTCATCAATGGCCCGTTTCATGCTATTGGTGATTTTATCAGCATAAAGAATGGCGCGACCCTGCAAATTACGCGCGGCACGGCCGATGGTTTGAATCAGGCTGCGCTCACTGCGCAAAAACCCCTCCTTGTCGGCATCCAGAATCGCCACCAGCGATACCTCCGGAATATCCAGCCCCTCGCGCAGCAGGTTGATGCCGATCAGCACGTCGAACATGCCCAGGCGCAGGTCGCGGATGATTTCCACCCGCTCCACGGTGTCGATATCGGAGTGCAGGTAGCGTACCTTCAGCCCGTGCTCGGTGTAGTAGTCGGCCAGCTGCTCCGCCATGCGCTTGGTCAGCGTGGTCACCAGCACCCGCTCGTTGCGCTCCATGCGCAGGCGGATTTCCGACAGCAAATCATCGACCTGCGTCGCCACCGGCCGGATCTCGATCTCCGGATCCACCAGCCCGGTTGGCCGCACCACCTGTTCCACCACCTGGCCGGCATACGTGGTCTCGTAGTCCGCCGGGGTGGCGGAAACGAAGATGGTCTGCGGCAGCAGGCGTTCGAACTCGTGGAATTTCAGCGGCCGGTTGTCCGCCGCCGACGGCAGGCGGAAGCCGTACTCGACCAGGTTCTGCTTGCGCGCGGCATCGCCCTTGTACATCGCGCCGACCTGCGACACCGTGACGTGGCTCTCGTCGATGAACATCAGCGCGTTCTTCGGCAGGTAATCGATCAGCGTCGGCGGCGCATCGCCCGGCGCACGGCCGGAAAAATGGCGCGAGTAGTTCTCGATGCCCTTGCAGAAGCCCATCTCGTACAACATTTCCAGGTCGAAGCGGGTGCGCTGCTCGATGCGCTGCGCCTCCACCAGCTTGCCTTCCTTCTGGTACCACTCGATGCGCTGGCGCAGCTCCAGCTTGATCTGCTCGCAGGCGCGCAGCACTGTGTCGCGCGGCGTCACGTAGTGGCTGCCGGGATAGACGGTAAAGCGGCCAACGCGCTGCTTGGTGGCGCCGGTCAGCGGATCGAACAGGGTCAGCGTCTCGATCTCGTCGTCGAACATGCTGACGCGCACCGCCAGCTCGGCACTTTCCGCCGGGAAGATGTCGATCACGTCGCCACGCACGCGGAAGCCGCCGCGGGAGAAATCGACGTCGGCACGGTCGTACTGCATGGTCACCAGCCGCGCGATGATGTCGCGCTGCGCGATGGTCTCGCCCTCCTTCAGGTGCAGGATCATCTGGTGGTATTCGGCCGGATCGCCGATACCGTAGATCGCCGACACGGTGGCGACGATGATGCAGTCCGGCCGCTCGAGAATGGACTTGGTCGCCGACAGCCGCATCTGCTCGATGTGCTCGTTGATGCTGGAATCCTTTTCGATGAACAGGTCCCGGCTCGGCACATAGGCTTCCGGCTGGTAGTAATCGTAGTAGGACACGAAATACTCGACCGCATTCTCCGGAAAGAACTCGCGCATTTCCGCGTACAGCTGTGCGGCCAACGTTTTGTTGTGCGCCATGATGATGGCCGGACGGCCGGTGCGGGCGATGACATTGGCCATGGTGAAGGTCTTGCCGGAACCCGTCACCCCCAGCAAGGTCTGGAATGACAGGCCGTCATCCAGCCCCTCCACCAGCGAGGCAATCGCCGTCGGCTGGTCACCGGCCGGCGGAAACGGCTGGTGCAAATGGAACGGACTCTCCGGAAAAACAATATTCATCGACATTCACCCATTCGTCACGCCAGGGATAGCTGGTCCAATTGTTTTTCATGGCATAAATAGAAAATCAATCCGGACAAATCCATTCTGGCGATTTAAAATAAAATCTGTTTTATCACGTAACTCACCACGCATCGGAGCCACAAAAAGATGCTAAAGAATTTATTTGTTGCTTGCGTGCTGGCGCTTAGCAGCGGCGCCATTATGGCCGCCCAGCCGACAAGCTATCATCCGTCGGAAGCCGCCCAGCCGCAATTAAGCTCGCACTCGGTCGCCATCGTCGACGGCCGCACCGGGCAGATGGTATTCGAAAAGAATGCCAGGCAAAAGCTGCCGATCGCCTCCATCACCAAGCTGATGACCGCGATGGTGGTCCTGGACGCCGGCTTGCCGCTGGACAGCCCGATGACCATCAGCGACGAGGAACTCGACCGCCTGAAGAACACCGGCTCGCGCCTGTCCGTCGGCTCCACGCTGACCCGCCGCGAGATGCTGCTGCTGGCGCTGATGTCGTCGGAAAACCGTGCCGCGGCGGTACTGTCGCGCTACTACCCCGGCGGCCGCCCGGCGTTCATCGAGCGCATGAACCAGAAGGCGCGCGCCATCGGCATGCAGAACGCCAGCTTCTACGATTCGACCGGGCTGGACGTGCGCAACAGCGCCACGGCGATGGATCTGGTACGCCTGGTCAAGGCCGCCAACCAGTATCCGCTGATCCGCCAGTTCACCACCATGACCGAGTACACGGCACAGCCGACCGCCACCCGCACGCTGCACTACAAGAACAGCAATGCGCTGGTGCGTGAAGGCCAGTGGGCGATCGAACTGTCCAAGACCGGCTTTATCAACGAAGCCGGCGGCTGCCTGGTGATGGAAGCCGAAGTCGGCAGCCAGAAGCTGGTATTCGTGCTGCTGGCCGCCAACAGCTCGGCAGCGCGGGTACGGGACGCCCGCTCGATCAAGACCTGGCTGGAGTCCATTCCGCACACCTGGCTGGCGGGCTGAACCGCGCCAAGGTTGGCCGCAAGCAAAAAACCCGGTGCCTGGCACCGGGTTTTTTCATGGCCGCTCAGCGCGCAAAGGCAATCAGGTGATCCAGCTCCAGGCGGATGCCGATCGCCTCGCCGATGGCGTGGTTGTGATGGCTGGGCACCTGCGCCAGCACCTGCTGGCCGGACGGCAACTGCAGCGTGTACATGAACTCGGAGCCCATGAACACCTTGCCCTTGACGACGGCGGTCAGCTCGCTGTGGTCGTCGTGCACCACGTCGTCCGGACGCAGCAGCACGTCCACCTGCGCGCCGACCTGATAGGCCAGCGGCGTCAGGCTGCAATACTCGCCCACTTCCAGCGTCACGCACTGTGGCCCGCTGATCACCGCCGGCACGAACGCGCCCTGACCGATGAAATCGGCGACATAGCGGCTGGCCGGCTCGTGGTACAGCTGGTACGGCGATGCCCACTGTTGCAGGTGGCCGTGGTGCATCACGCCGACCTTGTCGGCCATGGCGAACGCCTCCTGCTGGTCGTGGGTAACCATGATCGCGGTCATGCCCTGCTCTTTCAGGATGCCGCGCACCTCGTGCGACAGGCGCTGGCGCAGGTCGACGTCGAGATTGGAAAAAGGCTCGTCCAGCAACAGCAGCCGCGGCCGCGGCGCCAGTGCGCGCGCCAGCGCCACCCGCTGCTGCTGGCCGCCGGACAGCTCGTGCGGATAGGCGCCGGCCAGCGCCGACAGGCCGACCACTTCCAGCATCAGCCCGATGCGCGCCTTGCGCTCGCCGTCGCCAAGACCGCGCAGGCCGAAGCCAACGTTGGCCGCCACGTCCAGGTGCGGGAACAGCGCGTAATCCTGGAACACCATCCCTACCGCGCGCAGATGCGCCGGCTTGTTGTAGCCGGGAGCGGCGATACGCTCGCCGTTGAGCCGGATGTCGCCACCGCGCAGCGGCTCGAAGCCGGCAATGCAGCGCAGCACCGTGGTCTTGCCGCAGCCGGAGCTGCCCAGCAGGCAGGCAATCTCGCCCTCCGCCAGCTGGAACGACATGTTATCGATCACCGGCTTGCCGGCGTAGGCCTGGCTGACCGCATTCAACTGAAGCAAAGCATCCATCAAGCAACATCCTTTTGACGTGACAGCAGCAAGGTGGGAATCAGACCGACCAGCACCAGCACCACTGCCGGCAACGCCGCCTGGTCAAACACCCCTTCCGACGTCAAACCGTAAATCCTGACCGCCAGCGTGTCCCAGCCGAACGGGCGCGTCATCATCGTGATCGGCATCTCTTTCATCACATCGACAAACACCATCAGCACCCCGGTCAGCAGGCCGCCCTGCAGCAACGGCAGGTGCACATGGCGCAGCAGCGCAAAGCCGGAATAGCCGAGGTTGCGCGCCGCTTCTTCCTGGCTGCGCGTGATGCGGTTCATCGCCGCGTCCACCGCCGAGTAACCGACGGCGAGAAAGCGCGACACGTAGGCCAGCAGCATCACCGCCAGCGTGCCCTTCAGCACCGCGGTGACATCCTGGCCGGCAAAGAAATGCCCGATCAGCACATTGTCCAGCCAGGCAATCGGCACGAAGATGCCGACCGCCAGCACGGTACCCGGGACCGCATAGCCCAGCGTCGCCACCCGCGCCAGCAGCCGCACCAGCGCACCACCGTCACGGCGGCGGGCATAGGACAGCAGCAAGGCGACGCAGACGATCATCAGCGCCGCCATCATCGACAGCGTCACCGAGCGCAGCGCATAGCCGAACAGCGCCTCGTTCCACTCCTGCTCCAGCGCGCCCCACGACCAGACCAGCAGCTGGCCGAACGGCAGCACGAAGGCCAAGACCAGCACCAGCAGCGCGTAGCCGCTGGCCAGCCAGGCACGCGCGCCGGCCAGCCGCAAGCGCGGCAGCGGTGCGGCGCGACCGGCCTGCACATAGGCGCGACGGCCGCGCGCATACTGCTCCAGCACCACCATCACGAAGATCAGCGCCACCAGCAGCGACGCCAGCTGCTTGGCGGTATCCAGCGAGAATAGCGAGAACCACGCCTTGTAGATGGCGGTAGTGAAGGCATCGAAGTTGAAGATCGAC
This sequence comes from Vogesella sp. EB, assembly GCF_001037925.1. Taxonomy (NCBI): domain Bacteria; kingdom Pseudomonadati; phylum Pseudomonadota; class Betaproteobacteria; order Neisseriales; family Chromobacteriaceae; genus Vogesella; species Vogesella sp. EB. The sequence continues at coordinate 11,047 of NZ_LFDT01000017.1, read as the reverse complement.
ACGGTGCCGAAATCGGCCAGCGTTTCCATCAGCGCCAGGATCAGGCCGCCCATGATCCACGGTCGCGCCATCGGCAGCGCGATATGCCAGAAGCCGGCACTGCGCGACAGGCCCAGCGTCTGCCCCACCTCCAGCGCGCGGCGGCCCATGGTGGAGAAGGCATTCCGCGCCAGCAGGTAGACATAGGGATAGAACGCCAGGCTCATCACCAGCACCAGGCCGCCGGTGGAGCGGATCGGCGGAAACCAGCGCGTATTGTCGAAATGCGCGCGCAGCAGGGTCTGCACCGGGCCGGGAAAATCGAACAGCCCGACCTGGGTGAACGCCATCACGTAGGCCGGCATCGCCAGCGGCAGCATCAGCGCCCAGTTGAAGTGCTTGCGTCCCGGAAAATCGTACACCGCCACCAGCCAGGCCAGCGGCACGCCCAGCAACAGCACGCCGGTGGCCACGCCCAGCACCAGCCACAGCGTGTTGTTCAGCAGCTCCGGCAACGCGTAGTCGAGCAGGTGCTGCCAGATCACCGGGTCCGGCGTCAGCGACGACAACACGATCACGGAAAGAGGGATCAGCGTCAGCAGGCTGATCAACAAGGCGACAAGCGGCCAGCGCCAGCGTCGGAAAACGGATGGCATAGAAAAATGAAGGCGAAAATCAAAAGGCGGATTATCCGCCTTTAGCCCTTGCGGCTCAAACGACATTCACGGGCCTCGCAAACGAAAAAGGGCGCCACGGCGCCCTCGGGTTGAAACCACTGCGGGATTACTTGTAGCCGACGCGGTCCATCAGCATCACAGCTTCGGCCTGTTTCGAGCCGGCCACTTTGACGTTGATCAGGTTGTGCTTGAAGTTGCCCCACGACGCCACCAGCGCATCGGCCTTCACTTTCGGGTTGGCCGGATACTCGAAGTTGACGTCGGCGAACATGTTCTGTGCCTTGTCGGACGACAGCCACTCCAGCAGTTTCACCGCGCCCTTCACGTTCTTGGCGTAGCGCACGATACCGGCGCCGGACACGTTGACGTGGGTGCCCTTGCCAGCCTGGTTGGCCCAGAATGGGCTGACCGGGAAGGCCGGGTTCTTGGCGACGATACGGCCGTAGTAGTAGGTGTTGGCCATGCCGACATCACACTGGCCGGCGGCAATCGCCTCCAGCACCGCGTTGTCGTTGCCGAACGGTGCGGTCGCCAGGTTGTTGACCCAGCCCTTGACCATGCGCTCGGTGGCCACCGGGCCGATATCGGCGATCATGGTGGCAACCAGCGACTGGTTGTAGACGTTCTTCGAGCTACGCAGGCACAGCTTGCCCTTCCACTTCGGGCTGGCCAGGTCTTCGTAGGAAGCCAGCTGCGCCGGTTTGACGGTGTTCTTGTTGTAGAAAATGGTACGGGCGCGGACCGACAGGCCGTACCAGTTGTTGTCCGGATCGCGCAGGTTGGCCGGGATGTTGCCGTTCAGCACGGCCGACTTGATCGGCTGGAACAGGCCCATGTCTTCGGCCTTCCACAGGTTGCCGGCGTCCACAGTCAGGAAGATGTCGGCCGGGGAGTTGCTGCCTTCTGCCTTCAGGCGCTCCATCAGCGGGCCTTCCTTGTCGGAAATGACCTTGATGGCAACACCGGTTTCCTTGCTGTACGCGTCAAACAGCGGCTTGATCAGCTGTTCGGCACGGGAGCTGTACACCACGATTTCTTCCGCAGCAGCGGATCCTGCGAAGACAGCCAGCAGCGAGGCAAGCAATACCTTTTTGTTCACAGTCACACTCCTTAAAAGCCCGTTGTCAGGCATAGCATCAATGGCAGCGATTGTAATAAAGACAAGAATCGTTATCAACAGCAATTTGCAACAAAACTGATCTGCATCAGCCCCGGCCGCGCGTGAAAGCGCCATCACCTAAAGCAAAGGTTGGCCGCAAAACGACGCTTGCGGCCAACCTTGCCAACATTCAAATAACCTCAGCGCCGTACCGGAAAGCGCACCCAGTCGCCGACATCCACCTTGCCGCGGGCATTGCGCAGCATCGCCACCGCCAGCCGCGGCTGCACCTGCAGCAGCTCGACATCGCCGATCACCCGCTCCGGCAGCCCCAGCACCACGCCGTCGCCGCGACGGATCTCGGTCTGTGGCTGCTGCTTGTAGACGATGAGGCGGTCGGCACTGGCCAGTCCGTCCAGCGTGCCGGCGCCCAGGTAGACGCGGTCGCCGTCCACCCGCACCACCCGCGCCGCGAACGGCAGGCAGTGCATGGTATTCGCCAGCTTGCCGGCAACGCCATCCAGCAGTGTCGCCACGCTGCGTCCATAGTCGTTTTGCTGGAAGCGGCTCAGATCGAAGATACGCAGCGAGCTGTCGTGCACCGCGCCGCGCGCAGTCGTTGCCACTGTGGCAGTGGCCAGCACGCCGCCGGTCAACGCGTCGTACAGCCAGTATTCAACGGCGAAGCGGCGCTCCACCGGCACCACCCGTGCCGAGGCGCCGAACAGGCCGGCCAGCGGCCCAGTGTAATACAGCCCGGCCTCGCTGCCGCTGGCGCCACCAAACGCGCCCAGCCGCGGCTCCTTGCGGGTGACGCCGGTGTCCAGCACCCGTCCGGCGAGCACGAACTGCACCTCCTCGCGGCGGCCGATGTCGCGCACGGCATCGCTGGCCTGCCACGGCTCCTGCACCTTGCCGCCGGGGAACAGCGACACGTTGCCGGCATCCAGCGCACGCACGTCGCGCAGCGCATTCAGCCGTCGTGACAGTTCGGACGGCAACCAGGTCGCCAGATTGCCGAGGTCGCCGGCATCCTGCGGTTGTGCTACCTCGAAATAGGTGCTGACCAGCCGCCGGGTCAGGAAACGTCCCGCCGGTGTCGCAGGACGGGCGCAAGCCTGGCTGGCAGACGCACCGGCCGCTTCCGCGGCGGACACCGGCTCGGCGGTATCGACTTCCACCGTGACGAACAGCAGCCCGTCACGTTGGCTTTCCTGCAGCACGCGCGGCGTGCCGGGCAGCGTCAGCGGCCCGGTCATGCTCGATTCGGTCAGTTCGCCGTTATCGAGCCGCGACGTGGCCTGCAGCGTGCCGGCGTGGGTCATCGCCATCTGCCGCACCGCGTCCTCGATCGCCTGCTGCCGCGCCGCGACAAGGCCGGACTCCAGCGAGGCCATGCCTTCTGCACGATATACCTCGGCCGTCGCCGGTCCTGCCAACAAAAACGCCGCCCACAGGGCGGCGTACCAGAATGGTTTAGTCTTCATCTGCGCCGTCATTGCGAAACATAGTAGTCGCCACCATAGACACAACCGCTGTCGGTACATCCCAGCTTGCTGCCGTCGGCGGCAGGCAGCACCCGTGCCGCGGTCGCCACGTTGCCGGTGGTCACCAGCGCGCTACGATAAGCCTTGAAGAAGCCTTCGTCCAATACCACTTCGCCGATGGTCTCGCTGCTGCCGTCGGCCTTGAACTCGGTGGACAGCAGTCGCACGCCGCGCAGGTAGGCATCGACGAACACGCGGTAGCTATCGTTGGCCGCAATCATGTTGCCGACGGTACTGCTGCCGGACAGCTTGAAGCCCTGCACCTGTTCCGCCATCGCGCGATAGGCATCCAGCTGCGAGGCACGCATCGCCAGCAGGCGGCGCTGCACCGGCGACAGGCTGCGGTTGGCCGGCGGCGCGCCGTAGCCGACCACGCGGATGCGCAGTGCGTTGTACTTTTCCACTTCCTTGGCTGCCGGCTCGGACAAGGGGCCGACATAGCCGCCGCCCATCATCACGCCGCCCTGGGTCATCACCGGCTGCCGGGAGATCCCCGGCTGCTCATGGCTTCCCGCCACGGCAGGCGCATCGGCAACCACCATCCAGCCTTCGCCGGCCGCTTCCTGCGCCACCGGCGCCGCGGACGAGGCGCAGGCTGTTACCGACACCAGTGCCAGCAGACTTGTTGCCAAAACCGTTTTTTTCATTGCGTTCTCCGCCTACTGATTACATGTCGTGTTATTGCTTCATCGCTTTATCGGCCGTTGCCGCCCAATCTTTAACCGCCGACGGACGCGCCGCCGCCCGCGCCGGCTGGCACATCGCCGCCGGCCTCATGGTAAACTGCGCGCCTCGACTCTCCGGAAACCATGGCCATGAAGAAGATTGCCGCCCTCGCCTTGCTGTTGCTGCCCTTGCTGGCGACCGCCGCGCCCAAAGTGGAGCTGCAGACCAACAAGGGGCTGATCACCGTCGAGCTGGCGCCACAAAGCGCGCCCAAGACCGTCGACAATTTCACCCGCTACGTCAAGGCCGGCCATTACGACAACACCGTGTTCCACCGCGTGATTGACGGCTTCATGATCCAGGGTGGCGGTTTTACCATCGACGGCGGTGCGCTGTCACAAAAACCGACACGCGCGCCGATCGCCAACGAGGCCGACAACGGCCTGAAGAACGTGATCGGCAGCATCGCCATGGCACGCACCAACGACCCGCACTCGGCGACCTCGCAGTTCTTCATCAACCTGGTCAACAACGATTTTCTGGATTTCCGCAGCAAGACGCCGCCAGGCTGGGGCTACACCGTGTTTGGCAAGGTGACCGCCGGCATGGACGTCGTCAACCGCATTGCCAAGTCGCGCACCGGCTACATTGGCGGCATGCAGGATGTGCCGATGGAGCCCATCGTCATCCAGAAAGCCACTTACAAACCCTGATCCCCAAGGACTCCCATCATGATCAAACTGACTACCAACTTCGGCGACATCACGCTGGAACTGTTTGCCGACAAGGCACCGAAAACCGTCGCCAACTTTGAGCAGTACGTGCTGGACGGCCACTACGACGGCACCATCTTCCACCGCGTGATCAACGGTTTCATGATCCAGGGCGGCGGTTTCACTGCCGACATGAAGCAGAAGGACACCCGCGACACCATCGAGAACGAAGCCAACAACGGTCTGTCCAACAAGACTTACACCGTGGCCATGGCACGCACGCCGGATCCGCACTCCGCCAGCGCCCAGTTCTTCATCAACGTGTCGGACAACGACTTCCTCGATTTCCGCAGCGAAACCATGCAGGGCTGGGGCTACGCCGTGTTCGGCCAGGTGGTTGCCGGCCAGGACGTGGTTGACCGTATCAAGGGCGTGAAAACCGGCCGCACCGGTGGTCACCAGGACGTACCGGTCGAGCCGGTCATCGTCGAAAAAGCCGAGATCGTGGCTGCCGCCTGATCCCGTTCACGCAAGACCCGGGGCCGCTGCGTGCGGCCCTTATTCATGGTGCCGCACGATGGCCATTCACCTGATCTCCGATCTGCACCTGCACGCCGACGCACCGTGGCTGGGCGAGCTGTTCCGGCGCACGCTGCGGCAGTGGGCCGGCCACATCGACGCGCTGTACATCCTCGGCGACCTGTTCGAGTACTGGGTCGGCGACGACGACGATGACACCTTCGCCCGCAGCATGGTCGCGGCGATGCGCGACTTCAGCCGCCACACACCGCTGTTCGTGATGCACGGCAACCGCGACTTTCTGCTCGGTGCCGGCTTTGCCGCCGCCAGCGGCGCCACGCTGCTGCCCGATCCACACCCGCTGCAGGCCTGCGGCCGCCGCTACCTGCTCAGCCACGGTGACGCACTGTGCGGCGACGACAGCGCCTACCAGCAGTTCCGCGCCATGGTGCGGCAGCCGGCCTGGCAGCAAGCCTTTTTGCAGAAGCCGCTGGCGGAACGCCACGCCATCGCCCGCCACATCCGCGAGCAGAGCGAATCGCGCAAGCAGCAGGACGGGCCGAGCGAAATCAGCGACGTGACCGAAGACGCCGTTGTCGCCCTGCTTGCGGCCAACCCTGGCTGCACGCTGATTCACGGTCACACCCACCGTCCGGCCGTACACCACCATGCGCTGGCCGACGGCGAGCGTACACGCTGGGTGATCCAGGACTGGCACGACGGCCACGCCGGTTACCTGTGCCTGGACGACAGCGGCGTCTCCGCCCACCCGCTGCCGTAAGCCCCCTGCCTGCCACAAGGTTGGCCGCAACGCCTGTCCGGCGTTGCGGCCATTTTTTCGTCTTCTTGTTTGTTTTCAGCAACTTGCCTTGATTACCCAGGGTTTACCCGCAAGGGCAAGCCCCAAATGACGCCGACCACCGTCTGTCGCTAAAGTTCGCGCACGGCACATAACGCCTCGCGCAACCGCCTGCCGTCAGGCAGCAGCACCGAGATCGCGCATCACAATAAGGAGAGTTACATCATGTGGTCACACGTTTACGACCCGCTCGGCAGCCCGTGGCTATCCACGCTGGCCGCCAGCATCCCGGTCATCGTCCTGCTGGGCGCACTGGGCCTGTTCCACGTCAAGGCGCACAAGGCCGCGCTGCTGGGCCTGGCGACCTCGCTGCTGGTCGCCATCGGCGTGTTCGGCATGCCGGCCGAACTGGCCGCCAGCGCCACGCTGCTGGGCGCCGCCAATGGTCTGCTGCCGATCGGCTGGATCATCCTCAACGTGATCTTCCTGTACCAGCTCACCGAGCGCAAAGGCCAGTTCGCCATCCTGCGCGAATCGATTTCCGGCATCACCACCGACCGCCGTCTGCAGCTATTGCTGATCGCGTTCTGCTTTGGCGCTTTCTTTGAAGGTGCCGGCGGCTTCGGCACCCCGGTGGCCGTCACCGGCGCCATGCTGATCGGCCTCGGCTTCTCGCCGCTAGCCGCCTCCGGCCTGTCGCTGATCGCCAATACCGCGCCGGTGGCCTACGGCGCGCTGGGCACCCCGATCACCACCCTGGCCAAGGTCACCGGCCTGGACGTGCTGCAGATTTCGTCGATGGTGGGCCGTCAGATGACCCTCTTCGCCATCATCGTGCCGTTCTGGCTGCTGATCGCGTTCTGCGGCTGGCGCAACACCATGCGCATCTGGCCGGCGGTACTGGTGGCTGGCCTGTCGTTTGCCATTCCGCAGCTGATCGTGTCCAACACCATGGGGCCGGAACTGGTGGCGGTGATCGCCTCGGTGTGTTCCATCGCCGCCTTGGTCGGCTTCCTGAAAGTATGGAAACCGAAAGAAATCTACACCTCCACCGCCGGCACCATGGGTGGTGAAGCCGCCAACGGCGCCAAGGCCATCATCGCCGACAAGCATCACGGCTACAGCACTGGCGAAGTGATCCGCGCCTGGCTGCCGTGGCTGATCCTGTCGGTGGCGGTATTCGCCTTCGGCTCGCCCACCATCAAGAAGCTGCTGGACAGCATCTTCACGCTGGAAATCCAGTGGCCGGGCCTGCACAACCTGATCTACAAGATGCCGCCCGTGGTGACCGAGCCGCACCTGGAAGCCGCCATCTACAAGTTCAACCTGCTGTCCACCACCGGCACCGGCATCCTGGTCGCCGCGCTGATCTCGGCGCTGATCATGGGCTACCGTCCGTCCGAAATGCTGAAGGTGTACAAGGAGACCTTCTGGTCGCTGCGCTACTCGCTCACCACCATCGTGGCGATGCTGGCACTGGGCTATGTCACCCGCTTCTCCGGCGTCGACATCACCCTCGGCCTCGCGTTCTCGCATACCGGCGTGTTCTACCCGTTCTTCGGCACCCTGCTCGGCTGGCTGGGCGTGGCGCTGACCGGCTCCGACACGGCGGCCAACGTGCTGTTTGGCGGCCTGCAAAAAGCCTCGGCGCAGCAGCTGGGCCTGTCGCCGATCCTAATGACGGCGGCCAACTCCTCCGGCGGCGTGATGGGCAAGATGATCGACGCGCAGTCCATCGTGGTCGCCTCCACCGCCACCCAGTACTACGGCAAGGAAGGCGTGATCCTGCGCTTCGTGTTCTTCCACTCGCTGGCACTGGCCTGCCTGGTCGGCCTGGTCGTCTCGGCCATGGCCTACCTGCCGCCATTCACGGCCCTGGTCATCCACCCGTAAGCGTCGTGGTGACAACAAAACGCATGCTGGGCCCAAGCTATGCCCGGGCCCAGCATACCGATCGACACGGATGTGACACACGCCTGACAGCCCTAAAGAACTACGGTCCCAAGCAGCTTTTCATATTTGGGGACTCCTCAGGCGATGAGGCTGGTTGTCGTCATGGGTGTCTGTTATAGCAAAACACCACCTCCGCGCGCACCCGACAAGCGTAGTCTGCCAGGCGCCTTGTTTCAGGAAAACCATCGCACAAAAGCCAATCCGTGTTCGGATTGGCTTTTTTCTCGAGCTTAGGCGCGCGAGCAGGACTTCCCCCTGCAACCTTCTGTATCAGGCCAGTAAACACAAGCGATCACGTTACGCCATACTGCCCCCGCCATGCCATGACTGTTTACCGATCTCACGGCAACAAAAAAAGGGCCGGAAACCCGGCCCTTTTGCACTGACAGCCTGCGCTGCTTACAGATCCACCTTCAGATTGCCATTGGCCAGCAGGTTGTTGATGATATTCGCATCGCCAGCCCCAAGGTCAGACAGTTTCACGCCTTCCAGCGTGATGGCCTGATCGAAGCCACCCACAACATTACCGCTGGAACTGATCTGCACAACGGCGTTACCGGCGGCATCCTTGTCGAAATGCAGGTAATTGCTCAGGTTACTGCTGTTCTCACCCTGCAGCAGGTCTTTCAGATCCAGCACGTCACCACCGACGCCGGCCTTGAAGTCAGTGATGCTATCCCTCGCAGCCGAGCCCACGGCACCCGCATCACCCAGCGCCCACTTGAAGGTGTCGATACCTGTGCCACCGGTCAGCGTGTCATTACCAGCACCACCAACCAATGTATCGCTGTCTGTGCCGCCTTTCAGCACATCGTTGCCGCTACCGCCATACAGCGCGTCACTACCGCGGCCACCATCCAGGTAGTCGTTACCGGTATCACCGTAAAGCGTGTCGTTGCCATGACCACCCAGCACCACATCGTTACCTGCATCACCATACAGAGTATCGTTGCCAGCCCGGCCATCGATGAAGTCATTGTCGGCACCGCCACTCAGGGTATCGCCACCGATGGTACCGTAGGCGATATCTTCGCCGTTGCCGTAGCTGACAGTCTGGCCGGTCTGGCTTGAGCTCGAGGTAGCGAGCTCACCACCTCTAACGTTGCTGCTCAGCCAGTCAGTGTCGTCCCACTGTGATGCATTGCCATTATCGAACTGTGTGCTGTAGTCATACTCGTTGTTGGGGTGTACGCCAACATACTCGTCCGAGTTGATCAGCAGGGCCTTGCCGCTGGCGCCATTCACGTCAATCGTGAACTGATTGTCTTGGGACAGGGTAATCGCCGAGTTGCCAGTCACGGTGAGGTAAACCCGCAACATCACCTCGCCGTTCTCGGCATACAAGCGCTCATACGATAGCGTCGCACCGCTTGGCAGGCTCTTGTTGATCAGCGTCAGCGTGGCATTCTGGTCACTGTCGGTCACCAGGATGTCCCAGTGCAGCGATTCGCCCACCGCCAACGTCATCGTGCCGTTCTTCACCTTCATGTCGAATTCGTTAGCATTCGACGTGTAGTTCATCAGCCAGTAGGCACCACTGTTGCCGCTGCTATACGACACCGGAGTATCTTCCACCGCGGTCACCGAAATATTCAGCGTGGACGCATCGGTGGTCTTGCCATCGGTCACGACGTAATTCACGGTCGGCACCGGGCCGTTGAAGTCTTTCACCGGCGTGAAGACATAACTGCCATCGGCATTGACCTTCAGCGCACCGATATTGGCAACCGTGGCAGTCTGACCCGCGGTGTAGCTGCTGCCGCCGATGGAGAAGCTGCTTACCGTTACGGCGCCTTCGATGCTGCTGGTACCGGTCAGCACCGAACCGCTCAGCACGCCATCCTCCGCCATGGTCACCACCTCGTTGGCATCGGTGAAGTTGGCTACATCCAGTACGGTGATAGTAAAGTTGGCTTGGCTGCTGTCGCTATCCACCACGCTGCCATTAACCACTTCGCTGGAAGTCGAAGTCACCGTCAGGGTGTAGTTGCCAGGCTGGTCCACCTGAATCTGCAGGGTGGTCAGACTCCAGCCTGTCACATCCAGCTTGCCGTTGGCACCAACCGTCAGCTCATGACCAGCGCCATCCTTCAACACCGCCCCAACCGGCAGACCGGAAATCTCGACAGCCAGTTCTTCGGAACCATCGGTATCGGTCAGCGCGGTATTGATATCCCCCAGGCTGAAGAAACTGTTCTCGTAGCCCTTGTTCTCAACCGCCGAGAAAGTGATGTTGTCCAGCAGGGCGCCGTAGCTGTTACCTGAGTCCGTAGACGTGAAGATCAAACGGTAAGTCCCGGATGCTTCTGCCGTCCAGTTCTCGGTCACGTTGTGCCAGCTGCTGTCCGTCGGCGAGAAGGTGTACAGCACGACAGACGAACCGGTAACCGGGTTACCGGAGGCATCCAGCTTGACCAGCGATACCGACATGCCGGAACTGGCAATATGGCCATTACGTGCCGCAACATCGAAATCCAGCTCGTAGAAGCGGCCAGCTTCAACCTGGATATCCGCATACAGGGTCTTGTCGCCGGTGGCGGCTTCAATCTCCATGACTTTGTTACTGGAGCTACCGCCCTGGTAGATGCCTTCCTTGCCTACCTCGACATAACCACTGCCGTTCCAGGTGCTCCAAGTGCCCACCGTGCTGGTACCCGAAATCGTGTTGATCTGGATCGTCTCGGAATAACCTTGGGAAGGCAGTGCCACATCTTCAAAGTTCATTGAAGCCACGGTCTGATAATTGTTGATCGTCAGTGCCGGTTTGTCTGCCACCGGTGTTACATCAATATTCAAGGTAGCGCTGGTACCGGTATTCGTGGTGTAAGTCACCGCTGGAACGGTACCACTCCAGTTGCCGGCCGGTGCGAAGGTGTAGCCGCCATCGCTACCCAAGGTCAGCGTCCCGACACCGTTGATCGTTGCCGTCTGGCCAGCAGTGAAACTTTCTGTAGTGCCATCACCATTGATGTCCACGGAGAAGCCAGCCACTGTCAGGTTGCTATCAATATCACGGTCGTTGTCCAGCACATTGCCACTCACCGCCGTATCTTCCAGCGTAGTGTTGCTGTCGATGCCTGCCACACCTTTATCGT
>NZ_LFDT01000016.1:0-76934 GCF_001037925.1 Vogesella sp. EB | reverse complement strand
GCGGCGCCTGCGACGGCGGTGCCGAAGCGTCGGCCGCCACGCCATCCGCGGTGGCGGCGACCATCCCCAGCGCCACCGCCGCCGGCGCCGAGGCATCGTCTTGCGCCGGCGCCATCGCCTGCAGCGAGATCGTCAACTTGCGCAGTGGCGCCTCGTCCGGCGCGGCACTGTCGAAGGACAGCAGGCTGCCGCCGAACAGCGCCAGATGCAGCAGCAACGACAGCAGCAGCGCCAGCAATAGCGGCCACCACCGGCGCCGCCGCGCGGGCATCATCTTCAGAGTACCGGCACCTGTAGCGCCAGGCCGGCGGCGGCGGCATCGACACCGCCGATGCGGCCGTTGCGGATCTGCAGCTCGCCGGCGGCGAAGCGGCGCACCGCTTCCGGATACAGCCGGTGTTCCTGCTGCAGCACGCGTGCGGCCAAGGTGGTCTCGGTATCGTCATCCAGCACCGGCACCACCGCCTGCGCCACGATCGGGCCGTGGTCCAGCTCGGCGGTGACAAAGTGCACGGTGCAGCCCGCCACCTTGCAGCCCATGTCGATGGCGCGCTGGTGGGTATGCAGGCCCGGGAAGGATGGCAGCAGCGACGGATGAATGTTCAGCATCCGCCCCTCGTAACGCGCGGTGAACGCCGGCGTTAGAATGCGCATGAAACCGGCCAGCACCACCAGATCGGGGGCGAAGGCGTCGATCTCGGCCGCCAGCTGCGCGTCGAACGCCTCGCGGCTGGCAAACTGCTTGTGATCCAGACCGACGGTGGCGATGCCGCGCGCCGCCGCCCAGGCGAGGCCGGCGGCGTCGGGACGGTTGGCGATCACCGCGGCAATGCGGGCGCCAGGAATGTCGGCATCGACGATGGCCTGCATATTGGAGCCGCGGCCGGAGATCAGGATTACGATGTTTTTCATGTCAGCAATTCGGCTAGGTCTTGCCGGCAGCCGGTGCGCCAGCGCAGGGGCACCACCACGGGCAGGACCACATTCAATAAGTACTCGCTCGGGCTGCGCCCGAGAAATGACAAACGCCGCCAGCAGTGCCAGCGGCGCCGGTCACATCAGTTCAGGCGCTCAGGCAACCTGGGTCTGATGCTCGTCACCGTTACGCGCACGGATCACCCCGATACGCGACACGGTCTCACCCTGCTCGGTCAGGAAAGCGGCTGCGGCGTCGGCATCGGCCGCGTCCACGATCACCACCATGCCGATACCGCAGTTGAAGGTGCGATACATTTCCTGCGCATCGACATTGCCTTCGGCCTGCAGCCACTGGAACAGCTTCGGCAGCTCCCAGCTCTTGGCATCGATTTGTGCCACGGTGTTTTCCGGCAGCACGCGCGGGGTGTTTTCGGTAATGCCGCCACCGGTGATGTGGGCCATGCCCTTCACGGTCAGCTTCTCCATCAGCGCCAGCAACGGCTTGACGTAGATGCGGGTCGGCGCGATGACGGCCTGACGCAGGGTGATGTCACCTTCGAACGGCGCATCCAGATCCGGCTGCGCGCGATCGATGATCTTACGTACCAGGCTGTAGCCGTTGGAGTGCACACCGTTGGATTTCAGGCCGAGCACGACGTCGCCCGGCTTGATGTCGCGACCGGTGATGACCTTGCTCTTTTCCACCACGCCGACGGCAAAGCCGGCGAGGTCGTATTCACCCACCGGGTACATGCCCGGCATTTCGGCGGTTTCACCGCCGATCAGTGCGCAGCCCGCTTGTTCGCAACCCTGGGCAATACCCTTGATCACATCGGTGGCTTGCGGCACATCCAGCTTGCCGCAGGCAAAGTAGTCCAAGAAAAACAGCGGCTCGGCGCCCTGTACCAGAATGTCGTTGACACTCATGGCCACCAGGTCGATGCCGACGGTATCATGCTGGTTCCAGTCGAAGGCCAGCTTCAACTTGGTACCGACACCGTCCGTGCCGGAAACCAGCACCGGCTCCTTGTATTTCTTGGAGATTTCCACCAGTGCGCCGAAACCGCCGAGGCCACCGAGGACTTCGGGACGCATGGTGCGTTTGGCAAACGGCTTGATGTTTTCGACGAGCGCGTCACCGGCATCAATATCGACACCGGCATCGCGGTAACTGAGGGACGTGGTATTCAAGGTCTACTCGCTTTCTGCTAACGTGATCGTTTTCCTGCTGCGGCAAACGGGCTCTTGGCCCGAAGCGCCTGTATTTTAACTGAAAAGCTGATGGAACGCTCCCGCACAAACTATCTTCCGTGGTTGATTGTCGCTATTACCCTCGCCGGCGCGGTATGGCTGCTTGACCGGCTGTCCGCGGTGCTGACCCCGTTTGTCACCGCCATCGTGCTCGCCTACATCCTCGATCCGGCCGTCGATTACCTGCAAAAACACGGCTTATCGCGCATCTTGTCGCTTGTTTGCGTGATGTTTGCCGGATTTTTCGCCATCCTCGCGCTGCTGCTGATCGTGATCCCGATGCTGGTCAGCCAGGGCCATGCGCTGGTGGAACGGCTGCCGGCGATGGTGGATTTCATCCAACAGCAGGCGTTGCCGTGGCTGAACCAGCTGCTCGGCACCAAGCTGAGCCTGGACACGCAAAGCTGGCGCCACACGCTGAGCAGCAATACCGGCAACCTGCGCCAGCTGCTGGCCAAGCTGGCACCACAGCTGGGCTACGGCGGCGCGCTGCTGCTGTCCATGCTCGCCAACCTCAGCCTGCTGCCGGTGCTGCTGTTCTATTTCCTGCACGACTGGGACCGGATGGTGGCGCGCGTCGGCACGCTGGTGCCGCGGCGCTGGGCGCCGGAGGTTGGCCGCATCGCCCACGAGCTGGACGAAGTGCTGGGCCAGTTCCTGCGCGGCCAGCTGTCGGTGATGCTGCTGATGGCCATCATCTACGGCGGCGGCCTGGCGCTGGTGGGACTGGAATCCGGCCTTGCCATCGGCATCGTTGCCGGCCTGCTGGTGTTCATCCCCTATGTCGGCGCCTTTCTTGGCCTGCTGCTGGCGACACTGGCCGCCATCCTGCAGTACAACGGCTTCAGCGGTCTCGTGCTGGTGTGGAGCGTGTTCGTGGTCGGCCAGACGCTGGAAAGTTTCCTGATCACGCCCTACCTGGTGGGCGAACGCATCGGCCTGTCGCCGGTGACGGTGATCTTCGCGCTGATGGCGTTCGGCGAGCTGATGGGCTTCGTCGGCGTGCTGCTGGCCCTGCCGCTGGCGGCCATCAGCGTGGTGCTGGCGCGTTATCTGGTGCAGCGTTATTTCAACAGCGGCTTTTATCAGCGTAAAATCGATTCCTGACTCTATTTAGAACCTTGCCGCATGTTGGATCAGCTCGTCCTCGACCTCAGCCCCACGCCCCTGCCCGGGTTTGACAACTTTCTTGCCCAGCGCAACAGCGAAATCATCGCCGCGCTGACCGCGGAAGGCGGGGAGCGCTTCGTCTACCTGTGGGGCGAACCCGGCTGCGGCAAGACCCACCTGCTGCAGGCGTGGATCGCCCACGCCGAGCTGCTCGGCCGCGCCTCGATCTACCTCGACGCCAAGCACGAGCAGCTGCCCGACTTCGCCCGCGAGGCCAGCTTCATCGCCGTCGACCATGTCGACGAACTGGCACCGGACGACCAGATCATGCTGTTCTCGATCTACAACTCGCTGAAGGAAAGCGGCGAAGGCCGCCTGCTGATGGCCGGACACCAGCCGCCGATGCAGGCGCCGGTACGCGACGACCTGCGCACCCGCCTCGGCTGGGGCCTGGTGTTCGAAGTCAAGGCGCTGTCCGACGACGACAAGCTGGCGGCGCTGCGCCATCACGCCGCCGAGCGCCAGCTGGCCATCGGCGACGACGTATTCCGTTACCTGCTCACCCACTGGCGCCGCGACCTGGCCAGCCTGATCGGCATGCTGGACATGCTCGACCGCTACTCGCTGGCCATGCGCCGCCCGATCACGGTGCCGCTGGTCAAGAACGTGTTACAAACCGCCCCTACCGAAAGCTGAAACACCATGAATCTTGCCCTGTTTGACCTGGACAACACCCTGATCATTGGCGACTCCGACAGCGAATGGCCGAAATTCCTGATCAAACGCGGCATCCTCGACGCCGAGCACCACGCGCGGCAGAACGACTACTTCTACGAGCAGTACAAGGCCGGCACGCTGGACATCTACGAATTCCTCGACTTCCAGCTGGCGCCGCTGACCCGCTTCTCGCGCAGCGAGCTGGACACCCTGCACGCCGCTTACATGGAGGAGCACATCAAGCCCATCATCCCGCAAAAGGCGCGCGCGCTGCTGGCGGCGCACTTTGCCCAGGGTGACGAGGTAATGATCATCACCGCCACCAACCGCTTCATCACCGGCCCCATCGCCCGAGAACTGGGCGTGGAACACCTGATCGCGGTGGAGCTGGAAGAAGACGACAGCGGCAACTTCACCGGCAAGCCGAGCGGCACCCCCAGCTTCCAGGCCGGCAAGATCACCCGTCTCAACGAATGGTTGGCCGCACGCGGCGAAACGCTGGACAGCTACGACAAGGTGTTCTTCTACAGTGACTCGCGCAACGACCTGCCGCTCTTGTCCATCGTCAGCAACCCGGTGGCGGTCGATGCCGACGACACCCTGAAGGCGCACGCCGAAGCCCATGGCTGGCCAGTGATCACCCTGCGCGACTGACACACCACGGAGCCAGCATGCCGATCGACACTTTCCGTACCGCCACCAGCGACGATGCCGACGCCATCGCCGATCTCGTCAACCGTGCCTACCGCCCGCCCGCCGGCGCGGCCGGCTGGACGCATGAAAGCGAACTGGTCGCCGGCGCGCGGATCGATGCCGCGCAAGTACGACTCACGCTGGCGCAAGACGACTCCCACATCCTGCTGGGGCTGCAGCAGGCGCGGCTGTGTGCCTGCGTCAATGTGGTCGCGGACGGCGACGGCTGCTATATCGGCATGCTGGCGGTCGACCCGGCAATCCAGGCCGGCGGGCTGGGCAAGCAGATGCTGGCCCACGCCGAACAGTTCGCTCGGCAGCACTTCCAGGCAAGCTACTGCCACATGACGGTGCTGTCGGCACGGCCGGAGCTGCTGGCCTACTATCTGCGCCGCGGCTACCACCAGACCGGCGAGTACCAGCCCTTCCCGCATGACGCCAACGCCGGCACGCCACTGCGCGCCGACCTGCAGATCGAAGTGCTGCGCAAAACCCTGACCGACTGAATCGAGGGCGCCTGATGGACCAACTCGAAGCCTTTCTCGCCCGCGCCGAAGCGATGCTGGCACGACTGGAGCCGCTGCTGCCGCCGGCGGTGCCGGCCACCGACTGGAGCGCGCCGGCGTTCCGCTGGCGTCGCCTCGGCGCCAGCGCCTGGCTGGAGGCCATCCACCAGCCGCACAGCGTGGCGCTGGACGAGCTGATCCATATCGAACGCCAGAAGCAGCGCCTGCTACGCAACACCGAACAATTCCTCGCCGGTCGCCCGGCCAACAACGTGCTGCTCACCGGCGCGCGCGGCACCGGCAAATCGTCTCTGATCAAGGCGCTGCTGGGCCAGTACGCGGCACAGGGCCTGCGCGTGATCGAGGTCGACAAGGCGCAGCTGCCTGACCTCGCGCAGATCGTCGATGCCGTCGCGGCGCGGCCGGAACGCTTCATCCTGTTCTGCGACGACCTGTCGTTCGAGGAAGGCGAAGACAGCTACAAGGCGCTGAAATCGGCGCTGGACGGCGGTCTCAGCCGCCGTGCGGCCAACCTTCTGGTGTACGCCACCTCCAACCGCCGTCACCTGATGCCGGAAAAGGCCAGCGAGAACCGCGAAGGCTGGCTCAAGGACGGCGAGATCCATCCCGGCGAAACCACCGAGGAAAAAGTGTCGCTGTCCGACCGTTTCGGGCTGTGGCTGTCGTTCTACCCGTTCGACCAGGACGCCTATCTTTCCGCCGTGGCCGGCTGGCTGGCGCACTTCGGCCTCAAGCACGGCAAGCACAGCGAACGCGCCGCGCTGCAGTGGAGCCAGCTGCGCGGCAGCCGCTCCGGCCGGGTGGCATACCAGTTTGCCTGCGACTGGGCCGGGCGCAGCAGCAAGGAGCGCCGCGCCGAGTGAGCCACTTGCCGATTGCCGGGCTGTCCCCTAGTCTTGAGCGCGGACCGCGCGACGTATGCAACGCAATGCGGGCGCCGCGCGGTAAAAATGCACGGCGCTTGCCGCGATGCAATATCATGTCAGCGATCCGGCGCCGGCGGGCCCGCACGCTGCCGCCGCCCGAGACCCTGCGCCAGTGCGCAGCCGAACAACCATCCTCACCGCCCCATTTCAGGAAGTCTTGCTTATGAATGTCATCATTGGTTATGTGATCACGCTGGGCTGTATCTTCGGCGCCTACATTGTTCACGGCGGGAACATGACGGTGATCATCAAGGCGCTGCCTACCGAGATGCTGGCGATTCTGGGCGGCGCCATCGGCGCCTTCGTGGTCAGCAACCAGGGCAAGACGCTGAAAGCGGTCAAGGCCGCGCTGCCGGGCGCGTTCAAGGGCTCCAAGTACACCAAGGCACGCTACATGGAGCTGCTGTCGCTGCTGTACGAGATCATGGTCAAGATCCGCAAGGAAGGCCTGATGGCGATCGAGAACGACGTCGAGCACCCGCACGACAGCCCGCTGTTCAGCAAGTATCCGAACATCGCCAACGACCACCACGTGATCGAATTCCTCACCGACTACCTGCGCATCATGGTGTCCGGCAACCTCAACGCCTTCGAGATCGAGAACCTGATGGACAACGAGATCGAAACCCACCACCACGAGGCGGCGATGCCGGCGTCGGCGGTGACCAAGCTGGGCGATGCGCTGCCGGCCTTCGGTATCGTGGCGGCGGTGCTGGGCGTGGTCAACACCATGGGCTCGGTCGGCCAGCCGCCGGCCATTCTCGGTGGCATGATCGGCAGTGCGCTGGTCGGCACCTTCCTCGGCATTCTGCTGGCCTACGGCGTGGTGTCGCCACTGGGTTCGCTGCTGGAACAGAAGGTCGAGGACAGCACCAAGGAATTCCAGTGCATCAAGACCACGCTGCTGGCCAGCCTGCAAGGCTATGCGCCGCAAAGCGCGATCGAATTCGGCCGCAAGGTGCTGTACTCCACCGAACGCCCGTCGTTCAACGAGCTGGAGCAGCACGTCAAAGGCGCCAAATGATCCGGCTAGCCCGCCGCGCCGCCGCTGCCTGTCAGCGGCGGCGTTTTGCATGCCGCCGTTCCCCATTGCAACTTCCTGTCTGGCATACCGATCATGTCTGAATCCAAACCTATCATTTCCGTTGTCGCCGGCGCGCTGATGCACGCCGACGGCAGCTTCATGCTCGGCAGCCGGCCGGCCGGCAAACCCTACGCCGGCTACTGGGAATTCCCCGGTGGCAAGGTCGAGCCCGGCGAAACACCGCTGGCCGCGCTGGTGCGCGAATTCCGCGAGGAAATGGGTATCGGGGTCAGCCACGCCACGCCGTGGCTGACGCGCACCCACCACTACGAACACGCCTCAGTGCACCTGCGCTTCTTCCGCATCTGGGCGTGGCAAGGTACGCCGCAGCCGCACGAAGGGCAGTCCTTTGCCTGGCAGACACCGGGCCATCACAGCGTCACGCCGATGCTGCCGGCCAACGACCCGGTGCTGCGCTCGCTGCAGCTGCCGGACGTGCTGCAGATCAGCTGCGTCGGCGAATGCGGCCGCGACCACACGCTGGAAGTGTTGGCGCAACGCGACAATCCTGGCTGGGTCATCGTGCGCGAGCCGCAAAAGAGCCGCGAACAGCTGGCCGACTTTGTCGCCGAAGTGGCCGACATCGTCCACCCCAAGGGCGGCAAGCTGCTGGTCAACACCGATCCGGCATGGATCAAGGGCTGGCCGGTGGACGGCCTGCACCTGAGCAGCCAAAGGTTGGCCGCACTGGACGAGCGGCCGCCGCATCTGGCCTGGGTCGGCGCCTCGGCGCACAGCCGCGCGGAACTGGCGCGTGCCGCGGCACTCGGCCTCGACTACGCGCTGCTCGGCCACGTGCAGCCCACCGCCAGCCACCCGCAACAGGCGGCACTGGGCTGGGACGGCTTTGCCCGCCTGCTGCAGGATGAAATCCCGCTGCCGGTCTTCGCCATCGGCGGTCTGCAGGCGGCGGATCTGGATACGGCCCGCCAGCATAGCGCGCACGGCATCGCGCTGATGCGGGGGGCGTGGCAATGAAGGCACTCAGCCGCAGGCAATGGCAGTTCATCGCGCTGGCACTGCTGGTGTTCGCCGCGCTCAAGGTGGCGCTGATCAGCTGGTATCTGCAGCAGCGCCAGCCGGCGGCGCCGGCCGTCACCAGCGTCAGCTGCAGCGCGCTGCAACAGGGCTGTGCGCTGCCGGACGGCAGCGTGCTGCGCTTTGTCGACGGCCCGCGCCAGCGCAGCCCGTTCACGCTGACGCTGAGCAAGCAAGGCAGCGAGGCGCCGACGGCGGAATTCTCGATGCGGGACATGGACATGGGCTTCAACCGCTACCGCTTCGTCGATGGCGGCGGCCACTGGCAGGCCAAAGTCACGCTGCCGGCCTGCGTCACCGGCAGCGCGGACTGGCTGCTGGACCTGCACCATGACGGACACATCTACCGCATCGCCTTCCGCGCCAGCTAGCGCCGCCGCCCGGTTCTGCTACCGCGGCGGCCTGACACGCCGCGGCCTGCCGGCGGCAACCGCGACGGCGGATCCGGACAGCCCATCGGAACAGGTATTGCGCGGCATTACCGTGGCAAACGGCCCTGCAGGAAAGCGCCTGCCAGGGCCGTTTTTCACAGGCCATCGCCGCAGCAGGCCGGCATCCGCGATAACCGCCACATACAAGCATCCTTGAGCTGGCACATCCCTTGCTAAGTACTACCCTGCTCCACGGAGCGACAGGTGTTGTTCTTCGTTTATCGCGTGGTCCGATCGACCAAACGCTCGGTTGACGAAGTTTTTTTGCACAATAGTGGTGCAGCAAAGCCACCCGAATTGGTGCAATGCGCCAATTCGGGGCTTCTTTTCCGGATAGTCACGCGGCGTCGGCACGACGACGTGCAAGGTTAGATAGAGGGAGAACCAGAACGGCTCAGCCGTCATCTCAACAAGGCAAGGTTGGCCGCAAGCGATTGCGGCCAACCTTTTCCTTTTTGGGGCCGCCGCCACACCGGGCGGCAGCGCACCCTCAGGATGGCTGCTCGCCCACCAGGTAGCGCTTGCTCATCTGGCGGAACAGCTCGGTGCCGGACACCTGCAGCGCCTCGAACAGCACCATCTCGCGCGTCACCAGCACCGCGCCGGCATCGCGCATGCGCTGCAGGCCGACGTCGCGGTCGATCTGGCTTCGGCTGGACACCGCGTCCGCTACCACGAACACCTGCTTGCCGTGGGCCAGCAGCTCCAGCACCGTCTGCAGCACGCAGACATGGGTCTCCATGCCACACACCACCACCTGCGGCCGCTGCAGCAGCTCCGGCGGCAGGCACTGGCTGGCGACGCAGGAGAAGTGCAGCTTGCTCACCACCGCGGCACCCGGCGCCGCCGCCAGCAGCGACGGCGCGGTATGCCCCAGCCCCTGCGGATACTGCTCGGAAAACACCACCGGCAGCCCGACATCGTGTGCCGCCGCAATCAGCCAGCGGCAGCGCGCCAGCATCCCCTCGGCATCCAGCACCGCCGGCAGCAGTTTTTCCTGGATGTCCACCACCAGCAGGGTGGCCCGTTCCTTGTCGATCAGCATGATTTCTCCTCCATGGCTGCAAACAGCTTAACCGCTTGCCATAAACAAGGGCAAACCCCTGATGGGAAAGCGTTTGTGTTGTGGCAACATCGGGGCTGACCCAGAACAGAACAGGCCGGCCGCGGCCACACGGAGAGTCTCATGCTGCAAGGTGCCTATCGCGAATTCCATCAACGCATCCTGGAAGTGCTGCCCGCGCGCCGGGTGTTCAGCGACCCGCTGTCGACGCTGGCCTACGGCACCGATGCCTCCTGTTACCGGCTGACGCCGAAGATCGTCATCAAGACCGAGAACGAGGACGAGGTGCGCGCCATCCTGCGCGAAGCAGCTAGCCTGCAGCTGCCGGTCACCTTCCGTGCCGCCGGTACCTCGCTGTCCGGCCAGGCGGTCAGCGACTCGATCCTGGTGGTGGCCAGCCACGGCTGGAAAGGCCTGCAGGTGCTGGATGACGGCGCCGCCATCCGCTTGCAACCGGGGGTGATCGGCGCCGAGGCCAATGCCGCGCTGCTGCCCTACGGCCGCAAGATCGGCCCGGATCCTGCCACCATCAACTCCGCCATGATCGGCGGTATCGTCAACAACAACTCCAGCGGCATGTGCTGCGGCACCGCCGAGAACAGCTACCAGACGCT
Organism: Vogesella sp. EB; assembly: GCF_001037925.1. Classification (NCBI taxonomy): domain Bacteria; kingdom Pseudomonadati; phylum Pseudomonadota; class Betaproteobacteria; order Neisseriales; family Chromobacteriaceae; genus Vogesella; species Vogesella sp. EB. The sequence continues at coordinate 66,562 of NZ_LFDT01000016.1, read as the reverse complement.
GAAGTCGCTGCGCCTGCTGCTGGCCGACGGCACGCTGCTGGACAGCGGCGACGCCGCCAGCGTGGCGGCGTTCCGCGTCAGCCACGCCGGCCTGCTGGCACAGTTGGCCGCCCTGCGCCAGCGCGTACTGGCCGATGCCGAGCTGGCGGCCAGGATCCGCCGCAAGTACAAGATGAAGAACACCACCGGCTACAGCCTGAACGCGTTGCTGGATTTTGCCGACCCGCTGGAGATGCTGACGCACCTGCTGGTGGGCAGCGAAGGCACGCTGGCCTTCGTGTCCGAGGTCACCTACCACAGCGTGGTGGAACACCCGCACAAGGCATCGGCGCTGGTGTTCTACGACAGCATCAAGGCCGCCTGCGACGCGATTGCCATCCTGGCGCAGCACAAGGACGTGGTGTCGTCCGCCGAGCTGCTGGACCGTGCCAGCCTGAAATCGGTGGAGAATAAGGCCGGGGTGCCGGAGTTCATCAAGACGCTGGGGCCGGACGCCGCCGCCATCCTGATGGAAACCCGCGCCGCCAGCCCGGAGGCGATTGCGGCCAACGTGGCGGCCATCAGCGGCTTTATCCAGCACATCGCCACCGAAACCGGCATCCGCTTCACCAGCGACGTGGCCGAGTACACCCAGTACTGGAACATCCGCAAGGGCATGTTCCCCAGCGTGGGAGCGATGCGCGCCGCCGAGACCACGGTGATCATCGAGGACGTCGCCTTCCCGATCGAGCATCTGGCCGAGGGCACGCTGAAGCTGCAGGCGCTGTTCAAGCAGTTCCACTACGACGAGGCGATCATTTTCGGCCACGCACTGGAAGGCAACCTGCACTTCGTGTTCACCCCCAACTTCAGCGGTGCGGAGGAAATCGCCCGCTACGAGGCGTTTATTGACGCGGTGTGCCAGCTGGTGGCGGTGGAATACGAAGGCGCGCTGAAGGCCGAGCACGGCACCGGCCGCAATATGGCGCCGTTCGTGGAGCTGGAATGGGGCGCCACCGCCTATCGCCTGATGCAGGAGATCAAGGCGCTGTTCGACCCGCAGGGCATCCTCAACCCGGACGTGATCATCACCCACGACAAACAGCTGCACGTGCGCGACCTGAAGCCGATCCCGGCGGCCAACCCGCTGATCGACAAGTGCATCGAATGCGGCTTCTGCGAGGTGATGTGCCCCAGCCGCGCCATCACCCTCACCCCGCGCCAGCGCATCGTCGCCAACCGCGAGATGGCGCTGCTGGAAAAACAGGGCGACAGTGAGCGGCTGGCCGAGCTGCGCGACGCCTACCAGTACGCCGGCGATGAAACCTGTACCACTTGCGGGCTGTGCGAAACCGCCTGCCCGGTGGGCATCAACACCGGCAGTCTGACCAGCCTGATCCGCGAGGCGCAGCTGTCCGACATCGGCTGGGCCACCGCCAACACCCTGGCCGACAACTTCGCCACCGCCGCCAGCGGCGCCAGGCTGGGGCTGAAGGCGCTGGACACCCTGCACGCGGTGGCTGGAGACACCGCCACCGGCGCCATCATGCGCGGCCTGCGCAAGGTGGTTGGCCGCAAGATTCCGCGCTGGACGCCATACTTCCCGCGTGCCGCCGGCAAGCTGCAGCTGGCCACTGGCCAGACCGGCAGCGCGCGCAAGGTGGTGTACCTGCCGTCGTGCCTGACCCGCACCTTCGTGCCTTCCGCCAAGGCACCGGACGCGCGGCCGCTGAACGAAGTGGTGGCCTCGGTGCTGAACAAGGCCGGCTACCAGCTGCTGTACCCGGACAATCTGGCCAACCTGTGCTGCGGCACGCCATTCAAGTCCAAGGGCGCCAGCGAGGCGGCGCAGAAGATAATCAACGAAGTGGAAGCCGCGCTGCTGGCCGCCAGCGACAACGGCCGCTGGCCGGTGCTGATCGACAACGGCGTGTGCACCGCGGCGCTGCTGGACGGGGTGCAGGATAAGCGACTGCGCATTGTGGACGTGACCACGTTTGTGCAAGAGGAAGCCGCGCAATACCTGCAGTTCAGTCCGCAGGACGAGACGGTGGCGCTGCACGTGGTGTGCTCGATGCGCAAGAAAGGCCAGTCCGCCACCCTCAACGCGCTGGCCAGACGCTGCGCCAGCACGGTGATCGAGCCGGCCGGCATCACCTGCTGCGGCTTTGCCGGCGACAAAGGCTTCAGCCACCCGGAGCTGAACGAAAGTGCGCTGACCGGGCTGAAACAACAGGTTGCCGGCTGCGGCGGCGGCTTCTCCACCAGCGCCACCTGCGAGATCGGCCTGTCCAGCCACAGCGGCATCCCCTACCAGCACCTGATGGTGCTGGTGGATCGCGCGACGCAGCCGCGACGCTAGGCGACACCGCCCCGCCTGCCCGTGCCGCCCGCAACGTTGGCCGCACGGGCAGTTGTCACCACGCCCATCCTCATGGCATGGTGGCTACCTTGGGTGCGGCCAACCGCTGTCGCGCCCGGTAATCGCGAAAGCCGCCCATGCACTACCAGATCCGCCGCCTCGCCCCGACCGATGCCGCCGCCCTGCACCGCCTGCGTACCAGCCCCGGCGTGGTGCGCAATACCCTGCAGCAGCCGTTCCAGTCGCTGGCCAGCGTGCAGCAATTACTGGACAACTTCCCGCCTCATATCCACGCGCTGGTGGCCTGCACGCCGGATGGCGAACTGGTGGGCTGCGGCGGCCTGCATCTGGCCATCCCACCACGGCGCCGCAATACAGCGCTGCTGTTCCTGATGGTGCGCGACGACTGGCAAGGCAAGGGCGTGGGCGGTGCACTCATGCGCGCGCTGCTGGACTATGCCGACAACTGGCTGGATCTCAAGCGCATTGAGCTGGATGCGGTGCACGACAACCACGGCGCCATCGCGCTGTATGAACGCTACGGTTTCGAGCACGAGGGCGTGGCACGCGGCTTCAACCTGCGTGAAGGCGTGTACCAGGATGCGGTGCTGATGGCGCGCTTGCGCTTTCGCCCCGGCGAGCATGCGGCCAGCACCAGGCCCGCCGAACCCGCCACCCGGCCCGCACCGCGGCAGGACAGACCGCGCCAGCTGTTCCACCTGCGCCACAGCGAGCTGGACGACGCAGCCGGCGTGGCCGCGCTGATGGCGCACGATAGCGTGCAGGCCAATACCCTGCAGCTGCCCTACCCGGACGAAAACGCCTGGCGGCAGCGCCTGAGCGACTGCAAGTACAGCCTGGTGGCGGAAGCGGCGGATGGCAGCATCGTCGGTAATGCCGCCATCTGGCAACCCAGCGACAACCCGCGGTTGGGCCACATCGCCGAGCTGGGCATCATCGTGCACCCGGCGCAGCACGGCCAGGGCGTGGGCAGTGCGCTGCTGCAGGCGCTGCTGGGGCAGGTCAGCGACTACCTGCCCTATCGCCGGCTGCAGCTGAAAGTGTTCTGCGACAACGCGCCGGCCATCGCGCTGTATGAAAAATACGGCTTTGCCCGCGAAGCCACGCTGCGCGGCGACAGCCTGCGCCATGGCGGCTATCACGACAGCCTGCTGATGGCGCGGGCAGTCAAGTAGCCATGCGCACGCGCAGCCTGCGTCGCCTCGCCGCCTATCTATGGGCGGCACCCTGCTCACTGCTAGGCCTGTTGCTGGCCTTGCCGCTGCTGCTGTGCGGCGCTCGTGCCAGCCGGCAGCACGGCGCGCTGGAAATCGCGCTGTGGCCGGATGACAAAGTGCGACGCCTGCCGTTTGCCGCCATCACCTTCGGCCACGTGATCATCGGCCAGAACAGGCAGCTGCTGGCACGGCTGCGCGCACACGAACAGGTGCATGTGCGCCAGTACCAGCGCTGGGGCGTGCTGCTGTTGCTGGCCTACCCCGCCGCCAGCCTGTGGCTGTGGCTGCGCGGCAAGCGGCCGTACCGGGACAACCCGTTCGAGGTGGAAGCGCGCCGGCTGGGGGACGGGCAACGGGATTGATACGGTCGGCGGTGACTGCGGCCAACGTTGGCCGCAAAACAAAAGCCCCGCGCGGGCGGGGCCATTCTGCAGCAGACGGTATCGGTCTAGCGTTTGCCGAAGTGATACGGCGACAGCTTGTAGTACGGGTTCAGCGGATGCCAGCCGGACAGCACCTTGCCACCGTGAAAACGCGGCCGGATCGCGCCGCTGACAAAGGCCAGCACGCCACCAAACAGCGGAAAAACAAAAAATAATAACAATACTGCAGCAATTACCAGTTCCATCATCGCGCCCTCCATTGATCTGTTGGCATTATGCGCCAACACAGGCAAACGGGCGTTCGAGAACAGGACATTGACGTTGTGCAATGCGACATAACACGGCTTCGCCGGCAGGCGGCCATGAAAAAAGCCGCCCGAGGGCGGCTTTTCTGTGTTGCGGGCAGTGCTGTCTTGCTTAAACGGCAGGAACAACCACAACCTTGATCGCAACCACAACGTCGTGGTGCAGAGCGATTTCAACGTCGTACTCGCCGATGGCCTTCAGCTGGCCGTTTGGCAGACGAACTTCGAAACGCTTGATGGCAACGCCGGAAGCAGTAACCGCTTCAGCGATGTCAACGTTGGTCACGGAGCCGAACAGGCGACCGTCAACACCGGCTTTTTGCGCGATGGTAACAGTAGCTTCGTTCAGTTTTTCAGCGCGGACTTTGGCGTCTGCCAGAATTTCAGCCTGTTTGGCTTCCAGCTCGGCACGGCGAGCTTCGAATTCTTTCAGGTTGGCTTCAGTTGCACGCTTGGCTTTGCCTTGCGGGATCAGGAAGTTACGGGCGTAGCCGTTCTTCACGTTTACCACGTCACCCAGGGTACCCAGGTTGGCGACTTGTTCGAGCAGAATGATTTGCATCTTGTCGGTCCTTTCCCGGTCTTAGTGCTGGTCAGTGAATGGCAGGAAAGCCAGGAAGCGCGCGCGCTTGATAGCTTCTGTCAGTTGACGCTGGTAGCCAGCCTTGGTGCCGGTGATACGAGCCGGGATGATTTTGCCGTTTTCGGCGATGAAGTCCTTCAGCAGATCGACAGACTTGTAGTCGATTACTTTGATGCCTTCCGCGGTGAAGCGGCAGAACTTCTTGCGCTTGAAGAGTTGACGTGCCATTTGATTAACCTTTTACAAATTCAACGTGTTCGATATGCAGAACCAACCGGGGATTACGTAAACTGCGCTGACTGAGAAAACCGGTGCACTGCACCACATTTCCTGCCATCTTTCCTGCCATCTTTCTGGCGCCCTCCCCCAGCAACACGGCCTGTATTTCACAGACCACATCACGTTCAAGGTTGGCCGCACTCTGGCGGGATTGATGTCTGAGCCACATTTCCAGCACCGGCAAGCCGGCGGGCGTGCATCTCAGCGAGTCTTCGCGTTCGACCGTAGCGGTCAGTTCAATTCGGTTCTGCAAGGATCCGTTACCTGCCAATTAGGCAGAAACTTCAGCCTCGGCTGCAGCTGCCTGGTTTTCCAGCAAGCTCTTCGCCTTTTCGTCCTTCATCATCGGGGATGCTTCGGTGATAGCGTGATTCATCTTGATGGTCAGGTGACGCAGAACGGCGTCGTTGAACTTGAAGGCGTGTTCGATTTCAGCCAGAGTCTCGGTAGCGCATTCAACGTTCATCAGCACGTAGTGAGCTTTGTGAACTTTCTGGATCGGGTAAGCCAGTTGACGACGGCCCCAGTCTTCCAGACGGTGAATCTGACCGCCAGCGTTCAGGACCATGCCCTTGTAACGCTCGACCATGGCGCCAACCTGTTCGCTCTGATCCGGATGGACGATGAACACGATTTCGTAGTGCCGCATGTGAACTCCTTGTGGCTATAAAACCCTTCGTCATGCGTAATAGCGAAGGGCAAGGGTTAAAAGCTGAAGATTGTACGGACTTATGTGCCGTGCTGCAATGTCGCGGCACGTATTGCGCGCTTTTGCCATGCCATCTGTGGCAAAGCGCTCAGCCGATCACGTCGAAACCGGCGTTTTCGATGGCGCTGCGCAGCGCGCCCTCGTCGGCATTGCCGTCGTGCTGCACGCTGACGCGCTTGCTGGCGAGATCGACCTCCACCTCGGCCACACCGGGCACGCCGGCCAGCGCCTTCTTGACGCTGTTGGCGCAGCCGCCGCAGGTCATGCCGTCGACAGTCAGGATCAGGTTTGCCATATCGTTCTCCAGTTCAGATGGTGTGCGTTAACGCATTTTCTTGAGCAGGGCCATCACCTCGGCGATGGCCTCGTCGCTGTTGCCGGCGCTGACCGCGCGCGACACACAGCCCTTGAGGTGGCTTTCCAGCAGCTGCTGCGCCACCGCGTCCAGCGCCGAGCGCGCGGCGGCGATCTGGGTCAGCACGTCGACGCAGTAGCGGTCGGCGTCGATCATGCCGGCCACGCCGCGCACCTGCCCTTCCAGCCGCGCCAGCCGTTTCAGCAGCGCCGCCTTGTCCGGCTGCACCACGCGCTTGTCGCTGCAGCAGTCATGTTGAGAGTCGTCCATGGCTTACCTCGGCAAAAAATCGATTTGCGCCATCATGCCCTGGTCTTCGTGCTCCAGGATGTGGCAGTGATACATGCGCAGGCCGGGCAGCGCCTGCACGAAGCGCAAGCGCACCATCTCGCCGGCCGGCACGTTGACCACGTCGCGCCAGGCGAGAAAGGGCTCGTCTTCCCAGATGCCGTCCACGCTGCGTGCCAGCACCTGGAACTGGGTGCCGTGCAGGTGGAAGGGATGGTCCATGTGCGCGTCGGCCACCACTTCCCACTCCTCGATGCGGCCAACCTCGCCGGTGCCGTCGATGCGGTGCATGTCGTAGCTGCGGCCGTTGATCAGGAACGGCGCGCGGGCATCGGCCATGTTTTCCGACAGCACGATGCGGCGGCGGTGGCCGGGCGTACCCAGCGGCGCGATGTCTCGCAGCGTGGCCGGCAGCGCCAGGGTTGGCCGCATGCCATGCTCGACGACGCTGGCTAGCGTCTCGTCCTGCGTCTGTTCCGCGTGCATGCGCTTGCCGCGCACATAGGGCTGACTGATGAGGCCGGCCGGCTTGCCGGCGTGAAAACGGCCGGTGACCACCACTTCGGCGCGTTCACCCGGCGACAGCAGCAGGCTGTCGATGTCGCGCGGCGCGGCCAGCAGGCCGCCGTCGCTGCCGACCAGCTGCAGCTCGTGCGCCGGCAGCGCCAGCTTGATGATGCGGCTGCTGCTGGCGTTCCAGATGCGCCAGCGCTGGCGCTCGCCGCGGCCCAGCGCGATCTGCGGCTGCCACGCACCGTTGATCAGCAGGAACTGGCCTTCGCGGCCGTCGTGCAGATCGGCCATGTCGTTGGCCGCAATCTGGCCGTTGTCGTCCAGCTTGAGATCGGACAGCAGCAGGTGTTTTTCCGGCAGGTGGCGCAGCGGATCGCGCTTGCTGCGGATGATGACGGCGCCGGCCAGGCCGCGGTAGGCCTGTTCCGCGGTATGGCCGTGCGGATGCGGGTGATACCAGTAGCTGCCGGCGCAATCGTCCGGCAGGCGGAAGCGATAGTGGCGGCTGCCGCCGGGTGGCACCGGGTCGTGCGGGTTGCCGTCCTGCGCCGGCGGCACCGGCATGCCGTGCCAGTGGATGGTGGTCGGCTGCGGCAGCCGGTTGTCGAAGGCAAGCTCGACTTCATCGCCCTCCCACAGCTCCAGCAGCGGGCCGGGCACGCTGTCGTTGTAAGCCCAGAACGCAGTGCGGCGCTGGTCACCCCACAAGGCCACCGATACCGGTGCGGCGCGCAGACGGCCGGAAAACTGCCCGGCAACGGCAGCCTGGTTGGCCAGCGGCTGCAAGGCCGGCAACGGCTCGCCGCGCGGCAGGCTCGGGCCGCTGCCGCTCCTGGCGGCGGCGGCTGGCGCCATGCTGTGGCCCATGGCGGCGTGATCCACGGCGGCGTGATCGGGCGCGGTACTGTCGGCCCACGCGCCACGGCTGACAAACGGCAGGCCGGCCAGCACACTGCCGGCCCGCAGGAAAAAGCGACGCTCCATGACTGGCTCCTGTTCAATGGCCACTATCTTATACCCCCATAAGGTATATAGGCAATGACCGTGCGCGCGGCGACAAGTTCGGGCGTGCGGCAGACCAGCATGCAAGACAAGGCAATAAAAAAGCCGCAACGCTTGCACGTTGCGGCCAACCTTGTCACGCGCGGCGCGCGGCTTACGACGCCTTCAGCACCCGCTGGCGGCGGCTTTCGCTGAGCACCATGCCGGCGGACACCGACACGTTCAGGCTCTCGACGGTGCCGAACATCGGGATCGACACCAGCACGTCGCAGTGTTCGCGCGTCAGGCGGCGCATGCCCTCGCCCTCGGCCCCCATCACCCACGCCAGCGGGCCGCTGCCGTCGAAGTGGTACAGGTCGGTGCTGCCTTCCATGTCGGTGCCGGCGATCCACACCCCGGCGTCCTTCAGGTCGCGCAACGTGCGCGCGAGGTTGGTGACGGTGATGTAGGGCACCACCTCGGCGGCGCCGCAGGCTACTTTCGATACCGTCGCGTTCAGCGTCGCGGAGCGGTCCTTCGGCGCGATCACCGCGTGCGCGCCCATCGCGTCGGCCACGCGCAGGCAGGCGCCGAGGTTGTGCGGGTCGGTGACGCCGTCAAGGATCAGCAGCAGCGGCGGCTCGGACAGGTTTTCCAGCACGTCGTCGAGGGTGACGAAGTTCTGGTTGGCGTCGATCATCGCCACCACGCCCTGATGGCGCGCCTTGCCGGTCATGCTGTCCAGGCGTTCCTTGTCGACGATGTGCGCTTTCACGCCCTCGGCGGCGGCTTTCTCCAGCACCGCCTGCGCGCGCACGTCCTGACGGCCGCCGGCCAGAAAGATTTCCAGTACGCTTTTCGGGTTTTGCCACAGGCGGGCATTGACGGCATGGAAGCCGTGAATGAGTTTCTTGTTGCTCATGAGGCATCACCAGTAAAAATCAAGCGCGCATTGTAGCGCTTTATTCGCCCGCGCATGACAGCCGTGCTCAGGCCAGACTGGCCTGGCAGCGCTGCTGGTGCTTGAGCAGCCAGCCGGCAAGGTTGGCCGCCGGCAGCGGCTTGCTGAAGTAGTAGCCCTGCAGGATGGCACAGCCGTTGAGGCGCAGGAAGGCGCCCTGCTCCGCGGTCTCCACGCCTTCGGCGATCACGGTGTAGTGCAGCTTGCGCGCCATGGCGATGATGGCCTCGGTGATGGCGGCACTGTCCTCGTCGCCGGGCAGGCCCTCGATGAAGGAGCGGTCGATCTTCAGATAGTCCAGCGGGAAGCGCTTCAGGTTAGACAACGAAGAGTAGCCGGTGCCGAAGTCGTCGATCGACAGCTTCACCCCCAGCGCCTTCAGCTCGCCCAGCAGCAGCACCGCTTCCTGCGGATTCTGCATCAGCATGCTCTCGGTAATTTCCAGATCCAGCCGCGCCGGCTCCAGCCCGGTGTTGGCCAGCACCTCGGCCACGTCGTGCAGCAGGCTCTGCTGTTCGAACTGGCGCGCCGACAGGTTGACCGCCAGCCGCGGAATGGCCAGCCCCTGCGCATCCCACGCCATCATCTGGCGACAGGCCTCGCGCAGCACCCAGGCGCCGATCGGCTTGATCAGCCCGGTTTCCTCCGCCAGCGGGATGAAGCGCGCCGGCGACACCAGCCCCAGATGCGGATGGCGCCAGCGGATCAGCGCCTCGACCCCGAGCAACTGGTGATCGTCGCCGGCCACCTGTGGCTGGTAGTGCAGCTCGAACTCGCCGCGCTCCAGCGCCTGGCGCAGGCCGCTTTCCATCAGCAGCCGCTCGAAGGTCTGCGCATTCATCTGCGCGTCGAAGAACTGGTAGGTGTTCTTGCCGGCTTCCTTGGCACGGTACATCGCGGCGTCGGCATTCTTCAGCAGTGCGACGGCGTCGACACCGTCGTTGGGGTAGACGCTGATGCCGATGCTGCCGCTGACGAATACCTCGTGGCTTTCCACCCGCATCGGCCGCGCCAGCGCGTGCAGCACCTCTTCCGCCATCCGTGCCAGCGTCTCGTGGTTGTCGAAATCGCGCACCAGCAGGGTGAATTCGTCGCCGCCGAGGCGCGCCACCATGCCGAAACGCTCCGCCGCCTGCAGCAGGCGCGCCGCGATCTCGTGCAGCACCTCGTCGCCGGCCTGGTGGCCGAAGGAGTCGTTGATCAGCTTGAAACGGTCGAGGTCGATGAACATCAGCGCCATGGTCGGCAGCGCCTCGTCCGGGCTGGCGATGGCGCTGTCCAGCGCCTCGATCAGCGCCGAGCGGTTCGGCAGCCGCGTCAGCGGGTCGTGGCTGGCGAGGAACTGCAGCCGGTCTTCCGCCTGCTTGCGGCCGGTGATGTCGGAGAACACGCCGACGTAGTGCGACAGCGCGCCGTGACCGTCGCGCACCGCGCTGATCGACAGCTCGGCGGTGTACGGCTCGCCGCACTTGCGGCGGTCGAACATCTCGCCCTTCCAGAAGCCCTGCTGGTTGAGGGCGTCGATCAGCGGCTTGTTGCGCTCGCGGTTGGCGGTTTTCAGCATGCGCGAGGTGCGGCCGATGGCCTCGTCGGACGCAAAGCCGGTGATGCGGGTAAAGGCCTTGTTGACCATCACCACCGCGCCGTCGCCGTCGGTGACCAGGATGCCTTCGGTGGCGTTGTCGAATACCGTTGCGGCCAACCTCAGCTCGGCGCTGGCCGCCACGCGCTCGGAAATGTCCATCACCACGCCGATGATCGCCTTCTTGCCCTGGTAGTCGAACAGCCGGCTGTGGATCTCGACATCGACGATGTCGCCGCTCTGGTGCAGCAGCCGCGTGGTGTAGTGCATCACCAGGATGTTCTCGCGCATGCGGCGGCGGATCTGCTGGCGGATGCGCTCGTCCTCGCCGGCCACCAGCACCGAGGTGATCGAGCGGCCGAGCAAGTCCTCCGCCGCGTAGCCGACCAGGTCGGACAGCTTGGGATTGACGTAGACCAGGGTGTCGCCCTGCACGATGTAGATGCCGATCAGCGACTGCTCCACCACCGCGCGGTATTTCTCCATCGCCTCGTGGCGCTGGCGCTCTTCTTCCTCGCGCTGGCTGATATCGACCGAGATGCTGCCGACGCCGGCCGGCAGGCCGTCGCTGTCGAACAGCGGGAACACGCTGGACAGCATCAGGTAGTGCTTGCCGCCGCTGCTGATGCGCTGCTCGAACTGGCGCGACTCCAGGCTGTGCATCACCTGCTGATCATGACTGTTGATGCGGGCCGCCTCGTCGGCGTCGAACACGTCGCGCGAGGTCTTGCCCTTGAAGTGCTCGGCCGGCAGGCCGAACAGGCGGGCAAAGTTGAGGTTCACCAGCAGGTAGCGGCCGTTGGTGTCCTTCAGCGTCATCAGGCTGGTGCTCTGGTTGAGCAGGGATTCGAACTGCGCGCGCACGTCGCGCAGCAGGCGTTCGCGGCGACGGTAGAGATCGCCCATCACCGCCACGCCGCACAGCAGGCCGGCGCACAGCGCCATGGTCAGCGCCGCCTGGGTGTCGTGCAGCACGGCCCAACCCGGCACACCGAGGCGCAAGGGCAGCGACAGCAGCAGCAATCCCAGCGCCAGCAGCCCGCTCTGGCCGACGCTGCCGTAGCGCGGCGCGGCGAACACCAGCAGCGGCAGCAACAGGATCAGGCTGTACAGCAGCTGCGGCTGGCCAAACGGCAACCACAGCAGCGCAAAGCCGCCGGCCATCAGCGCGCCCAGCCACAGCGTGCGCAGCTGCATCGCGCTGCTCGGCGCCGGCGTGAACAGCAGACCGCAGAACAGCAGCAGCGACAGCCACGCCAGCGCAAACCAGCCCAGCCACTGCAGCGGCGGCGCCATTGACGCCACTGCCAGCGGCAGCACGATCAACAGCGCCGGCAGACACAGGCGCAGCATCAGGCGCTCAATGCCGAAGGCGCTATACAGGCGGAAATGGCGCGGTGGCAGCACCTGGCGCAACACCAGCAGCGGCAGGCACAGCGTGGCGCTCCACAGCAGCGCCGGCAGCGGCGGCAACAGCCAAAACGCGGCGGCGGCGCCCAGCGCACACCAGGCCAGCCCGGCGCGCAGGCCGGCACTGCCGGCGCGCCACGCCAGCGCCCCGTGCGACAGGAACATCGCCGGCAACAAGGGCGCGGCCAACTGCACGGGCCACGCATAAATGCCGGCCACGAAAACGGCGAACGCCAGCAAGGCGTTCCGAGTCTGTCTCTCCACTGCTCCCCTACCCTTATCAGCTGATGGCGTATAGCCTGCCCGCCCGGCAAAGGGCCGGGAAAACAGTGTTTCCTGAGTGAAAACGTACGCGGGTAATGCCCCGGACTTTATTGATATTGATTGACCGTCTTGCGCGGCCCTCATCCGGTGGCGTTGCTATAATACCCGCCTCTTTGCGAATGTATAGCGATATGACCTCCTCTTTGCGATCGTGGCCCGCCAGCGGGCAAAGAACCCGGCTGACACGGCCGGCGGGCAGTGCCGACAGCGCGCTCATTGCTGCGCTGCCACATCCGGGACAGCCGGTTTTGATCCTCACCGCCAGCGCGCAGGACGCGCAGCGGCTGCAGGCCGAGCTGCCGTTCTTCCGCCCCGAGCTGCGCATTGCCCTGCTGCCGGACTGGGAAACGCTGCCCTACGACCACTTCTCGCCGCACAGCGACCTGGTGTCGGAACGGCTGGCCACGCTGTGGCAAATCCGCAATGGCGAGTGCGACGTGGTGATCGCGCCGGTGTCCACCGTCATCACCCGCCTGTCGCCGGTCAGCTTTTTGCTGTCGCGCACCTTCTGGCTGAAGCAGAAGCAGCGGCTGGACGTGGACAAGCTGCGCGCCGACCTGGTCACCGGCGGCTACCAGCACGTGTCGCAAGTGGTCGCCCCCGGCGAGTTTTCGCTGCGCGGCGGCCTGATCGACCTGTTCCCGATGGGCAGCGCGCTGCCGTACCGCATCGACCTGTTCGATGACGAGATCGACACCCTGAAGACCTTCGATCCGGACACCCAGCGCACGCTGTACCCGGTGCCGGAGATCCGCCTGCTGCCGGCGCGCGAGTACCCCACCGACGAGGCCGGCGTCACCGCCTTCCGCCAGCACTACCGCGAGAAGATGGAGGGCGACCCGAGCAAGAGCCGCATCTACAAGGATGTCTCCGCCAACCTGTGGCCGGCCGGCATCGAGTACTACCTGCCGCTGTTCTTCGAGCACAGCGCCACGCTGTTCGACTACCTCGGCACTGCGGCCAACGTGATCGTGCACGGCGACGTGCTGGCCGAGGCGGAAGGCTTCTGGCGCGACGCGCAGAGTCGCTACAACATGGCCGGCGGCAATCCGGAACGGCCGGTGCTGCCGCCGGGCGAGCTGTTCCTGCGCCCGGACGAGCTGATGGGGGCGCTGAAGCCCTACCCGCGCATCGAGCTGGCCAACGACGGCGAGCCGCTGGGCGACTACCTGCCGCTGCCCGATCTCGGCGTCGAGCGCCGCGCCGACAACCCGCTGGCCAAGCTCGACCTGTTCCTGCGCCGCTACGGCGGCCGGGTACTGATCGCCGCCGAGAGCCTCGGCCGCCGCGAGACGCTGTTCCAGTTCCTGCGCGACAACGGCATCCAGCCGCGGGCAGTGGACAGCTGGGCTGAATTCCTGACCGGTGACGACAAGCTGGCGCTGGCCGCCACGCCGCTGTTCTCCGGCTTTGAAATCGCTGCGGCCAACCTTGCCATCGTCACCGAGGCCGAGCTGTACCAGCACATCGCACGCAGCCACGGCAAGCGCCGCAAGAGCGCGGCCAGCTCCGACGCCATGCTGCGCGACCTGGCCGAGGTCAAGGTCGGCGATCCGGTGGTGCACGAGGCGCACGGCATCGGCCGCTACATGGGACTGGTTTCGATCGATCTGGGAGAAGGCGAAACCGAGATGATGCAGCTGGAGTACGCCGAAGGCGCCACGCTGTACGTGCCGGTGGCGCAGCTGCAGCTGATCAGCCGCTACGCCGGCCGCGCCAGCGACGACGTGCAGCTGCACCGGCTGGGCAACCCGGCGTGGGAGAAGGCCAAGAAAAAGGCCGCCGAGAAGGCGCGCGACACCGCCGCCGAGCTGCTCAACCTGTACGCGCAGCGCGCCGCACGCGAGGGCCACGCCTTCACCCTCAGCCACCACGACTACGATGCCTTCGCCGCCGGCTTCGGCTTCGAGGAAACCGTCGACCAGGCCGCGGCGATCGAGGCGGTGATCGGCGACATGACCAGCGGCCGGCCGATGGACCGCCTGGTGTGCGGCGACGTCGGCTTCGGCAAGACCGAAGTCGCGCTGCGCGCCGCCTTCGTGGCGGTGATGGGCGGCAAGCAGGTGGCGGTGCTGGTGCCGACCACGCTCTTGGCCGAACAGCACTTCCAGAACTTCAGCGACCGCTTTGCCGACTGGCCGGTTCGCATCGCCGAGCTGTCGCGCTTCAAGAGCGCGAAAGAGGTGAAGCAGGCGATGGAAGGCCTGGCTGCCGGCAGCATCGACATCGTGATCGGCACCCACAAGCTGGTGCAGCCGGACGTCAGTTTCCACAACCTCGGGCTGGTGATCATCGACGAGGAGCACCGCTTCGGCGTGCGGCAGAAGGAGCAACTGAAACGGCTGCGCGCCAACGTCGACGTGCTGACGCTGACCGCGACGCCGATCCCGCGCACGCTGTCGATGGCGCTGGAAGGGCTGCGCGAGTTCTCCGCCATCACCACCGCGCCGTCGCGCCGGCTGGCGGTGAAAACCTTCGTCAGCCCGATCAGCAATGGCATCATCCGCGAGGCGATGCTGCGCGAATTCAAGCGCGGCGGGCAGGTGTTCTTCCTGCACAACGAGGTCGACACCATCGAGAACATGCGCGAGAAGCTGGCCGAGCTGGTGCCGGAGGCGCGCATCGCCGTCGCCCACGGCCAGCTGCGAGAGCGCGAGCTGGAGCAGGTGATGCGCGATTTCCTGCAGCAGCGCTTCAACGTGCTGCTGTGCTCCACCATCATCGAGACCGGTATCGACATTCCCAACGCCAACACCATCCTCATCAACCGCGCCGACAAGTTCGGCCTCGCCCAGCTGCACCAGCTGCGCGGCCGGGTTGGCCGCAGCCACCACCAGGCCTACGCCTACCTGCTGTCCGGCGACGGCATGACCCGCGACGCGCAGAAACGGCTGGAAGCGATCCAGGCCTCGGAAGAACTGGGCGCCGGCTTCTATCTGGCGATGCACGACCTGGAAATCCGCGGCGCCGGCGAGGTGCTGGGCGAGGGCCAGTCCGGCGAGATGCAGGAAGTCGGTTTCAGCCTGTTCACCGAGATGCTGAAACAGGCGGTGCGCGACCTGAAAAAGGGGCGCGAGCCGGATCTGGACGCGCCGCTGGGGGTCACCACCGAGATCAACCTGCACAGCCCGGCGCTGCTGCCGGACGAGTACTGCCCCGGCGTGCACGAGCGGCTGATCATCTACAAGCGCCTCGCCACCTGCGATGCCGACGACGAGATCGACACCATCCACGAGGAGCTGATCGACCGCTTCGGCCTGCCGCCGCAAAGCGTGAAGACGCTGATCGAAAGCCACCGCCTGCGGCTGGCGGCGAAGGTGATCGGCATCCAGAAGCTGGACGCCAGCGAGGTGGCGCTGCAGCTCACCTTCATCAAGAACCCGCCCATCGACCCGATGAAGATCATCCAGCTAATCCAGACCAAGCGTAACTACAAGCTGGCCGGCCAGGACAAGCTGCGCGTGGAAAGCAGCATCCCGGACGTGGCGATGCGCATCGTGCGGGTGAAGGAGCTGCTGAAAGAGCTGGGCTGAGCCGGCACCGGCGTGTAGCAGCCCCTTGCGGCCAACCTTGTCACCAGGGTTGGCCGCAAGGCTTTTTGGCGCCGCCACCCGCCAGCCAAGACCCAAACTGGCGCTTTTTTAGCGATAAGGCATGAAATGCAAAACAACGCACTCGCAATGAATTGTTTGCCTAATCAAAAGGCTAGCAGCTGCCAGCATCGCCTATAACGACGGAAGGAATGCACCCGTCCGACAGCACCCAGCCGCCAGCCGTGAGCCACTTCTCCCTTATGCCGCGTCATGCCGCTCGTGCTCGGGTGGCCGGGCGGGTGTCATTCCACACCCATCATGGAGAGCCGTTTACCTTTCATCCCCACGCCATCATCACCCTGTTGCCCGGCCTGATCCGCCAGCGGCACCGACCTTGCCCCGTTCCCGCAGCGCCGGCCGCCCCACGGCAACAATGCGCACCACATTGCGCGCAGCCGTGAGCCGAATGGCAAGTCAACAGGAGAACATCATGCAAGTTCGCAAACTGGGCGTCGCACTCGGCGTCGCCGTGTCGCTACTGGCCGGCTGCACCACCACCGGCGGCGGCCATCTCACCACCACGCAGGCCAACCGCGACGCCACCAGCATCGCCAACGAAAAACGCGAGATCGACAGCGCCTACGACAGCACCCTGACACGGCTGTACGGCAACGCGCGCGGCTCACAGGAGCTGGTGGCCAAGGCCAAGGGCGTGCTGGTGTTTCCGTCGGTGATCGCCGCCGGGCTGGTGGTGGGCGCCGAATACGGCAAGGGCGCACTGCGCATGGAAGGCAAACCCGCCGGCTACTACCAGACCGTCAGCGGCTCCTTCGGCTGGCAGATCGGCGCGCAATCCAAGGCGGTGATCTTCCTGTTCATGACCCAGGATGCGCTCAACAAATTCCGCACCGGCAGCGGCTGGACCGTGGGGGCCGATGCCTCCGTCGCGCTGCTCAATGTCGGCGCCAACGGCGAGATCGACCTCAATACCGCGATGCAGCCGGTGGTCGGCTTCGTGATGACCAACAGCGGGCTGATGGCCAACCTGACGCTGGAAGGCACCCGCATCACCAAGCTGGACATGTAGCCGCGCCCCATTCGACGCGGCAGCCATGCTTGCGGCCAACCTTGTTGCCAAGGTTGGCCGCAATTGTTTGGCCCATTGCCTGCCCCGCCCCGCCGCACGCCTGCGTGTTGCGCGGCAGGCATTGCTGCGGAGCTGCGGCTAGCCGCGTGCCGACGGCAAGAAACAGGCGCAATCACGGCGACGATGCGGCCCGGCTGCGGCAATCCGGAACCGGCGTTTGAAACGGTGCCATAATGTGACGCCTGCGCCGCCACCGCGCGGCCGTTTTCCCGCCAGCCGGCCCCGCCGGGCCAGCCCTTCTCCAGGAGTCCCCTACATGCAGACCGCCCCGCCCGACATCAAGCCCTGCCACGCCTGCCACGATGCACCGCCGCTGGGCTTTGACTTCACCATGGCGTTCCAGCCGATTGTCGATATGCGCGATCGCAGCGTGTTTGCCTATGAGGCTCTGGTGCGCGGGCGTGACGGTAGCGGCGCGGCCAGCATCCTGCAGCAGGTCAACGAGCACAACCGCTACGTGTTCGACCAGTCCTGCCGCGTGAAAGCGGTGGAGCTGGCGGCCCGGCTGGCGATTCCCTGTTTTGTCAGCATCAACTTCCTGCCCAATGCGGTGTATCAGGCCGCGACCTGCATCCGCACCACGCTGGCGGCGGCGCAGCGTTTCAACTTCCCCACCAACCGCCTGCTGTTCGAGATCACCGAGAGCGAGCAGCTGGTGGACAAGGCGCACCTGAAAAGCATCATGGCCGAGTACAAGCGCCAGGGTTTCCAGACCGCGATCGACGATTTTGGCGCCGGCTATTCCGGGCTCAATCTGCTGGCGGAATTCCAGCCGGACATCATCAAGCTGGACATGGCGCTGGTGCGCAACATTCACCTTGATCTGGTGCGACAGGCGATCGTGAAAGGGATTATCGGCGTGTGCCAGGCGCTGCACATCGAGATCATCGCCGAGGGCGTGGAAAGCGAGGACGAGCTGGCCTGGCTGCAGACGCAGGCGGTGCACCTGTATCAGGGCTACCTGTTCGCCAAGCCGGGCTTTGAACAGCTGCCGGCCATCAACTGGCCAGTCAGCCGCGCGCCCGTGGCCTGAACATCACGGCGGCTTGCGGCCAACCCTGGCCCAGCTTGGCCGCCACGCGAACGGCAGCGGCGCCGGCTAGCGCAGCGCCAGCCGGATCTCGGTGGCGATGGCGGCATCCAGCCGCCGCATCAGCGCATCGCCGACGCGACGGCTGCACATGATGTGGCGCGTGTCGCCGGCGCCGACGTCGGGAAACGCCAGCAGCTGCAGCGCGCCATGGCCGGATTCGCCGCTGGTGAGCAGCATTTCCGCCTCTTCGCGGGTGGCGAACATGGCATCGGCGCGGCCGGCCGCCACCATGCGCAGCAGCTGCGGCTGTTCCATGGTGCTGTAGTTGATGTCGGCCTTGGCCATGCCCAGCTTGCTCTGCACATAGCTGCCGTAGGTCAACCCGTCCTTGTACAGCAGGTGCAGGCGGTCATTGGCCAGCAGCTGTTCCAGCGTGCTGCCGGCCGGCGGCAGCCACTGGCTGCGCGCGATCAGCACCACGCCACGATCCTGGTAGATGGCGCGACTGAACAGCGCGTAGGCCTGCCGCTGCGGGGTGCGGAACCAGCCGACGGCGCAGTCGTGGCCGCCATTGGCGCGCAACAGGGCAAGCTGGCGCTTGGCCGGCGTCAGCGCCCAGCGGACCGGGATGCCGGCGCGGGCAAAGGCGCGCCGCGCGCGGTCGGCGGTCAAACCACTGGCCCCTCCGCTATCCTGCCGTACCATGAATGGCGGCCGCTCATAGTAGTGCAGCGTGATCGTCGGTTGTGCCGCCACCGGCCACGACGCCATGGCCAGCAGCAGCGGCAAGCCGTGCCGCAATGTCTGTTTCATCCCGTCCCTCATCCGCCATCCGGTCAAGCATGGTCGCATAAAATGCGGCCGACATGGTTCAGCTTACTACCTGCCGCCAGATTCGCCAGTCATTGCCGCCGCCGTACTCCAGGGTTGGCCGCAGCGCACGCTCAGCCGCAGTGTAAGCCGCAGCACCACGCCGTCGTGTGTCCGTGTTGTAACCGGCGTTGCCGCCAGCAGCACGCAGCTCGCCGACAAAAGCGCGAACCGCCGGCTACTATCCAGATAAAGCCGTCCCTGCTGCCGCACCCCAAGGAGCCGCGATGCACCAGCCACACATCATCCCAAGCGCCGCGCTGGAAGAAGACGAAGACGACGACAGCAAGAAGGTACCGCTGTTCCGTCGCTACGAAACCCAGGGCGTGATCCGCCAGATCTCGTTCTACCTGTCCGGCGAGATCGGCGCGCCGATCCACTACACCGACCTGCTGTACACGCTGCGCAGCACCAGCGAATCCGACATCATTTTCCTGCACCTCAACACCCAGGGCGGCAATTTCGATACCGGGCTGCAGATCATCAACAACATCGCCGCCAGCCCGGCGCACGTGATCACCATTCTGGAGGCGCGCGCCTACTCGATGGGCGCGCTGATCTTTCTTGCCGGCGACGAGCTGATCGTGCACGACACCTGCCAGCTGATGTTCCACAACTACTCGTCGGCGCTGATCGGCAAGGGCAACGAGCAGCAGGCGCAGGTGATGGCCAGCGGCAAGTGGTTCGAGAAGGTGATGCGCCACGTGTGCATGCCCTTCCTCAGCGCGGAGGAACTGGAGCGCATCTTCCGCGGCGAGGACATCTGGCTCGATACCGACGACATCCGTCGCCGTCTGCACCGCATCCAGCAAGGGCTGCCGACCACCGCACCACGCAAGCCGCGCACCAGGAAAAGCGAGTGACGGATCGCGGCGGAACATCGGCGGCATCCGTCGCCGCCTGCACCGCATCCAGCAAGGACTGCCGACCACCGCGCCACGCAAGCCGCGCACCAGGAAAAGCGAGTGACCGCAGCGCGGCAGAACGCCGGCAGCATGGTGCACGCCGGCTTGGGCTGGGCGCGACCGGTCGTGATCGGGTTGACCAGCGTTGGGCCGGGCTGGCCACGCAGGGAGAGCGGCGGCCAACGATGCAGTCTGATGCGTCGCCAGTTCGCCAGTTCGCCACTTCACCATCTGCCGCTGACGGCGCTGTTGGCGACGCGTGCGCAGCAAGCTTGGCCGCAAACAGTTCATCGCCGAACCGGCAAGGTCGCGCGCTCAGGACGCGCTGGCCGCCTGCAGCAGGCCGCCAAGGTTGGCGCTGGCGCCCTGCTCCAGCCAGCGCCGCGCCGCCGCCGGCAGCGGAATGCGATCGCGCGCTATGCTTTGCAGCAGCAACTGCCGGTCGCGTTCGTCGCCCAGCTGCTGCTGCCAGTCGCGGGCACGCTGCGCCCGCCGCCGCCAGCGCTGGCCCAGCAGCTTGCCGCCGGCCTCGATCTGGTAACGCAGCCGCTTGGCCAGCAGCCGTAGCCGGTGCGCCAGCAAGGCATCGCCCGGCTGCCGCTGCCAGTCACGCTGGGCGCGGCGGTAGCGGCGGCGCGTCTGCAACAGCGCCCGCCGCAGTGTGCGCCGCAGACGCCGGTTGCGGTGCGCCAGCAGCGGCGCACAGGCGCGCCGCAAGGCCGGCAGCAGCTGGTCCAGCACCATCGCCTGCTGCTGCAAATCCAGCCGCCCGGCCTGCAGCGCCATCACCTCGCGCCGGCGCCAGGCGGAAAAGGCCTTGCTGTCGGCCTCGCCGGCCGCCTGTTGCAGCAGCGCCAGTCTTACTTCACGATCGCGCCAGTCATTGCCGGCCGCGGCCAGCTGACGTAACTGTGCCGACAGCCGCAGCAGCGGCGTCGCACCGGGCAAGGTACCGAGGCTGCGCAGCAGGCTGCGCAACTGGCGCAGGCCGATGCGCAACTGGTGCAGCGCCTCGCCATTGTCGGCTGCGCTCAGCTGCTGCCGCGCCAGCAGGATGTCGCGGCGATAGCGGGCAAGGCGGCGTTTCAGGATGCGGCGGGCAGAGGCGGACATGGCGCGACTTTCGACAGGCTGTTGCTGTGTAGCGTAGTACAGCCGTGCCGTCACGGCAGGCGCGATACACGGTGGCGCAACCGCCGGCGCACACCACAAGGCATTGCGGCCAACCTTGCCCAGCAAGGTTGGCCGCAATCGTAATAGCGCAGAAGAATCAGTGACTGCTGCTGGCCAGTGGCGTACCGATGCCGGTGGCGGCATTGAACACCGCCCGCTGCCGCAGCAGGCGCGCGATGGTGGCCTTGTCGCGTTCGCCGTTGATGCTGGTCACCACCAGCTGCCCGCGTTTGCCCAGCTGGCCGGCGGCATCGTAATAGGCGCCGATCACCGACAGCCGGCCGGCCTCGACCTCGCCGCCGTAGTGCAGCACCGCCGCCTCGACCTGGTTGTCCAAGTTGTCCAGCTGCGCCGAGAGCGGCGTACCGCCCTTGTCGACATTGATGCTCAGCAGCGTGCGCTGCTCGGCCAGCGGCAGTGCCGAAAAATCGCTGCGCGCGGTGTTGACCGCCTTGCAGTCGGCACTGGCCAGCACCAGCAGCAGCGGCGTGCGCAGCTGGCGCACCGCGTGGCTGACGCCCGCCTCACCCAGCAGCAGCTGGTTGCCGGGGTTCTGCACCAGATACAGCGCGCCCTGCGCGCCGTGGCGCGGCGCACCGTCGGCGCAGGCCAGCACCGTCAGCCGCGGCGACTTGTCGCCATGCTGGCCGCGCGGCAACAGCCGGCTAGCCAGCGCGGCGGCGGCACGCAACGGCACCGCCATCGCCGGCTGCCGGTGCGCTGGTGCGTGTGGCTGCTGATGCCTGACTGCCGGCCTGGCGTAGGGCGCGGCCTGTTGCGGCAGGCGCCGCGGCGGATGATTGACCCGCACCGGCGGCGACAGCGGCCGCATCGACGGCGACAGTTTCTCGTGTGGCGCGTCGTGGGCAGTGGCGGCCGGTGTGGCTGGTGTGGCCGCTTCGGCCGCGCCATGCGCGATGGCCGGCGTCTGGGTCTGAGCCAGGGACAGCGCCGGTAGCAGCAGGCAACAAGCGGCGGCGAGTGCCGCGAGAGAAGACGTCATAAAAAGCCACCGGTGAATAATGCCAAAGCGCAAGGGTAATACACTATCGCCCGGCGGCAAACTCAAGCCGCCGTCGCAGGGCGCTTGCTCTGGCTCAGCATCACCCCGCCCAATACCAGCAGGCAGGCCAGCCATTGCCAGCCGTTGAGGCGCTCGTCCAGCAACAGGCCGGCCAGCAGCAGGGTGAACACCGGGATCAGGTTGATGAACGCCGCCGCCATCGCCACCGGCACCTTGGACACCGACCAGGTGTACAGGCCGTAGGCGCCAAGGGTGATGAAGGCGCCGAGGTACACCACCCAGAATACCGCGTCGGCCGGGAACGCCTGCGGCCAGCTGGCCCACGGCGTCAGCAGGCTGATGCCGAACCAGACACAGCCCATCACCGTCTGGATCGCGGTAATCGCCAGCGCCGAATAGCGGCTGGACAGCTTCTTCGCCATCAGCACGTAACCGGTGGCGCAGACCATGGCCAGGAATTCCAGCGTGTTGCCCAGCAGCGGATTCGGCGCCGCGGCCGAGGATTCGCTGGTCAGCGTCAGCCACGCCACGCCCAGCAGCGAGATGGCGATACCGCACCAGGCGCGCCGGCCAAGCTTCTCGCGCAGGAACAGCAACGCGCCGAGCGCGGCCAGCACCGGCAGCGTGGCGGTGATCAACCCGGCCTGCGAGGCGCTGGTGTACAGCAGCGCCTGCGCCTCGAACAGGAAATACAGGCACGGCTCGCACAGGCCGAGCAGCAGGATCCACTTCCAGTCACCGGCGCGGTAGTGCCAGCGCGAGCCCTGCCACGCCATCAGCGGCAGCAGTAGCGCGGTAGCGATCACCATGCGGCAGAACAGCACGAACAGCGGGTCAAACACCTGGAACACGATTTTCAGGGCGATGAAGGAACTGGCCCACAGCAGCATGGCCGTGGTCAAGGCGATATAGGGCAACATGATTTTCCGTCTGGCAGCCGCTGTGGCTGCAAAAAAAATGGCCGACATGGGCGGTCGGCCATAGGTCACACTGGAGTGCATCAACCGTCGCGCAGGTTGCGAAACCATGACAGCGAGGTGAACGACAGCTTAATCCCGCGTTACACTACTGAACACCACACAATGCTAAACAGATTGTTCTGCAATGAAAACAACGCCAACCCTTTCGCCTGACGCGCTACTTGCTTTCGACGCCCTCGCCCGCCACGGCAGCTTTACCGCCGCCGCCGAGGCGCTGCACTGCGCCAAGAGCCGCATCAGCCAGCTGATCAAGGAACTGGAACAGGAGCTGGGCACCGTGCTGGTGCTGCGCAATACCCGCCGCGTGGCGCTCACCGAAAGCGGGCAGCGGCTGGCCGCGCACGCCACCCGTCTGCGCGAACTGCTGGACAGCGTGCGTCACGACATCGAACAGG
Organism: Vogesella sp. EB; assembly: GCF_001037925.1. NCBI lineage: Bacteria > Pseudomonadati > Pseudomonadota > Betaproteobacteria > Neisseriales > Chromobacteriaceae > Vogesella > Vogesella sp. EB. Next base: position 43,250 of record NZ_LFDT01000016.1, on the reverse strand, counting down.
CGCGCGACAGCGTGGAAGGCGTGCTGCGCATCGGCTGCTCCGCCGGCCTCGCGCAACAGCTGCTGGGGCCGCTGCTGGCGGAGATGGCGATGCTGTACCCGGCGCTGCGCATCGAACTGAAAGTGGAAAACCGCATCCAGGACCCGGTCGGCGAGGGGCTGGATTTTACCCTGCGCACGCGCAATGTCCACGACGACCGGCTGGTGGCGCGCCCGGTGGGGCTGGTGTGGGAGGCGCTGTACGCCAGCCCGGCCTATCTGGCGCAGCACCCGGCGCCGGCCAGCACCGAGCAGCTGCACCAGCACCGCCTGATCAGCAACGCCTACTACGGCAAGCAGGGCAGCGAATGGCGGCTGGCCTGCGACGACACCAGTGCCACCCTCAATATCTGCCCGTCGCTGGTAGTGGACCAGTACGCGGTGGTGTCCAGCATCATCCAGGCCGGACACGGCATCGGCCTGTTGCCCAGCTACATGGCCAAGCCGCTGCTGGAAAAAGGCGACATCGTCGCGGTACTGCCGCAGTGGCGCGCCGCCGGCTGGCCGGTATTCCTGGTATTTGCCTACCACCAGCCGATGCCGCGCAAGCACCAGGCCTTCATCTCCTTCATCATCCCGCGGCTGCAGGCGGCGCTGGACGGGATTTGACCCAGACCAAGGTTGGCCGCAAGGCGTACTGCTACAGTCGGCCCCGACTTTATTCGGTACAAGAGGCTAAACATGGTCGAACAAGCTGATCTGTTCATCGTCGGTGGCGGCATGGTCGGGGCGGCACTGGCCGCAGCACTGGCCGACAGCGGTCGCCGCATCGTGGTGCTGGAACAACAGGCGCCCACCGCCTTCGATCCGGCCAGCGCGCCGGATTTGCGCGTGTCCGCCATCAGCCCGGCATCGCGGCAACTGCTGCAGCGCATCGGCGCCTGGCCATCTATCGAGGCGATGCGCAGCGCGCCGTACCAGCGCATGCTGGTGTGGGAAAACGACGAGCAGGAAGGCACGCTGTTCGACGCCGCCGAGCTGGGCGAGGCCGAACTGGGCCACATTATCGAGAACCGCATCGTGCAGCTGGCCTGCCAGCAAGCGCTGGCGCAGCATGACAATATCGAGCTGATCTGCCCCGACCTGCTGCAATCGCTGAGCGAACAGGGTGATCACTGCCTGGTGACGCTGGGCAGCGGTCGCCAGTTTGCCGCCAGGCTGGTGGTCGCCGCCGACGGCGCCCAGTCCGCCGCGCGCCGGCTGGCCGGCATCGGCATCAACAGCCACGACTACCCGATGCACGCCTTTGTCGCCACCTTCGCCATCGAGGGCGGCGAGCGCGACATCACCTGGCAGCAATTCACCGCCACCGGCCCGCAATCGCTGCTGCCGCTGCCCGGCGACTACGCCTCGCTGGTGTGGTATCACCAGCCGGCACGGGTACGCGAGCTGGAAACCCTCAGCGAAGCGGCACTGATTGCCGCCTTCCAGCGTGAATTCCCCGCCCGGCTGCCGGTGCTGCGCCAGCTGGTCAGCCGCGGCAGCTTCGCCCTCACCCGCCGCCATGCGCAGTGCTACCATCGCGGCCGCGTGGTGCTGGCCGGCGATGCCGCGCACACCATCCATCCGCTGGCTGGCCAGGGCGTCAACCTCGGTTTCCAGGATGTGCAGGCGCTATCCGCGCTGCTGCACGAGGCCTTCCGCCTGGGGCAGGACCCGGCGGCACCGGCGCTGCTGCAACGCTACCAGCGCCAGCGCATGCTGCCCAACCACGCCATGCAGCGACTGATGGATGCCTTCTGCTACGGCTTTGGCAACAGCGCCCCGCCGCTGCGCCTGCTGCGCAACCTGGCGCTGAAGCTGGCCAACCGCCCCGGCAGGCTGAAACAGGAAGTGGTGCGCTACGCACTGGGCCTGTCACCGCTGGCGCGCGGCCTGCGCATCGCCCTGCCCGGCAAATGAGCAACCCGCTGCGGCCAACCCTGGCCGCAGCGCATCAACACCACCGCACAACGGCAGCAGCCAAACAAAAAGCCCTTTGACGAATCAAAGGGCTTTTTTCAACAAGACAATCAGACTGAATTACTTCAGTTTGATTTCCTTGTACAGAACATGCTTGCGAGCAACGGGATCAAACTTTTTGATCTCCATTTTCTCAGGCATCGTACGCTTGTTCTTGGTGGTGGTGTAGAAATGACCGGTACCTGCGGTCGATTCCAGCTTGATCTTGTCGCGCATGGCTATTCCTTAATTGTCGATTTCGTCGGTCGAAAAATTACAGCTCGCCGCGAGCACGCAGGTCGGCCAAAACGACGTCAATACCAACCTTGTCGATGGTACGCAGTGCTGCGTTAGAAATACGCAGACGCACCCAACGATTTTCGCTCTCTACCCAGAACTTGCGATATTGCAGGTTAGGCAGAAAACGACGCTTAGTCTTGTTATTGGCGTGGGACACATTGTTCCCGGTCATCGGACGCTTGCCGGTGACTTTGCAAACACGCGCCATGGTTCATCACTCCCAAAAGCCGGTAAAAGGTAAACTTATACCATATTAAGAAGCCATTCGACAAGACGGTGCCCTGCCGGTTATGGAACCCGACAGTATCACCCGCCATGCTTGAGCGGCCAAAAGAATCCGCAATAATACAACAAGGCTACGGCGCGCGCACGCTTTAATTGTCATGACGCGCGGCGACGGCGGGCAACTGTGGCTTGCATCACGAAAACCCGCGCCGCCCGCCCGGCGCGGCGCCGGCAAGTAATTGCGGACAAACGGCAAACAGTCGCGCATTGCCCATTCAAAAAAGTGCGACTTTCGGTTAAAATCACAGATTCCAACAGAGTTGCATTCCCATGACCAAGTACATCTTCGTAACCGGCGGTGTGGTGTCCTCCCTCGGCAAGGGCATCGCCGCTGCGTCCATCGCCGCTATCCTTGAGTCTCGCGGGCTTAAAGTCACCATGCTGAAGCTCGACCCTTACATCAACGTCGATCCGGGCACCATGAGCCCGTTCCAGCACGGCGAAGTCTTCGTAACCGAAGACGGTGCGGAAACCGACCTGGATCTGGGTCACTACGAGCGCTTCATCAAAGCCAAGATGAAGAAAAGCAACAACTTCACCACCGGCCAGATCTACGAATCGGTGATCACCAAGGAACGCCGTGGTGACTATCTCGGTGGCACCGTGCAGGTGATTCCGCACATTACCGACGAGATCAAGCTGAAAGTACGCGAAGGCGCCGGTGACGTGGACGTGGCCATCGTGGAAATCGGCGGCACGGTCGGCGACATCGAATCGCTGCCGTTCCTGGAAGCAATCCGCCAGATGCGCTCCAACCACGGCCGCAAGAACACCCTGTTCGTGCACCTCTCCTACGTGCCTTATATCGCCACCGCCGGCGAGATCAAGACTAAGCCGACGCAGCACTCGGTGAAGGAGATGCGCGAAATCGGCATCCAGCCGGACATACTGCTGTGCCGCATGGACCGCGAACTGCCGGAAGACGAAAAGCGCAAGATCGCGCTGTTCTGCAACGTGGAAGAGAACGCGGTAATCGGCTGCTACGACGCCGACTCGATCTACAAGGTACCGGGCATGCTGCACGCGCAGGGTATCGACGACATCATCTGCGAACAGCTGCAGCTGGAGCTGCCGAAAGCGGACCTGTCGGTGTGGAACGGCATCATCGACGCCATCGAGCACCCGCAGCACGCGGTCAACATCGCCATGGTCGGCAAGTATGTCGACCTGACCGAATCGTACAAGTCGCTGACCGAGGCACTGAAACACGCCGGCGTGCACACCCGCACCAACGTCAACATCATCTACGTCGACTCGGAAGAGATCGAACGTGACGGCGCCGAATCGCTGAAGGACATGGACGCGATCCTGGTCCCGGGCGGCTTCGGCAAGCGCGGCGTGGAAGGCAAGATCAAGGCGGTGAAATTCGCCCGCGAAAACAACATCCCTTACCTCGGCATCTGCCTGGGGATGCAGATCGCGCTGATCGAGTACGCCCGTGACGTGGCCGGCATGGCCGGCGCCAACTCCACCGAATTCGACCTCGAAACCGACTACCCGGTGGTGGCACTGATCGACGAGTGGGTCAACCACGACGGCAAGATCGAAACCCGCGACGAGAACTCCAACCTCGGCGGCACCATGCGCCTGGGCAGCCAGCAGTGCGAACTGGCCACCGGTTCGCTGGCGGCACGCGTGTACGGCAACACCGAGATCACCGAGCGTCACCGTCACCGCTACGAAGTCAACAACCACTACGTTGGTCGTCTGCAGGAAGCCGGTCTGACCATCAGCGGCCTGTCTGCCGGCCACGAAAAGCTGGTGGAAACCATCGAACTGGGCAACCACCGCTGGTTCTTCGCCTGCCAGTTCCATCCGGAATTCACTTCCACCCCGCGTGACGGCCACCCGCTGTTCATCGCCTACGTCAAAGCGGCCCTCGCCTACCAGGCTGATACAGCCAAGGCTTGATGCCATCCAGGGTTGGCCGCAGCACTGCGGCCAACCCTGTTTCCAGCTGAAGGACACACACCATGAAACTCGCCGGATTCGAAGTCGGTCTTGACCACCCGCTGTTCCTGATCGCCGGTCCCTGCGTGATCGAGAGCGAACAGATGGCGCTGGATACCGCCGGTCAGCTGAAGGAAATCACCAGCGAACTGGGCATCAACTTCATCTACAAATCCAGTTTCGACAAGGCCAACCGCTCCTCCGGCAAGTCGTTCCGCGGCTTCGGCATGGAACAAGGCCTGCGCATCCTGGCCGAAGTACGCCGCCAGATCGGCGTGCCGGTGCTGACCGACGTGCACACCGAAGAACAGGTGCCGCACGTCGCCGCCGTCGTCGACGTGCTGCAGACCCCGGCCTTCCTCGCGCGCCAGACCGACTTCATCCGCGCCGTCGCCGTGTGCGGCAAGCCGGTGAACATCAAGAAGGGCCAGTTCATGGCGCCGGGCGACATGAAGCACGTGATCGACAAGGCGCGCGAAGCCGCGCTGGAAGCCGGTCTCGACCCGGACAGCTTCATGGCCTGCGAACGCGGCGCCTCCTTCGGCTACAACAATCTGGTCTCCGACATGCGCTCGCTGGCGATCATGCGCGAAACCGGCTGCCCGGTGGTGTACGACGCCACCCACTCGGTGCAGCTGCCTGGCGGCCAGGGCACCAGCTCCGGCGGCCAGCGCGAATTCGTGCCGGTACTGGCGCGCGCTGCAGTGGCCACCGGCATCGCCGGCCTGTTCATGGAGACCCATCCGGACCCGGCCAAAGCCATGTCCGACGGCCCCAACGCCTGGCCGCTGCCGCGCATGAAAGAGCTGCTGCACACGCTCAAGCAGATCGATGCGCTGGTCAAGGGCCAGCCGTTTGCCGAACAAACGCTGTAACAGGTTGATTTCACGGCCAACCTGTTGCAAGGTTGGCCGCACCGTATTCCGGTTTGACTAACCTAGACCCCTTGAAGGAAACATTCATGAGTTCGATCATCGACGTGATTGCCCGCGAAATCCTCGATTCCCGTGGCAACCCGACAGTTGAAGCCGACGTCTTGCTGGACTCCGGCGTGATGGGCCGCGCAGCCGTACCGTCCGGCGCCTCCACCGGCGAGAAGGAAGCACTGGAACTGCGCGATGGCGACAAGGGCCGCTACCTCGGCAAGGGCGTACTGAAAGCCGTTGAAAACATCAACACCGAAATCTGCGAAGCCATCATCGGCCTCGACGCTTCCGACCAGGCCTTCATCGACAAGACCCTGATCGAGCTGGACGGCACCGAAACCAAATCCCGCCTCGGCGCCAACGCCATGCTGGCCGTATCGATGGCCGTGGCCCGCGCTGCAGCCGAAGACGCCGGCCTGCCGCTGTACCGCTACCTCGGCGGTGCCGGCCCGATGGCGCTGCCAGTACCGATGATGAACGTGATCAACGGTGGCGCCCACGCCAACAACACCCTCGACATCCAGGAATTCATGATCCTGCCGGTCGGCGCCGCCACCTTCCGCGAAGCGCTGCGCTGCGGCGCCGAGATCTTCCACGCGCTGAAGAAACTGTGCGACAGCAAGGGCTACGCCACCACCGTCGGCGACGAAGGCGGCTTCGCGCCTAACCTGACCAGCCACGAAGAAGCGATCACGCTGATTCTGGAAGCCATCGATGCCGCCGGTTATGTTGCCGGCCAGGACGTGATGCTGGCACTGGACTGCGCCTCCAGCGAGTTCTACAAGGACGGCAAGTACCACCTGACCGCCGAAGGCCTGTCGCTGTCCTCCGAGCAGTTCACCGACTACCTGGAGACGCTGGCCAACAAGTACCCGATCATCTCGATCGAGGACGGCATGAGCGAGCACGACTGGAACGGCTGGAAGATCCTGACCGAGCGTCTGGGCGACCGCGTGCAGCTGGTCGGCGACGACCTGTTCGTCACCAACCCGGCGATCCTGGCCAAAGGCATCGAAGGCGGCCTCGCCAACTCGCTGCTGGTGAAGGTGAACCAGATCGGTACCCTGTCGGAAACGCTGAAAGCCGTCGACCTGGCCAAGCGCTCGCGCTACACCAGCGTGATGAGCCACCGCTCCGGCGAAACCGAAGACAGCACCATCGCCGACCTGGCCGTGGCTACCAACTGTATGCAGATCAAGACCGGCTCGCTGTCGCGCTCCGACCGCATGGCCAAGTACAACCAGCTGCTGCGTATCGAAGAAGAGCTGGGTGATGCCGCCTGGTACCCGGGCCGTGCTGCCTTCTACCACCTGAAATAAGCAATGCGCTGGCTGACCCTGACGCTGATTGTCCTGATCGCTGCCCTGCAATGGCCACTCTGGCTAGGCAAGGGCAGCTGGCTCAGGGTCTGGCAACTCGACTCCCAGGTCGAGGAACAACGTGCGGCCAACGCAGTCCTGGTTGGCCGCAACGCCGCACTCGACGCCGAAGTGCGTGACCTGAAGCAAGGTTCTGCCGCAATCGAAGAGCGTGCGCGTAATGAACTTGGTATGATCCGGAACAACGAGGTGTTTTTCCAGCTGCTGGACAATAGCACCGCCTCGGAGACTCCATAACCGCACCGGTTCTGACCTTCACTGCAGGCTCAAAAAAACATAATGGCTGCTCATAAAAGCTCCAGGGTCTGGTCCATGACGACGCACAATCCAATCGACACCGCGCGCGAGACGCTGAAACAGCTGACGCTGCGCAAACTCCTCCCGACACCGGACAATTTCGAACGCGTTTACAGCGAAATCATGGGTGTGCCCGCCGAGGCCCGCAGCAACAAGCTGGCCGACCTGCTGCTGCGCGCCTACGAGAGCCTGCCGGCGGAAGAGGCCAGCAGCAAGATTGCCATCGCCAAGCTGCGCCGTGCCATCGACGATGAAAAATGGGAGCTGGTGCCACAGCTGACGCTGGAACTGGCCGAACTCAACGGCCGCAACCGCCAGCTGGCGCAAAACTGGGGCAGCCTGATCCAGGACCTGATGAAGGCCTGGGAAATCCGCAATCCGGCCCTGAGCCAGAACTACAAGCAGTCGGCACTGGAACGGGTGCTACTGTCCTTCGGCAACACCCCGGACGAACTCAACGAAAAGCTGCACAACCTGGTGAAAAGCTGGCTGCAGCCGGCAGCCGGCCAGGCCGCGCAAGCGGACGCCGACACTGCGCTCGCCAGCAGCGCGCCGGTACCAGGCCCGACAGCCGCTGCCGACGAGGCGGACGACGGCGACCGCTGCCAGGTGTGGAAGGATGTCTTCGACTACACCCTCAAGTTCGGCATCGAGCCGCGACTGGTGCACTATCCGGAACTGTCGCAGCACTTCAGCGACACTCGCAACGCGCTGGGCAGCATCCACAACAGCCACGATGTCGACAATTTCTTCCCGCAGCTGCGCAGCTTCCTGATCCGCCTCGAGCTGCAGTCGCAGGACGACGAACGGCTGGTCACCGGCCTGTCCAACCTGATGCAGCTGATGCTGCAGAATGTCGCCGAGCTGAACCAGTCCGACAGCTATCTGGTCGGCCAGATCAGCGGCCTGCAACAGATCCTGGCGCAGCCGAACATCTCGATCCAGCACATCTACCAGCTGGAAGCCAGCCTCAAGGAAGTGATCCACAAGCAGGGCACGCTGAAACACTCGCTGGACGAGGCCACCAGCTCGCTGCGCGCGCTGCTGGACACCTTCCTCGACAAGCTGTCACTGATGAGCAGCAGCACCGGCGACTTCCAGCAACGCCTGCACAGCCACAGCGAGAGCATCCGCGGCACCCAGGACGTCAACCAGCTGAACGACATCCTGCAACTGCTGCTGAGCGATACCGCCAACATGCAGACCAATCTCAGCGAATCGCACGGCGAACTGCTGGCGGCCCGCAACGAGGTGCACAGCGCGCAGCAGCGCATCAGCGAGCTGGAACACGCGCTGGAAGCGGCCAGCGCCAAGATCAAGGAAGACCAGCTCACCGGCGCCTACAACCGCCGCGGCCTGGAAGAGCATTTCGAGCGCGAGATCAGCCGCGCCAAGCGCAGCGGCCAGCCGCTGTCGGTGGCGCTGATCGACGTCGACAACTTCAAGCAGCTGAACGACCGTTACGGCCACCTGACCGGTGACGACGTGCTGAAGTATCTGGTGGAACTGATGCACCGCTCGATGCGCAGCTCCGACATCGTCGCCCGCTTCGGCGGCGAGGAGTTCGTGGTGCTGCTGCCGGATACCGGCATCAACGAGGCGGTCGAGCTGGTGCAGCGCCTGCAGCGCGAGCTGACCAAGAACTTCTACCTCGCCAACCAGGACCGGCTGGTGGTGACCTTCAGCGCCGGTGTCGCGCTGTGGCACCTCGGCGAGTGCGATACCGACGTGATCGAACGTGCCGACAGCGCCATGTACCGCGCCAAGCTGGCCGGCAAGAACCGCACCCTGTCGGCGGAAACCCCCTAACCCTGCCTGGCGGGCGGCCACGCCAACGCGTGTCGCCCGCCTATCCATTCCCCGTCGCGCCCCAGGCGCCACCATCGAATACGCCCCGCAATCGCGGACCAGCCACCCCAAGGTTGGCCGCAAGCCGGCGCCGCTAGTCCCAGTAGCCGGGGCTGCTGTAGCAGGCCTTCAGGTGGTCGATGAACAGCCGTACCCGTCCGGGCAGGAAGCGCCGCTGCGGCACCACCGCGTACACCGGATAATCCGGCGACGAAAAGCGCTCCAGCACCGTCACCAGCCGGCCATCGGACAGGTCGTCCTTCACCTCCCACAGCGAACGCCACGCCAGCCCCAGCCCGGCCAGCGCCCAGTCGTGCAGCACCGCGCCGTCATTGCACTCTAGCACGCCGCGCACGCGCAGGTTGAGCAGCTCGCCGTCGACCTTGAAGGTCCAGCCGCGACTCTGGCTCTCACCCAGCGACAGGCAGTTGTGGCCGGCCAGATCCTCCAGCGTGCGCGGGATGCCGTGCCGCGCCAGATAGGCCGGCGCCGCCACCACCACGCGGCGGTTTTCCGCCAGCCGCACCGCCACCAGCGAGGAATCGGCGAGATCGGAAATGCGGATGGCGCAGTCGATGCGGTCGCGCGCCAGGTCCACCAGCCGGTCGGACAGGTCCAGCGTGACGCGCAGATCGGGATGCGACTGCTGGAAAGAGGCGATGTGCGGCGCGACGTGGCGGCGGCCAAAACCGGCCGGCGCCGACAGCCGCAGGTGGCCACGGGCACGGCCACTGCCGGAGGCCACCGCCGCCTCGGCCTCGGCCAGCTCGGCCAGGATGCGCTGGCAATCTTCGAAAAAGGCAGTGCCCTCCTGCGTCAGCGTCACGCTGCGTGTGGTGCGCACCAGCAGCTTGACGCCCAGCCGCTCCTCCAGCGCATCCAGCCGCCGCCCGATCATCGCCGCCACCACCCCCTCCTGTCGCGCCGCCGCCGACAGGCTGCCCAGATTGACCACCGCGACAAAGGTTTCCATCTGCTTCAGCACCGGGCATTACCTCACAAAAAGTAAAATATGTTTCGCGATATTACCGGATTTTCCCACACTGCCACATGCTAAACTGCACCGCAAAGCAAGCAGTTGCTAAGCAAGATCGCAAATAAAAACAGAAACTTGCCGTCACCACCCGACAAGCACAGGAGAGAACAGCCATGACGCAGGCACTGCCGCAAGGCGTGGACATCAACGCCCCGGTCACCAGCGCGTTTGCCAGCATCCTTACCCCCGAGGCGCTGGCCTTTGTCGCCACATTGCACCGCCGCTTCGAGCCGCAACGCCGCGAGCTGATGCAGCGCCGCCAGCAGCGCCAGGCCAGCCTCGATGCCGGCGCGCTGCCCGACTTCCTGCCGGAAACCGCCGCCATCCGCCAGGGCGAGTGGCAGATCGCGCCGCTGCCGGCCGATCTGCACGACCGCCGCGTCGAAATTACCGGCCCCGCCGAGCGCAAGGTGATGATCAATGCGCTGAACTCCGGCGCCAGCGTGTTCATGGTCGATTTCGAGGATGCGCAATGCCCGAGCTGGGACAACCAGCTGCAGGGGCAGATCAACCTGCGCGACGCCTGGCGCAGGACGCTGGCTTACCACGGCCACGACGGCCGCCACTACCGCCTCAATGACGACATCGCCACGCTGATGGTGCGCCCGCGCGGCTGGCACCTGCCGGAAAAACACCTGCTGGTCGACGGCCAGATGGTCAACGGCGGCCTGTTCGATTTTGCGCTGTCGTATTTTCATAATGCCGCCGACCTGCACAAGGTTGGCCGCGCGCCGTACTACTACCTGCCGAAGCTGGAATCGCACCTCGAGGCGCGGCTGTGGAACGACATCTTTGTCGCGGCACAGCAGCTGCTGCAGCTGCCGCGCGGCAGCATCAAGGCTACCGCGATGATCGAGAACATCCTCGCCGCCTTCGAGATGGACGAAATCCTGTACGAACTGCGAGAGCACAGCGCCGGTCTCAATGCCGGACGCTGGGACTACATTTTCAGCTGCATCAAGCACTTCCGCCACAATCGCGAGTTCTGTCTCGCCGACCGCGAGCGCATCACCATGCGCGTGCCCTTCATGCGCTCCTACACCCTGCAGCTGATCAAGACCTGCCACCAGCGCGGCGCGCCGGCCATTGGCGGCATGTCGGCGCTGATCCCGATCAAGCACGACCCCAGCAGCAACGAGCTGGCGCTGGCCGAAATCCGCGCCGAAAAGGAACGCGACGCGCGCGACGGCTACGACGGCGGCTGGGTCGCCCACCCCGCGCTGGTACCGCTGGCGCACGAGGCCTTCCGCAGCGTGCTGGGCAGTGCCGTCCACCAGTGGCAACGCCAGCGCGACGACGTGCTAATCACCGCCGCCGACCTGCTCAACTTCCAGCCGGAAACGCCGATCACCGAGCACGGCCTGCGCAACAACATCAACGTCGGCATCCAGTATCTCGGCGCCTGGTTCAGCGGCAACGGCTGCGTGCCGATCCACAACCTGCTGGAAGAGGCCGCCACCGCCGAGATCGCCCGTTCGCAGATCTGGCAGTGGATACGCAGCCCGAAAGGGGTGCTGGACGATGGCCGCAAGGTGACGCTAGGCCTGTTCCGCGACCTGGCCGCCGACGAGATCAACAAGCTGCGCGCCGAGTACGGCAGCCGCTGGCGCCGCCAGTTCGAGGACGCGGCACAGCTGTTCGACCTGCTGATCAGCAGCGACGAGTTCATCGACTTCCTGACCCTGCCCGGCAACGAATATCTGGACTGAGCCACCGCCCTGCCCATTTTGATAGCAAACAGCGCCCAGGCCCCGTTATGGGGCCTTTTCATTTCGCAATGCACCAAGTGATGGCAGATTGCTTCTCATGGATACAATATTTGAAATATTATTGCTTTGCACAAACTGAAATAAGCGGGGTTTTGCAATATCATTGCGCGAAAGCTGCATTACCAAGTCAACAATACCATCCGGAACAAAGGTATCGCCATGATGAACTTCCCTCGCCGCACCGTCCTGGCCGCGCTGCTGGCCGCCAGCCTCAGCCCGTTCGCCACTGCCGCCGACATGAAATCGGTCGCCGTCACCGCCATTGTGGATCACCCGGCGCTGGATGCCGCGCGCAAGGGCGTGGAAGACGAACTGAAGGCTGCCGGCTTCGAGGCCGGCAAGCAGATCAAGTACCAGTACCAGAGCGCGCAGGGCAACCCGGCCACCGCCGCGCAGATCGCCCGCAAGTTCATCGGTGACGCGCCGGACGTGATCGTGGCCATCGCCACGCCGAGCGCGCAGGCCGCCGTCGCCGGCACCCGCAGCATTCCGGTGGTGTTCACCGCGGTCACCGATCCGGTCGCCGCCAAGCTGGTGAAAAGCTGGAAAGCCGGCAACGGCAACGTCACCGGCGTTTCCGACATGCTGAAGCTGTCGTCGCAGGTTGACCTGATCGCCAAGGTGAAGCCGGGCGCCAAGCGCGTCGGCATGGTGTACAGCCCGGGTGAAGTCAACTCGGTGATCGTGGCCAAGGAGCTGAAGGCCGAGCTGGCCAAGCGCGGCATGACGCTGGTGGAAGCCCCGGCGGCACGCACCGTGGACGTGGCCCCGGCCGCCAAGAGCCTGATCGGCAAGGTCGACGTGATCTACACCAGCACCGACAACAACGTGGTGTCGACCTACGAGTCGCTGGTCGGCGTGGCACAGCAGGCCAAGATCCCGCTGGTGGCCGCCGATACCGATTCGGTGAAGCGTGGCGCCACCGCGGCACTGGGCCAGAACTACTACGACATCGGCCGCCAGACCGGCAAGCTGGTGGTGCGCATCCTGAAAGGCGAGAAAGCCGCCGCCATTGCGCCGCAAGTCGGCGAGAAGCTGTCGCTGACGCTGAACCAGGGCGCGGCGCAGAAACAGGGCGTCACCCTGTCGCCGGCCCTGCTGAAGGAAGCCAAGGAAATCATTAAGTAATGCCAACGTTGGCCGCAGCCACCGTTGCGGCCAACCTTGTTCACCCCGCGCTCCGCGATGCCCGATTACCGATTGGCGCACAGGAGCGCTTGTTATTGCAGGTAAGCCATGACCCCTATCGCGTTGATGGGTGCCCTGGAAATCGGTCTGATCTTTGCGCTGGTGGCGCTGGGCGTGCTGATTTCCTTCCGCATCCTTGATTTCCCCGACCTCACCGCCGACGGCAGCTTCCCGCTGGGCGGCGCCGTCGCCGCCACCCTGATCGCCGGCGGCCACGACCCGTGGCTGGCTTGCGGCTTCGGCGCGCTGGCCGGTGCCGCATCCGGCCTGGTCACCGCCTGGCTGCACGTGCGCCTCAACATCCTGCAGCTGCTGGCCAGCATCCTGGTGATGATCGCGCTGTACTCGATCAACCTGCGCATCATGGGCGCGCCCAATATGCCGCTGATCGGCTCGCCGACGGTGTTCGCCCCGTTCATCGGCGAGGCGCTGGAAAACAGCTGGCTGGTGCAGCCGGCGGTGCTGGCGGTGATCATCGTCGTCACCAAGATCGCGCTGGACCTGTTCTTTGCCTCGCAGACCGGCCTCGCGATGCGCGCCACCGGCGCCAACCCGCGCATGGCACGCGCCCAGGGCGTGGCCACCGAGCGCATGGTGCTGTCCGGCATGGCGCTGTCCAATGCGCTGATCGCGCTGGCCGGTGCGCTGTACGTGCAGACCCAGGGCGGCGCCGACGTGTCGATGGGCGTCGGCACCATCGTGGTCGGCCTCGCCGCGGTGATCATCGGCGAAACCCTGCTGCCGTCGCGCAAGCTGTGGGTGATCACGCTGGCCACCATCATCGGCGCGCTGCTGTATCGCCTGCTGATCGCGGTGGCGCTGAACGCCGACTTCATCGGTCTGCAGGCACAGGACCTGAACCTGATCACCGCGCTGCTGGTCGGCTTTGCGCTGGTATTGCCGAAACTGAAAGCGAAATTTTCCCGCAAGGCCGGAGGAAAGCACTGATGCTGCGCGCCGACAATCTGTTCAAGACCTTCAACCCCGGCACCCCGATCGAGAATCCGGTGCTGCGCGGCCTGTCGCTGACCATCGAATCCGGCCAGTTCGTGACCGTGATCGGCAGCAACGGCGCCGGCAAATCCACGCTGCTGAATGCCATCTCCGGCGACCTGTTCGTCGACCGCGGCAGCCTGCACATCGACGAGCAGGACGTCACCCGCGTGCCGGCCTGGCAACGCGCCGGCATGGTGGCGCGCGTGTTCCAGGACCCGATGGCCGGTACCTGCGAAGGGCTCAGCATCGAGGAAAACATGGCGCTGGCGTGGCACCGTGGCCGCAGCCGCGGCTTTGGCCGCGCCATCCGCGCGGAGCAGCGCGAGCTGTTCCGCGACAAGCTGGCGATGCTGAAGCTGGGGCTGGAAAACCGCCTCGCCGACCGCATCGACCTGCTCTCCGGCGGCCAGCGCCAGGCGGTCAGCCTACTGATGGCCTCACTGCAGCCGTCGCGCATCCTGCTGCTGGACGAACACACCGCCGCGCTGGACCCGAAAACCGCCGCCTTCGTGCTGGAGCTGACCGACCGCATCGTGCAGGAAAACAAGCTTACCGCGATGATGGTCACCCACTCCATGCGCCAGGCGCTGGATCATGGCCACCGCACCGTGATGCTGCATCAGGGCCGCGTGGTGCTGGATGTCAGCGGCGACGAGCGCAAGCAGATGCAGGTCAGCGACCTGCTGGCGATGTTCGAGAAAACCCGCGGCGAACAGATCGACGACGACGCGCTACTGCTGGGCTGAAACCGGCAAGCGCCCTACACACAGCACGACCCGCGGGTCGTGCTTTTTCATGTCCGCTCGCCCGCCGCACGACAGCGTTACATTCAACGGCCATAATTAGCCGGTACGATTGCAACCATCACGCATCGCCACAGTCACAGCGCTGTTTTCACCGCGAAAGGTCCCATCATGTCCCTGTTCCTGCGTTCTTCCCGTCCCTTGCTGCTCGGCGTCACCCTGCTGCTGAGCCAGCTGGCACCGGCCCAGGCGGCCGAGCCCGCCACCGTCCTCAACCTCAGCGCCAGCGCCCAGCGCGAGTTGCCCAATGACCAGCTGAACGCGACGCTCTACATCCAGGAACGGCAGCCACAGGCGGCACAGCTGGCCGACAAGTTGAACCGCGCCCTCAACCGCGCCAAGGCCGATGCCGCCGGCTACCCGAAGGTGACCATCAGCAGCGGCAACTACAATAGCTGGCCCAGCTACGACAAGAACGGCAAGATCAATGGCTGGCAGGGCCGCGCCGACATCCGCCTGCACAGCCGCGACTTTACCGCCGCCGCCGAGCTGATCGCCCAGCTGCAGAAATACATGCTGCTGGAAGGGGTGCAGTTCAGCGTCGCCGACAGCACGCGCAAGGCCACCGAGCAGACGCTGATCCCGGAAGCGATTGCCCTGCTGCAGCACCAGGCCACCGCCGCCGGCAAGGCGCTGGGCAAGCCGCAACAGCAGGTGCGCGAGCTGACCATCGGCGAAAGCCAGCCGAACATGCCGCCGCTGATGATGCGCGCCAAGGCGATGACGGCCGATGCGGTGGCCGAGGTGACCACACCGGAATGGCAACCGGGTAAAAGCACCATCCAGCTCAATGTCAGCGGCCGTATCGAGCTGCAATAAGGCCCGGCCCGGCAACGGCGCGATTGACGCTCATCCCGCCGTTGCTGATACTGCGCTTACAATATCGCACTCCCGCGAAACAAGCCGCCAAGCACACACACCATCATGAAACTGATTGCCTCACTGACCAGCCCGTTTGCCCGCAAGGTGCGCGTGGTGCTGGCCGAGAAAAAGATCGACTGCCCGCTGGAACTGGACCTGCCATGGGAGGCCGGCAGCCGGGTCGCCGAGTTCAACCCGCTGGGCAAGGTGCCGGTATTGCTGCTGGACGACGGCAGCGCGCTGTTTGATTCCCGCGTCATCGTCGAGTATCTGGACAGCATTTCCCCGGTGGCACGGCTGTTCCCGCAGGAACGCCGCCAGCTGATCGAAGCCCGCTGCTGGGAGGCGCTGGCCGATGGCATCTGCGATGCCGCCGCCAATATCGTGATCGAACAGCGCCGCCCGCCGGCACTGCAAAGCGCCGACTGGATCAACCGCCAGCACGACAAGGTCATCCGCGGCCTGGCCGCCCTGGCGCACGACCTCGGCGAGCGCAACTGGTGCTGTGCCGACAGCTACGGCATTGCCGACATCAGCGTCGGTTGCTGCCTGGGCTACCTCGACTTCCGCTTTGCCGATCTCGACTGGCGCACGCTGCATCCTAACCTGGCCGGCCTGGCGCTGCGCCTGCAGCAGCGCGCCAGCTTCAGCGACACGCTACCGCCAGCGTAAGCGGCTTGTGCCATGCAGCATGGTAATTCGGGCAATACGGTCTAAGCTTATATCAGGCATGCGCTGTCGCCTGTTATCCAGCAAGGAGAATCATCATGCGGTTGGAACAAATGAAACGCATCGCGGACATGATCGGCCTGAAGAAAAAGTCCCGTGAAGCAGTCTGCCTGATGGAGATCGACGGCATGACCGGTTATGCCGCCTCGCGCCAACTCGATATCAGTCTCTCAACCGTTTCACGCGCGCATGCGCGCTTTCGCAGTGCAATGAAGCAGCTATCCAGCTAAAGCCAGTCCGTCAAAAGCGGCCGGATGCCAGCGCGGCATCCGCCTGCTTTTTAGCTGGCCTGCGATCGCTGACTGGGGCTTGTCGTCCTGTGGCACGAAAAAACTGACAAATCATGGATTTAGCGGTATAGTACTGTCTGTTTCCGTCTTGCTGGCACAGTTTTCGTACTGCTGCCGTCTGTTTTTGCCTGCCCTGCCCTACCTCGCAGGCGACACTCCCCAACACGGTTTCACATTTCTTTCCCGTTCATGCTGCTTATGAACGGGCCTTGGTGCATGGTCTGATGACCGGGCACGGAACCAGCTACCCGAAAGAATACAATGTCTAAAGAAGATATGATCGAACTGCAAGGTGTCGTTACCGAAATGCTGCCTGAATCGCGCTTTCGTGTACTGCTGGACAACGGCGTGGAAATCCTCGCCTACGGCTCCGGCAAAATGCGCATGCACCGCATCCGCGTGCTGATGGGCGACCGCGTCACCGTAGAAATGTCACCGTATGATTTGAGCAAGGGACGGATCAACTTCCGCCACCCGACAGCGCGTCCGGAAGGCGCTCCACAGCACTACCGCCGCTGATATTGAGAATTGAACAAGGAATTTAATGAAAATCCAGGAATTGCAACCAGGTGATCGCATCACCGAACAACGTCTTGACCACACTGTTGCCTACGAAGTCATTGCCATCCGCCAGGTTGGCCGCCGCTTCATGGTGACTTTCAACTCGGCACTGGGATTGTCCAGTGCACACTATCAGGGCGATGCCTACATCGCCGCGGCCCGCTAAGCGCGCCGACTGCCACACGCTGCCAACGCAGCACCCACTACCGGATGGCCCCCCAATAAAAAACCGCCCTGCCACTGGGCAGGACGGTTTGTAACGGGTTAGCCACTGCGGCCAACGTTGGCCGCAATGCTCCGGATCAGATCGACAACTCCAGCATCAGCTTGTTGATCCGCTTCACGAAGGTGGCCGGGTCTTCCAGTTTGCCGCCTTCCGCCAGCAATGCCTGATCGTACAACACGTGCGCCAGGTCTTCGCGACGGCTGTCGTCGCTTTCCGCCGCCAGACGCTTGACCAGCACGTGTTCCGGATTGATCTCCAGTGTCGGCTTGCTGCCTTCCGGCACCGGCTGGCCGGCGGCTTTCAGCATGCGTTCCAGATGCGCGCTCATCTCGTGCTCGCCCACCACCAGGCAGGCCGGGCTGTCGGTCAGCCGCGCAGTGGCACGCACGTCTTTCACGCGCTCGCCCAGCGCCTTCTGCACCAGCTCTACTACCGGCTTGGCGGCTTCTTCCACCTGCTTCTGCGCTTCCTTGTCGGCGTCGTCTTCCAGCGCGCCCAGATCCAGTGCGCCCTTGGCGACAGACTGCAGCTGCTTGCCGTCGAACTCGGTCAGCGAACCGGTCACCCACTCGTCGACACGGTCGGTGAGCAGCAGCACTTCCACGCCCTTCTTCTTGAACACTTCCAGGTGCGGGCTGTTGCGCGCCGCGGACAGGCTGTCGGCGGTGATGAAGTAGATCTTGTCCTGGCCTTCCTTCATGCGGCCAACGTAGTCGGCCAGCGACACGTCAGGCACATCGCCTTCCGATGCGGTGGACACGAAGCGCAGCAGCTTGGCGATGCGCTCCTTGTTGGCGAAGTCCTCGCCAACACCCTCTTTCAGCACCTGGCCGAATTCCTTCCAGAACGCGGCGTACTTGTCCTGCTCGTTGGCAGCGAGGTCGTCCAGCAGGCCCAGCACCTTCTTCACGCAGCCGGCACGGATGGCGTCGATGTCCTTGGATTCCTGCAGGATCTCGCGCGACACGTTCAGCGGCAGGTCGTTGCTGTCGATCACGCCGCGCACGAAGCGCAGGTACTGCGGCATCAGCTTGTTGCTGTCTTCCATGATGAACACGCGGCGCACGTACAGTTTCACGCCCTGCTTGCGCTCGCGATCCCACATGTCGAACGGGGCGCGCGACGGGATGTACAGCAACTCGGTGTACTCCTGGCGGCCTTCGACGCGGGCATGGCTCCAGGCCAGCGGCTCGGTAAAGTCATGCGCCACGTGCTTGTAGAATTCCTGGTACTGCTCTTCGGTAATGTCGTTCTTGCTGCGCGTCCACAGCGCGGAGGCTTCGTTGACCACTTCGAAATCATCGCTGACGATCACTTCGCCGTTCTCGCCGTAGCTGTTGCCCTTCTTCATCTCGATCGGGATCGAGATGTGGTCGGAATAGGTGCGCACGATGCGCTTCAGCGACCACTCGTTGAGGAAGTCGTCGTTGCCGTCCTTCAGGTGCAGCACGATCTCGGTGCCGCGGCCAACCTTGTCCACCGGCTCGAGGGTGAAGTCGCCCTCGCCGGCCGACTCCCAGCGCACGCCTTCGCTGGCGGTGCTGCCGGCGCGACGGGTGGTCAGTGTCACCTTGTCGGCGACGATGAAGGCGGAGTAGAAGCCGACACCGAACTGGCCGATCAGGTTGGCATCCTTCTTGGCGTCGCCGGACAGCTGCTCGAAGAAGGCCTTGGTGCCGGACTTGGCGATGGTACCGATGTTGGCGATCACCTCGTCGCGGCTCATGCCGATGCCGTTGTCGGCGATGGTGATGGTCTTGGCATCCTTGTCGACGCTGATACGGATTTTCAGCTCGGGATCATTCTCGAACAGGGCGGCATTGTTCAGCCCCTCGAAACGCAGCTTGTCGGCCGCATCGCTGGCGTTGGACACCAGCTCACGCAGGAAGATTTCCTTGTTGGAGTACAAGGAATGGATCATCAGTTTCAGCAGCTGTTTGACTTCGGTCTGAAAACCCAGGGTTTCTTTCTGTGCGCTCATGGCTATGTCTGAATGAAGAGTTGATAACAGAGGACAAGATGGCGGCAGGCGCAGATTCTTCAAGAGCCGGCCGGCGCCGCCAGCCGCGGCCATGAAAAAACCCGGCACCTGTCGGTAGCCGGGTTGAGGATGGGCGAACGCGCGTGTCAGGCGCCGGCGCCGTCCTTTTTCTCGCGCAGGCCGGGCGGCAGCGCGAACACGATGCTCTCTTCCACCCCGTTCAGCTCGCTGACGCTGGTGGCGCCAAACAGGCGGATCTGCTCGATCACCGCCTGCACCAGCACCTCCGGCGCGCTGGCGCCGGCGGTGACGCCGACACGCTGCTTGCCGTCGAACCATGCCGGCTGCAGCAGGGTGGCGTTGTCGACCATGTAGGCGGTCACGCCGCGCAAGGCCGCCACTTCGCGCAGGCGATTGGAGTTGGAGCTGTTCGGCGAGCCGACCACGATCACGATGTCGCACTCGTCGGACAAGACCTTCACCGCATCCTGGCGATTCTGCGTGGCGTAGCAGATGTCGTCCTTCTTCGGACTGATGATCTGCGGAAAGCGCGCCTTCAGCGCATTGATGATGTCGCGGGTCTCGTCCACCGACAGCGTGGTCTGGCTGACATAGGACAGCCGCGACTCGTCCGGCAGCTGCAGCGTGGCGACATCGTCGACGGTCTCCACCAGGTACATGCCGTGCTCGACCTGGCCCATGGTGCCTTCCACCTCGGGGTGGCCCTTGTGGCCGATCATGATGATGCTCATGCCGGCCTGGTGCATCCGCTTGACCTCGACATGCACCTTGGTCACCAGCGGACAGGTGGCGTCGTACACCGTCAGGCCACGCGCTTCCGCTTCCTGGCGTACCGATTGCGGCACTCCGTGCGCGGAGTAGATCAGGGTGGCGCCGGGCGGCACGTCCTGCAACTCCTCGATGAAAATGGCGCCCTTGTCGCGCAGGTTGTCGACCACGAAGCGGTTATGCACCACCTCGTGGCGGACATAGATCGGGGCGCCGTAGATTTCCAGCGCGCGCTCGACGATGGCGATGGCACGGTCGACGCCGGCGCAGAAACCGCGCGGGTTGGCCAGCATGATGGTCTTCGTCATCGGGATATCCTTCAGTAGCTAAAAGGTTGGCCGCAAGGCTGCGGCCAACGTTGTCGTCATGGTTGCGGGTGGCGGAAGCTGTCGATCACCATCAGCACGGCACCGACACAGATGAAGCTGTCAGCGAGGTTGAAGGCCGGGTAGTACCAGCTGTTGTAGTAGTGCACCTGGATGAAATCGATGACGTGGCCGTGCAGCAGGCGGTCGATCACATTGCCCAGCGCACCACCGATGATGAACGACGCCGCCAGGCTCATCACCGTGCTGAAGCGCCCTTTCACCATCTGCCAGCCCAGCCAGCCGGAGACGGCGAAGGCCAGCGCGGTGAAGAAGAACTTCTGCCAGCCGCCGGCATCGGCGAGGAAGCTGAACGCCGCCCCCGGGTTGTACAGCAGGGTGAAGCCGAAATAACCCGGGATCACCGCGCGGTACTCGCCGAACTGGTAGGTGGTATTGAAATGGATCTTGCTGAGCTGGTCGATCACGATGATCAGCAGCGCCAGCAGGAACCATTTCAGGCTGTCACGCAGGGCCGTGGCCGGCCCTGCCGTTTGCAGTTCGACATCAGGCGTGGACACGGGCCTCACCTTTACCATCAATGTTGTCGACGCAGCGGCCGCAGACATTGCCATGACCGGCATGGCTGCCGACGTCGCTGCGGTAGTGCCAGCAACGATCACACTTGGCATGTGCCGACGGCGTGACCGTGATGCTCAGCGCGGTGCCTTCGCTGACGCTGATGCGCGATACCATCAGCACGAACTTGAGATCGTCGCCGAGGCTGGCCAAGAGCGGGAACAGCACTTCGTCGGCCACGACATCGACCTCGGCCTGCAGTGCGGAACCGAGCTGCTCGGCACTGCGCAGTGCCTCGATATCCTTGTTCAGCTGTGCGCGGAAGGCGCGAATGGCCTGCCACTTGCCGACCAGGTCCGCTTCCTGCTGTTCGCCGGTGAGCGGGAACTCGTGCCACACGTGGAACAGCGGCGATTCCTCGTCGCTGCCGACCAGCACTTCCCACGCCTCGTCGGCGGTGAAGCACAGGATAGGCGACACCAGCAGCAGCAGGCTGCGGGTGATGTGGTACAGCGCGGTCTGCGCACTGCGGCGCGCGTGGCTGCCCGCCTGGGTGGTGTACAGGCGGTCCTTGAGGATGTCGAGGTAGAAGGCGCCCAGATCCTCGGAGCAGTAGTTGACGATTTCCTGCACCGCGTGGTGGAAAGCGTAGCGCGGATACAGCTCGCCGGTCACCTTTTCCTGCATTTCCTTGGCCATCAGCAGCGCGTAGCGATCGATCTCCAGCAGGCTACCGAACGGCACCGCGTGCTCCATCGGATCGAAGTCCGACAGGTTGGCCAGCAGGAAACGGAAGGTATTGCGCAGACGGCGGTAGCTCTCGGTGACGCGCTTGAGGATCTCGTCGGAGATCGCCAGCTCGCCGGAGTAGTCGGTGGAGGCCACCCACAGGCGCAGGATGTCGGCGCCCAGGCTGTCGTTGACCTTCTGCGGTGCCACCACGTTGCCCTTGGACTTGGACATCTTCAGGCCCTTGCCGTCCACCACGAAGCCGTGGGTCAGCAATTGCTGGTACGGCGCGCGACCGATGGTGGCGCAGCCGGTGAGCAAGGACGACTGGAACCAGCCGCGATGCTGGTCGGAGCCTTCCAGGTACAGGTCGGCCGGCCACGCCAGCTCCGGACGCTGTTTCAGCACCGCGAAGTGGGTGGAGCCGGAGTCGAACCACACGTCGAGGGTGTCGCTCAGCTTGCGGTAGTTGGCCGCATCGTCGCCCAGCAGTTCGGCAGCGTCGAGGCTGAACCAGCCTTCGATACCCTGCTGCTCGATGCGCAGCGCCACCTGTTCCAGCAGCGCGGCGGAATCCGGATGCAGCTCGCCGCTTTCCTTGTGCACGAAGAAGGTCATCGGCACGCCCCAGTTACGCTGGCGCGACACGCACCAGTCCGGGCGGTTGCTGATCATCGCTTCCAGACGGGCACGACCCCAGGCCGGGAAGAATTCGGTGCTGTCCACCGCGTGCTTGGCGCGCTCGCGCAGCACTTCGCTGTCCTTGCCGGACTTGTCCATGCCGATGAACCACTGCGCGGTGGCGCGGAAGATGATCGGCGTCTTGTGACGCCAGCAGTGCGGGTAGCTGTGCAGCAGTTTTTCCTGGTGGATCAGCGCGCCCTGCTCGACCAGTGTCTCGATCACTTTCGGATTGGCTTCCCACACCGACAGGCCGGCGTACAGCTCGGTGGTGGACTTGTAGCGGCCGTTGTCGGCCACCGGGTTGTCCACCGGAATGCCGTACTGCTGGCCGACCTGGAAGTCTTCCAGACCGTGCGCCGGTGCGGTGTGCACGAGGCCGGTACCGGCGTCGGTGGTGACGTGCTCGCCGCAGATGATCGGCACCTGACGGTCGTAGAACGGGTGCTGCAAACGGATCAGCTCCAGCTTGTCGCCGCTGGTTTCCGCCAGCACGGTGCCGTCCACGCCGTAGCGTTTGAGGGTCACTTCGGCCAGGTCCTTGGCCAGGATCAGCTTGCCCTTGGCGGTGTCCAGCAGCTGGTACACCAGCTTGGCATTGACCGATACCGCCTGGTTGGCCGGCAGCGTCCACGGCGTGGTGGTCCAGATCACGGCACGGGCATCGTCAACGTTGGCGGCAAGACCAAACGCTGCGGCCAACTTGTCGCCTTCCAGCACCTTGAAGCCGACGTCGATCGCCGGCGAGGTCTTGTCTTCGTATTCGACTTCCGCCTCGGCCAGCGCCGAGCCGCACTCGATGCACCAGTGCACCGGCTTCTCGCCCTTGAACAGGTAGCCGTTCTCGTAAATCTTGCCGAGGGTGCGCACGATGTCGGCCTCGGTTTTGAAATCCATGGTCAGGTACGGGTTGTCCCAGTCACCCAGCACGCCCAGACGGATGAAGTCCTTCTTCTGGCGCGCGATCTGCTCGTGCGCGTATTCGCGGCACAGTTCGCGGAACTTGGCGGCCGGAATGTCCTTGCCGTGCAGTTTTTCTACCATCAGCTCGATCGGCAGGCCGTGGCAATCCCAGCCCGGCACGTACGGCGCGTCGAAGCCGGACAGCGTCTTGGAACGGACGATGATGTCCTTCAGCACCTTGTTGACGGCATGGCCGATATGGATATCGCCGTTGGCATAGGGCGGGCCGTCGTGCAGGATGAACTTGGGACGGCCGGCAGCGACTTTACGCAGTTTCTGGTAGCGCTGCTGTTCGGTCCAGCGCTTGAGCCAAGCGGGTTCACGTTTGGCCAGATCACCCCGCATCGGGAACGGGGTATCCAGCAGGTTTACGGTCTTGCGATAGTCGATGCTCATGCCTGATCTCGTTGCAAACTGGTCAAATAGGTCTTGGCGCTGGCGGCGTCGCGTTCAATCTGCGCCACCAGCTCGTTCAAATCATCATAACGCGCTTCATCGCGCAATTTTTTCAGAAAGTGCACCGAAACACGCTGGCCATACAGATCACCGTGAAAATCGAACAAATGCACTTCCAGCTTGTAGTGCTGGCTGTCGGTGACCGTCGGGTTCTTGCCGAGGCTGGCCACACCGCCGAGACGCCCCTGCGGCGTATCGACTTCCACCACGAACACCCCCTGCAGCGCCGGTCGCAGATGCGGCAGATGCACGTTGGCGGTCGGGAAGCCGATGGTGCGCCCCAGCTTCTGGCCGTGCATCACCTTGCCACTGATCTGGTACGGCCGCCCCAGCAAGGTGGCCGCGCGTTGCAGGTCGCCGGCGGCCAGGGTATCGCGCACCAGGGTGCTGGAAGCGCGCTCACCGGCCACCAGCACCGACGGCATCGCTTCGGTGACAAAATCGGGACAGGCGCTGAGCAGCTCGAAATTGCCCTTGCGGTCGGCTCCAAACTGGAAATCATCGCCGATCAGCAGATAACGGGTCTGCAATTGCTGCAGCAACACCTCGCGCATGAACAACTCGGCCGGCATGCGCGAAAAGGCGTGGTTGAAACGGTAGACAAACACATAGTCGACCCGTTCTTCTTCCGCCAGGAATTGCAGCTTGTCGCGCAGCACGGACAACCGTGCCGGTGGCTGGCTGCGGGCAAAGAACTCGCGCGGGTGCGGCTCGAAAGTCAGCAGCGCGGTAGGCAGGCCACGGGCGGCAGCCTCGTGCCGCAAGCGGGCCAGCATCTTCTGATGACCGAGGTGGACACCGTCGAAATTACCGATGGTCAGCGCACAGGGCAACAAATCATGGCGACGCGGGTCGCCCAGAAACGCTCGCATGGGCAGTCGTGCTCGAAAAGAAACAAACAGTGATTTTAACCAGCCACCCTGAGCCGCGCCAGCCCAAAGCCAAAAAACAAAAGCCCCGGCAGGAGCCGGGGCTTTCTGGCAAGAAGCGAGACTTACATCTTCACTTCTTTGGCAGTTTCTACAGTCACTTCGAAGCGACGATCCGGCTCCAGGCAGGCGATACGCTGGGTACGAGCCTTGATCTTCGAGCACTGCTCGGTCAGCTTGGCTTGCGATTCGCCAGCGCCGGAAGCAGTGATCTTCTCGGCAGGGATGCCGCCAGCAACCAAGTAGTCCTTCACGGCGTTGGCACGACGCTCGGACAGTTTCTGGTTGTAGGCTTCGGCGCCCATGTAGTCAGTGTGACCAACGATGGCAACCGACTTCAGGTACTTGTCGCCCTTCAGTTCCGCAACCACGCCGTCCAGCGCTGCGTTGCCGGAAGTGATCACGGTCTTGTCGAAGGCGAACAGGCCGGCAGCCGACAGGGTGAAGGACTTGATCTGGGAAACCACGGCAGGAGCCGGAGCAACTGGCGCTACAGCAACCGGCTTCGGAGCTTCCTTGTCGCCGCACTCAACCAGGCCGTCAGTTGCCTTGTTGAAGTAGCCGTCTTTCCAGCATTCGCCGTAGGCGTTGCGAGCCACGTTGTCCAGCGCGCCGTCAGTCGCGTAGCCGGCCTTGGCAGCGAAAGCGCCGCTGGACAGCATCATGGCAACAACCAGTGCGCTCAGTTTGATCGATTTATTCATAGCATTTCCTCTTTGTTGGATAAGTCTACCAGCTTCGCAAAACTGCTCATGACAAGCACAGCACGTCAAGCTTTAAGACAAACGCGAAATTCATCCGTTGCCAGATAGTTGGAGTGACTATAGGTAGTCGATCACCACCATGTCAACTTTAGCTCAATGGAATGCGACAAAAAAAGCAACACAAAAGCGGACCATTCTATCGAAACACCACACTTTCAGTTGCTAACAAGCAACAATTTAGCGCTGAGTGCGTCTTTTAAACAACGGCTCCGGCTGCAGTACGGTGGCCTGATACTGGTCGCTGAAATCGCGCAGCCCATCCAGTGCCGCCTCGGCCGGACGGTCGTCGCGAATCGCGAACACGGTGAAACCGACCCGTGCCAGATACGCCAGCTGATCGCGCTGCACGTCGCCAATGGCACGCAACTCTCCCTGATAACCGTAGCGCTCGCGCAGCAATCGGGCAAGGCTATAGCCGCGGCCATCGGTAAAGGCAGGGAAATCAATGGCGATCAGCGGCAACTGCGCCAGCGCCGGCCGCAGCACGGTCAGGTCGGCATCCGGTGCCAGCCATACCGCGCTCTGGCCGCTGCGGGCGGCAGGGTCAAGCGCCAGCCAGGCGGCCAGCGGCAGGATGACATCCTCCGCCGCGTCATAGCTTTCGTCGTCGCTGCGGATCAGGCGCCATGCATCTTCCGTGACCGCGTCGTTCTTAATGAGATTTTGCATAAACGCGCTCCTTGAATGGCTCCAGCCCGATACGGCGTACGGTCTCGATAAAGCGTTCGCCAGCCAGGCGTTGTTCCACATACAGGTTCATGATCTTCTCGAACGCCAGCGGCACATCGGCCTGAGCAAACGACGGCCCGATCACCTTGCCGATGGCGGTGTGGTTGCCCTGGCTGCCGCCGAGGGTGATCTGGTACCACTCTTCGCCATTTTTATCAACGCCAAGAATACCGATGTTGCCGATGTGATGGTGACCACAGGCATTCATGCAGCCGGAGAAGTTGCAGTCAATGTCGCCGAGGTCGAACAGGTAGTCGAGGTTGTCGAACTTCAGCTGGATCGCTTCCGCCACCGGAATGGAACGGGCATTGGCCAGCGAGCAGAAATCACCACCCGGACAGCAGATGATGTCGGTCAGCAGGCCAACGTTCGGGGTAGCGAAACCGTGCTGGCGTGCCAGCTGCCACACCTCGTACAGGTCGCTTTCCTTCACGTCCGGCAGGATCAGGTTCTGTTCGTGCGCCACGCGCAGCTCGCCAAAGCCGAAACGGTCGGCCCAGTCGGCAGCGGCGTCCATCTGTTCGGCCGTGATGTCACCCGGCGGCACGCCGGTCTTCTTCAGCGACAGCACCACCGAGCGGTAGCCGGTCTGCTTGTGGCTGCGGGTATTGCGCGCCACCCACTTGGCGAACGCGGCATCGCTGACCAGCGGCACGGTGAACGCTTCCGGGTTGGCGGCCAGCGGTTCATAGGCCGGATCGGTAAAGAAGCTGGCGTAGTGCGCCACGTCCTCGTCACGCAGCGTCGCCGCGCCGTCTTTCAGGTGCGCCCACTCGTCTTCCACCTTGGCGGCGAAGGCTTCCGGCGTCATCGCCTGTACCAGGATCTTGATGCGCGCCTTGTACTTGTTGTCGCGACGGCCGAAGCGGTTATACACGCGCAGCACGGCGTCGAGGTAGGTCAGCAGGTGGCGGGTCGGCAGGAACTCGCGGATGGTCTTGCCAACCAGCGGGGTGCGGCCGAGGCCGCCGCCGACGATCACCTTGAAGCCGACTTCACCGGCGTCGTTCTTCACCACGTGCAGGCCGATGTCGTGCACCTGGGTGGCGGCACGGTCGTCGGCGCTGCCGGAGACGGCGATCTTGAATTTGCGCGGCAGGTAGGCGAATTCCGGGTGCAGCGTGCTCCACTGGCGGATGATTTCGCAGTAGGCGCGGCCATCCAGATACTCGTCGGCGGCGACACCGGCAAAGGCATCGGTGGTGGTGTTGCGCACACAGTTGCCGGAGGTCTGGATCGCGTGCATCTCGACCTCGGCCAGCTCGGCGAGGATGTCGGGCACCCGCTCCAGCGCCGGCCAGTTGAACTGGATGTTCTGGCGCGTGGTCAGGTGGCCATAGCCGCGATCGTAGGTACGGGCGATGTGGGACAGCTTGCGCAGCTGGGTGCTGGACAGGTGGCCATAGGGAATGGCGACGCGCAGCATCGGCGCGTGGCGTTGCACATAGAGGCCATTCATCAGCCGCAGCGGGCGAAATTCGTCTTCCGACAGCTCACCGGCCAGGTAGCGGCGGGTCTGGTCGCGGAACTGCTCGACGCGCTCGCGCACCAGGCGGTGATCCACTTCATCGTACTTGTACATGCTTCTGTTTCCTCAAGCGGTATTGGCCGCACTGGCTGCGGCCAACCTTGTCAGGCATTCGGGCGTTTCAGCGGACTGGCCTTCACGTGCAGGCCACATTCCTTGGATTCCGGGTTTTCCCACCACCAGCGACCGGCACGGATGTCCTCGCCGACGGAAATCGGCCGGGTACAGGGCGCACAGCCGATGGACGGCACATGCTTGTCGTGCAGGCTGTTGTAGGGCACGTCGTTGGCGCGGATATATTCCCACACCTCTTTCTCGGTCCACTCGATCAGCGGGTTGAACTTCATCAGGCCGTTGTCGGCGTCGAACTCGCGATCGGTGAGATCCTGCCGCGTCGGCGACTGTTCGCGGCGCAGGCCGGTGATCCACGCCGACAGGCCGCCCAGCGCGCGTTTCAGCGGCTCGATCTTGCGGATATGGCAACAGGACTTGCGCAGCTCCACGCTCTGGTAGAAGGCATTGATACCATTGCTGTTGACGTAGGCTTCCAGCGCCGTCGCATCCGGATAGTAAACACGGATCGGATGGCCGGGATAGCGTTCGCCGACCTGCTGCATCAGGGTGTAGGTTTCCACCGGCAGGCGCCCGGTATCGAGGCTGAAAATGCCGATCGGCAGGTTGCGGCTGGCGATCAGGTGCATCAGCACCATGTCTTCCGCACCAAAGCTGTTGGCCAGCGCAACAGGCGCGTGGTCGCGGGCGATGGTATCGAGCAGGGCTTCGGTATGCGCTAGCTTGTCGGCAAGGCTCATCGTGGGGCCTCCATGGGCGTTCGGTCTGAAGTCTGCCATGGTAGCGAAAGCCTTTAAAGCCGAAAAGAATATTGTGTTAGTATTTAATTACTTTAGGTTTTAAGGAGCGCACGATGAAACTCCAGCAGTTACGCTATCTGGTCGAAGTCGCCAAGCAGGGCCTGAACGTGTCCGAGGCGGCCGAAAAGCTGCACACCTCGCAGCCGGGCATCTCCAAGCAGATCCGCCTGCTGGAAGACGAACTCGGCATCCAGGTGTTCATCCGCAACGGCAAGCGCGTGGTCGCGGTGTCGGAGCCGGGCAAGGAAGTGCTGCGCATCTCGGAGCGCATCCTGCGCGAGGCACAGAACCTCAAGCGTGTCGGCGACGAATTCTCCAAGGAAGCGGAAGGTGCGCTCACCATCGCTACCACCCACACCCAAGCCCGCTACGCGCTGCCCAAGGTGATCGCCGAATTCGTGCAGCGCTACCCGAAAGTGCGGCTGTCGATCAAGCAAGGCAGCCCGACGCAGATCTGCGACATGGTGGTGTCCGGCGAGGCCGACCTTGCCATCGCCACCGAAGGCATCTCGCTGTACAAGGAACTGGCGATGCTGCCCTGCTACGAGTGGAACCGCAGCATCGTGGCGCCGGACGGCCACCCGCTGCTGGCGCTGCAGCGGCCGCTAACGCTGGACGATATCGTCGCCCACCCGATCATCACCTACGATTTCGCCTTTGCCGGCCGCTCCAAGATCAACCAGGCCTTCACCAGCATCGGCAAGACGCCGAACGTGGTGCTGACCGCGATCGACACCGACGTGATCAAGACCTACGTCAAGCTTGGCCTCGGTATCGGCATCATCGCCAGCATGGCGTTCGAGGCCGAACGCGACATCGGGCTGCAGGCGCGCGACGCCAGCCACCTGTTCGACGCCTCGGTGACCAAGATCGGCCTGCGCAAGGATGCCTACCTGCGCGGCTACGCCTACACCTTCATCGAGCTGTTCGCGCCGCACCTGCACCGCAAGGAAGTGGACGCCGCGCTGCACCACGGCGACGACGAGGAATAAGCCGCCAGCGACAAAAGGTTGGCCGCAACGAAAAAGGCACCCTGAGGGTGCCTTTTTTGCTGGCCGCCGTGGCGGCGAGGCTAACGATTATTGCGTGTCGCGAATCAGCTTGGCGAGACGGGCGACGCCTTCCTCGATGCGATCCGGCGTGGCGTGGCTGAAGTTCAGTCGCAGGCGGCCGATGCCGTCGGCCTGGTTGGCGTAGAACGGCTCGCCGGGCATGAACGCCACGTTGTGCTCGCCCAGCGCCACCTTCAGCAGCTCGCGAGTGTCGCGCGTGGTTTTCAGCTTCAGCCAGAAGAACAGGCCACCCTGCGGCACCTGCCAGTCGGCCAGATCGGCAAAGTGCTTTTCCAGCGCGGCCTGCATCGCGTCGCGGCCAACCTTGTACTTGGCCTGCAGCCCGGCCAGATGTGCCGGGTAGTTGCCACTCTTCAGCCACTCGCTGATGAACCACTGCCCCAGACGGTTGGAGTGCAGATCGACCGCCTGCTTCAGCTTCAGCAGGTAAGGCATCAGGTCCGGCGAGGCGATCAGGTAGCCGATGCGCAGGCCCGGTGCCAGTGTCTTGGAGAAGGAGCCGCAGTAGATCCACGACGCCGACTTCAGGTGCGTCACCATGGGCGCCGGCGCGTCGCCGTCGTAGGACAGCGCGCGGTACGGGTCATCCTCGATCAGCACGGTGCCGGCGGCGTCGATGACCTCGGCCAGCGCCTGACGTGTCTCCACGCTGTAACAGGCGCCGGACGGGTTCTGGAAGGTCGGGATCAGGTAGGCAAGGCGTGCCTTGCTGCTGTCCAGTGCCGCGGCCAGCGTGGCCGCCGGCAGCTGGCCGTCTACTTGCTGCACGGTGGTGATGTCGGCACCGAACAGCTTGAATACCTGCAGCGCCGCGAGATAGGTCGGGCCTTCGGTGATCACCGGTGTGCCCGGATCGATGAACAGCTTGGCGGCGAGGTCCAGCGCCTGCTGCGAGCCGGACAGCACCAGCACCTGCGACGGGTCGCACTGCAGGCCGATACGGGCCGCTTCACGGGTGATCTGCTCGCGCAGTTCCGGTTCGCCTTCGCTGGTGCCGTACTGCGCCAGTGCTGGCGGTACGCCCTTGAAATCCAGTGCCGGCAGGCAATCCGCGGCCGGCAGGCCGCCGGCAAACGAGATCACTTCCGGGCGTTGTGCCGCAGCCAGGATCTCGCGGATCAGTGAACCGGACAGGCGTTCGACGCGCTCTGAAAACATGTTACTCTCCTCTGGAAGACAGGTTTTTATTAGTCAAATTGTTTGACCAACTTAACGCTTAATGACCTTTACGTCAACCATGATTTCCTTGCCAGATTCCTTTGTTTTGCGCGACGCCATGAAGGCGTTTTTTCATGCCTACCAGGCCTTTACCGACAAGCCGGACGAAATGCTGGCGCGGCGCGGCCTGGCGCGGGTGCATCACCGCATCCTGTTCTTCGTGGCACTGTATCCCGCGCTGTCGATCAAGGACCTGCTGGCCTGTCTCGATGTCACCAAACAGGCGATCAACATCCCGCTGCGGCAGCTGATCGAGATGGGGCTGATCGCCACCGACACCGCCAGCCACGACAAGCGGGTGAAGGAGCTGCGCCTGACCGAGGAAGGCCGCAAGCTGGAAGAGGCGCTGCACCGCGAACAGGCGCGCCTGCTGATGCAGGCGTTTGCCGAGGCCGGCCAGGACGCCACCGAAGGCTGGCTCAAGGTCAACCAGGCGATGAGCCTGCTCAGCAAGTCCGACATTCCGCGCAGCTAACTCGCCATGCGGCCAACGTTGGCCGCAACGGTGCCCTCCCCGATACTCAGGCTATGCGCTCGTAGCGCACCTCCAGAATCTCGATTTCCTCCTCGCCGTCCGGGCCACGGAAGAACACCGTGTCGCCCTCGCGCGCCTTGATCAGCGTGCGCGCAATCGGCGAAATCCAGCTGAT
Source organism: Vogesella sp. EB (assembly GCF_001037925.1). Lineage (NCBI taxonomy): Bacteria > Pseudomonadati > Pseudomonadota > Betaproteobacteria > Neisseriales > Chromobacteriaceae > Vogesella > Vogesella sp. EB. Next base: position 11,581 of record NZ_LFDT01000016.1, on the reverse strand, counting down.
GTGGCCGCGCGCCAGATCAATCTCGTCGACGCCGACGATGCGCAGCAACTGCTCTTTGCCGTCACCGCGCTGGATCAGCACCGTGGCCGAGAAGAACACCTGGTCGGTGGCCTCGCGCAGCTCCGGATCGACCACCTCGGCGATTTCCAGCCGCTTGGTAAGGAAACGGATGCGGCGGTCGATCTCGCGCAGGCGGCGCTTGCCGTACAGGTAGTCGCCGTTCTCCGAGCGGTCGCCGTTGCTGGCCGCCCAGTTCACCACCTGCGTCATGTGCGGACGCTCGTGCTTCACCAGCTGGTTCAGCTCCTCGCGCAGGCGGTACCAGCCGGCCGGCGTGATGTAGTTCTTGCTCGCGACCGGCAGCCGCTGTTCCGCCGGCAGCTCGTCGTCGTGCTCGTCGTCCTGCTCGCGGGTAAAGGCTTTGCTCATGATGGAGATCCCGGAATAAAAAACGCCCCCGGCCGGAGCAGGAGGCGTTGATGGTCGACAACAGGCTTACTTGGCCGCGTCGCCGCCGCGTACCTTGATCTGACCGGTGGAGGTCAGCCCGGCCCACTTCATCACCGCCGCCACTTCGGCTTCGTTCAGCTCGTAATACTGACCGCGCTTGAGGCGTGGTGGCAAGCCGATATTGCCGAAACGGACACGGATCAGGCGGCTGACGGTAATGCCGAAGTGCTCGAACATGCGGCGCACTTCGCGGTTACGGCCTTCGCGGATCACCACCTTGTACCAGCGGTTGGCACCCTCGTCGGCACCGCCCTGCTCGCTGATGCGCTGGAAGTGGGCGGTGCCGTCTTCCAGTTCGATGCCGGCGGTCATTTCCTTCATCTGCTCGCGGGTCAGCTCGCCCAGCACGCGCACCGCGTACTCACGGTCGAACTCGAAGCTCGGGTGCATCATGCGGTTGGCCAGCTCGCCACTGGTGGTCACCAGCAGCAGACCGGAAGTGTTGACGTCGAGACGGCCGATCGCCACCCAGCGGCTGGACTTGGCCTGCGGCAGGCGGTCGAACACGGTGACACGGCCACCCGGATCGTCACGCGACACGATCTCACCTTCCTGCTTGTGGTACATGATCACGCGCGGCAGGCGGTCGGCCCACTTCAGCTTGATCGGGTTGCCCTTGGCGGTCACGCGGTCCTGCGGACCGACCTTGTCGCCCAGCGCCGCCTTCTTGCCGTTGACGGTGATGAAACCGGCCTCGATCCACTCTTCCATCTCGCGACGCGAACCGACGCCGGAGGCGGCCAGCGCCTTCTGCAGCCGCACCGGCTCGATATTGCTGTAGTCGACGCGGGTTTCGCGCAGGCGGGCAGAACGCTCGGCGATTTCCTGCTTCGGCGCGCGCAGCGCCAGTTTCTTGGCGCGCGGTACCTTCACCGCCGGCGCCTCGCGGCGCGCCTTGCCGAATTCGTTGCTGCCACGGCCATCCGGCGACGGTGCGCCGCCCGGAACCGCGAAATTCTTGTTGCCGAACTGGCGCTCGTGCTTGAACGCGGCTTCGCCACGGCCGGCATTGCGGCGGTCATCCTGGTGGAAGGCCTGGCCATCGCGGCGGGTGGCCGGACGGGTATCCGGATCCAGCGGCTTGCCGTCACGACGGCTGGTAGCCGGTGCGCGGCGGCCATCGGGATTGGATGCGGTTGTGTCACGGCGGCTCTGCGCGGCCGGTGCCACGTTGCGGGCATCAGCCGGGTAAGTGCTACCGTCACGACGGGTTTTCATCACGGTTTTCGGCAGCGGCTTGCCGCTTGGTGCCGCAGCAGGCGTGCTGCGCGGGTTGAAGCTGGCCGGGGCCTTGGGCTGCAGCGGTTTGCCGCCGAAGGCCGGGCGATCGCTGGACGGGTTGCGGGATTGGCCGGATTCCTGGCCACGGACGCGGGCGACGGGTTGGCGCGCGTGATTGCGTTGTCCTTTAGACATCATGATTCCTGTTCAGTATTTTGGGGCGCCTCATCAGCGAGGGGCACTTCACCGTCCTCATCCACGTTCGCCGCAAGCTGCTCCGGCAACACCAGCGTGCCCAGCTCCGCCAGCGGCGGCAGGTCACGCAGGGTGTTGAAACCCAGATCATCGAGAAACTTGTGGGTGCTGGCGTACAGCCCAGGACGGCCGGGCACGTCTTTATGCCCGATCACTTCGATCCAGCCCCGCTCCAGCAGGGTCTGCATCACACTGGTCGACACCGACACGCCGCGGATGGATTCGATATCCCCGCGGGTGACCGGCTGTTTATAGGCAATGATGGCCAGTGTTTCCATCACGGCACGCGAATAACGCGGCGGTTTTTCCGGCGTCAGTCGCGCAAGGTAGGGGGTGAACTCGGCGCGCGCCCGAAAGCGCCAGCCGGAGGCGAGCTTGACCAGCTCCACGCCCCTGCCCTTCCAGTTCTGCCGGATCTCGTCGAGGATGTCATTGATCAGCGCCGCCTTCACCTCTTCGGTGAACAGCTTTTTCAGCTGGCCGACGGTGAGCGGCTCCTGCGCCGTCAACAGCGCGGTTTCCAGCACGATCTTGAGATAATTAAGGTCGGTAATGGTCGACATGACAGCCCCGGAACAACGGGCACAACAGAACGGAAGGTGCGGATTTTACACGATTTTTTGCCAAACCGCGCATTTATTCACGAGCGCGGCGCCAGCATGATCACCGCCATGCCGGCCAGACACAGCCCGACACCGGCCACATCCCACAAGCTTGGCCGCACGCCATCCACCGCCCACAGCCACACCAGCGCCACGCTGACATACACCCCGCCGTAGGCGGCGTAGATACGCCCCGACGCGTCCGGATGCAGCGTCAGCAACCAGGCGAACAGCGCGAGACTGACCGCCGCCGGCAGCAGCAGCCACGGCGAGCCACCTTTTTTCAGCCACAGCCACGGCAGATAGCAGCCGACGATCTCGGCCAGCGCCGTCAGCACGAACAGGCCGAAAGTGTGCATGGGGTTTCCTTTACTGATGGGGTGTTTATTTCGGGTGCGATGGCCGGCATGGCGCTGGGGCTTGCGGCCAACCTTGCTTGCCGGCGAACGTCGCTTGCGGGGGCTGGCATGATGCCACAGCGTATGGGTGGATGGCGTGTCGGGCTGCTCGAATGCCAAAAGGTTGGCCGCAAGGCTTGATGCCAGACAAACCAGCCGGTCAAATTATTTTGCCCATATGGCATTTGCCAGTACCATCGTCTGCACACTAGGCATGTGGATGGTACGGTCAGGTGGTAGCCCCCTTTGCACTTGAGGGGGAGGCTACGCCCTACCGTCTTAATAAAGCGGGGAAATCCGCATGATGATGCGCCATTAGACGAACTTGGCGTGTGTACATTTCACCCTTCGTACTCATATTTTCCTGAAGATAATATATGGCCCTCAGATCAAATCTTGTAAATCTAGATGCAATGATAAAAAGAGAGGATTTTGCAACTTCAGATGCAGAACCATCGTCTTTTGAGAATGTATCGACAATATCACTTAGAGACTTCACGAAGGGAGGTTTGATTGGGCCAAGTCTACGAAAGCCAGATTTCCAAAGGGAAACAAATCACTGGTCTCCCGAACAAGTTGTTTCCCTGCTGGAGTGCTTCGTAAACGGCGACCTAATTCCATCGGTGATTCTATGGCAATCACCCACTTACCTTTTCGTAATTGATGGCGGCCACCGTCTAAGTGCTCTAAAAGCATGGATAGATGATGACTATGGTGACGGCCCAACCTCACAGCCCTTCTTCGGTTACCAAATTTCTGACGAGCAAAAGAGAAATGCTGAAAAAGTACGTACCTTAGTCAACAAAAGAATAGGTAGTTGGCAGCACTATCTCGCGAAAACAGAAGATGAGAATTTAGACCCAAACGAACGCAAAAAAATCAATGCACTTATTACCCGTGGACTACCCATTCAATGGGTAAAAGGTGACGCTGACAAAGCAGAAAGCTCATTCTTCAAAATAAACACAAAAGGAACGCCCCTAGATGACATCGAAGAATTGTTACTCAAAAGCAGAAAGAAGCCAATTTCTATTGCTGCCCGTGCGATAATTAGAGCAGGAAAAGGACATAGATATTGGTCTTCATTTGAGAAAAATGTCGCATCTCAAATTGAAGAGTACGCAAAGGCACTTCATTCAGTTTTATTCGACCCAGAAATAAAACGACCAATCAAGACCCTAGATCTTCCGCTTGGTGGACCTAAAGGTGTGAGAACTGCTCTCCAAGCTTTGATCGATTTAGCCCTAATTGCCACTAGGAACCAACAAGGCATTCCAAAAGGCATATATGATACCGACGACGATACCGATGGTACAGAAACAATCGCCGTATTGAGAAAAACATTAGCCCTCGTTAAAAGAGTAACAGGCAATGATAACGGAAGCTTAGGCCTCCATCCCGCCGTATATTTTTATGGCCCTACTGGACGTCACTCAGGTCCTATGTTCATGGGAACAATGACTCTTATCGGGCGTAAACTAGCCAATAACGACCCAACGTTTTTTCAGAAATTTACAGAAATTCGATCAAAACTTGAAGAAATTCTTGCAAACAAAAAGGATTTAGTTGCAACAATTTTACAAAAACATGTAAGCCCCAAAAGGGTTGACAAACACGCTGACTTCCTGGACAAGCTCATCAAAAATCTTAGCGATGGAAAAACCCCATCTGATTTAGAGCTTGTCGCGATATCAGGGCTAGAAGGAAAAATTATTGTCGGAAGCAGTTTTGATTCATCAAAGAATTTTTCTGACGATGTGAAAAGTGAGGCATTCATCAATACAGCACTCAGCTCAGCGATTAAGTGTCCAATTTGCAATGGTTATTTAGATACCGAGAAATCAGTTTCTTACGACCATATTGTGCGTGCACGTGAAGGTGGTCTTGGCCATGCCACAAATTGCCACCTAACACACCCATACTGTAACCAGTCAGTGAAAAACTAATACATAACGTGGCGCCCAGCCTCGCTTCTTTCGGCTGCTGGGCGCTGCGCGATAATGCCGCACAGCTTGGGTGAGCTTTACGTTAGTCAATCACCGACAGTATCGTCCCCCACATCCCCTACACCAACGCCAACCGCACATAGATAGGCTGGTACGGCTCGTCCTGGCTGACCCTGACCATGCCCTCCTTCACCAGCTCCAGCACGGCGATGAAGTTGACCACCAGGTGGGCGACACCCTTGCCGATGTCGAACAGCTCCTCGAACGCCACATAATCGCGGCCGTCGAGGTAGCGCACGATCCAGCTCATCTGCTCGCGCACCGACAGCTCGTCCTGCTTCACCTTGTGGTGGCGGTTGTGTTTGGCGCGCGACAGGATGGACAACCACGCCTGGCGCAGGTCCAGTGCGCTGACTTCCGGCAGCCGCTGCTCGGCCGACTGTTCCACCAGCACCGCCAGCCAGGCGAAGTCGCGGTCGGCCTGCGGCAGCTTGTCCAGCGCCAGCGCCGCCAGCTTCATCTGTTCGTACTCCAGCAGCCGGCGCACCAGCTCGGCGCGCGGGTCGTCCGGATCGTCCTCGCCTTCCACCGGCGGCCGCGGCAACAGCAGCCGCGACTTGATCTCGATCAGCAGCGCCGCCATCAGCAGGTATTCCGCCGCCAGCTCGAACTGGCCGGCCTTCATCACCTCGACATAGCCCATGTACTGCGCGGTGACGTCGGCCATCGGGATGTTGAGCACGTCGAGGTTCTGCTTGCGGATCAGATACAGCAGCAGGTCAAGCGGGCCTTCGAAGCTGTCCAGGATCACCTGCAGCGCGTCGGGCGGGATGAACAGGTCCTGCGGGATTTCCAGTACCGGCTGGCCGAACACGTGCGCAATCGGCAGGGCCGGCGGCAGTTCGGGCGCGGAAAGCTGGAAGTCGGCAAGCGGTTCGGTCATGGTCGGGGGAAACGGGTGGGCGGCAAGGGGGGCATTGTACGGCCAGCGGCGTGCGAGCGGAACAAGGTTGGCCGCAACGGTTCAGAACCGGTTCAATGTCTGCTGCGACTGATCTCAATGGGGCGATACGGAGTTGAAAACGGCTTCGGCATGCTTGTTTATATCCAGCTCAACGCCGCTTCCTCAGCCATTTTCGCCTTGTCTCGCGTGAGCGCGCGAGACTTTGAACAGGTTCTCAGGCCGGAGCCTGCCACACCAGTTCGAGGAAATCGGCGCCGGCGTGCTCGATGCGGTAGCCGAGCGCGGCATAGAAGGCGCGCACGCGGCGGTCGCGGCGCAGGCAGCTCAGCCGCACCTGCTCGCCGGGGTGGCACAGTGCCTGCACCAGTCGCATCGCACGCCGGCCGCAACCGCTGCGCTGCTGCGCCGGCGGCACCACCAGCAGGTCCACGATCAGGCCGGCATCGTCACGGCGCAGGCTGAGCAGCGCGCGGTTGGCGCCGCCTTCCTGGAACCAGAACAGCGACGCCGCCTGATGGCTGGCGGCGAAGCGCTGCCGTTGCAGCGCCTCGTCCCAGCGTGCGATGCGGCGCAGCCCGGCCATCATCGCGTCGCGGTACAGCGCGTAGGCGGCCTGCTGCTCGCCGGCCAGCAAGGGCTGCAGCGCGCCGCCGTGAGTCACTGCGCGGCGGCCTGCATGTGCTGTTCCGCTTCCATGCGCATCTTCTTGCGGATTTCCGCCTCGCGGAAGCGCTTCTTGTGGGTATCGCTGTCCAGCGACAGCGCCGGCACCGGCATCGCCTTGCCGTTGTCGAACGCCACCATGGTGAAGTAGCAGCTGTTGGTGTGGCGCACGCTGCGCTTCTGGATGTCCTCGGCGATCACCTTGATGCCGACCTCCATCGAGGTGCGGCCAACGTGGTTGACGCTGGCGAGGAAGGTCACCATCTCGCCGACGTGGATAGGCTGCTTGAACAGCACCTGGTCGACCGACAGCGTGACCACGTAGCAGCCGGCGTAGCGGCTGGCACAGGCGTAGGCGACCTGGTCCAGCAGTTTCAGCAGCACGCCGCCGTGCACGTTGCCGGAAAAATTGGCCATATCCGGCGTCATCAGCACCGACATGGTGAGTTCGCGCTGGTTTACAGTGTGTTCAAGCATTGCTTCCTATCCTTTATGCATTTTTGTGGCACGGCAGCGTACAATCGTTGCCCGCCCTCTTGTTTGTGCTGTCGCCATCATGTCATCCCTGTCCCGATTGTTCCAGTACGCGCGGCGATATCGCCGCGACGTCTACCTGGCCAGCAGTTTTTCCGTGGTCAACAAGTTCTTCGACATCCTGCCCGAGGTGCTGATCGGCGTAGCGGTGGACGTGGTGGTCAACCGCGACGCGTCGTTCCTGGCGGCGCTGGGGGTGACCGATGCCTTCACCCAGCTGCTGTGGCTGGGCCTGCTAACGGTGCTGATCTGGGGCGGCGAATCGCTGTTCGAGTACCTGTACCAGCTGCGCTGGCGCAATCTGGCGCAGAACCTGCAGCACGACCTGCGGCTGGATGCCTACCAGCACGTGCAGAAGCTGCCGCTGTCCTACTTCGAGGACAAGAGCACCGGCAAGCTGATGTCGGTGCTCAACGACGACATCAACCAGCTGGAACGCTTCCTCAACGGCGGCGCCAACAGCATCATCCAGGTGCTGTGCTCGACGGTGATGGTCAGCGCGGTGTTCTTCTATCTGGCGCCGACGCTGGCGGTGATCGCGCTGGCGCCGATCCCGCTGATCCTGTACGGCACCTTCTGGTTCCAGAAGCGCATCGCGCCGCGCTACGCCGCGGTGCGCGAGGCGGCGGCGGTGATCAGCGGCCGTCTCAACAACAACCTGCTCGGCGTCGCCACCATCAAGGCGTTTACCGCCGAGGCGTTCGAGGCGGCGCACATCCGCGACGCCAGCGAGCACTACCGCGCCACCAACGCCGCCGCCATCCGCCTGTCGTCGGCCATCATCCCGGTGATCCGCATGGCGATCCTGTCCGGCTTCGTGGTGACGCTGGTGTACGGCGGCCACCTGGCGCTCACCGGCGCCATCGGCGTCGGCAGCTATTCGGTGCTGGTCTTCCTGACCCAGCGCCTGCTATGGCCGCTGACCGGCCTCGCCGACATCGCCGACCTGTACCAGCGCTCGATGACCGCCATCGACCGCGTGCTGGACATCCTGCAGGCGCCGCTGTCCATCGACTACCACGGCCGTGCGCTGCCGCACGACAGCGTCAGCGGCCAGCTCAGCTTCAGCCACCTGTCGTTCGGCTATGGTGATCTCACCGTGCTGCACGACATCTCGCTGACCATCCCGCCGGGGCGCACGGTGGCCTTTGTCGGCGCCACCGGCTCCGGCAAGAGCACGCTGGTCAAGCTGCTGCTGCGCTTCTACGACGCGCAGCACGGCGAGATCCGCCTCGACGGCCAGGACATCCGCCAGCTGGCGCTGACCGACCTGCGCCGCGCCATCGGCTACGTCAGCCAGGACGTGTTCCTCACCGACGGCAGCGTGGCGGACAACATCTCCTACGGCATGCCCGAAGTTGGCCGCGACGCCATCGTCGCCGCCGCGCGCGCCGCCGAGGCGCACGAGTTCATCGCGCGCCTGCCCCAGGGCTACGACACCCCGATCGGCGAACGCGGCCAGAAGCTGTCCGGCGGCCAGCGCCAGCGGCTGGCGCTGGCGCGCGCGATCCTGAAAGACCCAAAGATCCTGATCCTCGACGAGGCCACCAGCGCGGTGGACAACGAGACCGAAGCCGCCATCCAGCGCTCGCTGGACGTGGTGTCGCGCGGCCGCACCACGGTGGTGATCGCGCATCGCCTGTCCACCGTGCGCCACGCGCACTGCATCCACGTGATGGAGCACGGCCGCCTGATCGAATCCGGCACCCACGACACGCTGCTGGCGCAGGATGGCAGCTACGCCGCGCTGTGGCGGCTGCAGACCGGCGAGCGCAGCGCCGACAAGGTTGCGTAAGCCGCCGTGCACGGCAAGCCATTGATCCGGCAGCCATTTCCATGACAACAGCCCGGCATGTCGCCGGGCTGTTTTCTATACTGCAAGCCGGTATCCGTCTGGCGGGCAGCGCTCATGGACATCTCCGGCTCCGGCACCCCTTACGCGGCAAGCAGCCTCTCCCGCCACGCGGCGGGTTGCCCGTGCCCGGCCTGCCAGCGCCAGACTGCGACCGTTGCGGCCAACGTTGGCCGCAACCGCGCCGGCGAGTCCTTAAGCCGCGCCGAACAGCAGCAGCTCAGCCGGCTGCAACAGCGCGACGACGAGGTCCGCCGCCACGAGCAGGCGCATCTGGCCGCCAGCGGCGGGCTGGCGCGCGGCGGCGCCAGCTACCAGTACCAGACCGGGCCGGACGGCCAGCGCTACGCCGTCGCTGGCGAAGTCAGCATCGAGGTCAGCCCCGGGCGCACCCCGCAGCAGACGCTGGACAAGGCGCGCACCATCCGCAACGCGGCACTGGCACCGGCGCAGCCGTCGGCACAGGATCTCGCCGTCGCACAGCAGGCCGCCCGCATGGCGCAGCAGGCCGAGCAGCAACTGCGGGCAAGCGATGCCGCCAGCAGTGGCAGTGTGCAACAGGCCCGGCTGCAACGCGCCTACCGTGCCGACGAGCCACTGCCCAGCGGGCTGCTGCTCAGCACCAGCGCCTGACGCGGCGGCAATAGGCGGCATAGTCCTCGCCAAAGCGGGTTGCCAGCGCCCGCTCCTCCGGCGCGATCTGGAAACGGTTCAGCCACAGCACGAACAGCAGCGGCCCCAGCAGCGCCGGCCACTGCTGCAGCCACCACGCCCAGGCCAGCAACAGGCACAGCATGCCCAGATACATCGGATTGCGGCTGACACGATAGAAACCGCTGACCACCAGCGCCGAGCTGTTTTGCGGCGTTAGCGGATTGACGGTGGTGTGCTGGCGCACGAAAGCCAGCACCGCGCTGCCTTCCAGCAGCACGGCCAGCGCCAGCAACAGCCAGAGCGGCCACGACACCGCCGCCGCCGGCGGCCAGCCACCACGCCACCACGTCAGCGCCGCCATCAGCGCGGCACACGCAAGCCCCACCAGCGGCGGCGGGATACGGCACTCCAGCCAGCGCATCATGTTGTCTCCTTTCCCTGTTCATCGCCCAGCCGCGCCCGCGCCAGGCGCAGGCCGTTGCCGATCACCAGCAGGCTGGCGCCGACATCGGCGAACACCGCCATCCACAGCGTGGCGACCCCGGCCAGCGCCAGCACGAAGAACAGCAGCTTGATAGCCAGCGCGATCACGATATTGGCGCGCAGCACCGCCATGCTGCGCCGCGCGTGGGCAAACAGCAGCGGCAGCTTGTCGAGGCGGTCGTCCATCAGCGCCACCTGCGCCGTCTCCAGCGCAGTGTCGGAACCGGCCGCGCCCATCGCGATGCCGAGATCCGCCTGCGCCAGCGCCGGCGCATCGTTGACGCCATCGCCGACCATCGCCACCGCGTCCTCGCGCTGCGCTGCGGCCAAGCTTTGCAGCTTGTCATCCGGCAACAGGCCGCCGTGCGCCTCGTCCAGCTTCAACTCGGCAGCGACGCGGCGCACCACCGCCGGCTGGTCGCCGGACAGCATCAGCACGCGCAGCCCCTGCGCCTGCAGCGCAGCAATGGTGGGTTCTGCCTGCGGCCGCAGCGTGTCGTTGACGTGCAGCAGCGCCAGCAGCGCACCATCGGCCAGCAACAGCAGATAGCCCTCGCCCTGTGCTTCCAGCGGCGCCAGCAGCGCGTCCAGTTGCGCCGCCGCCACGCCCTGCGCCAGCGCCAGCCGGCGATTGCCCAGTGCCAGTTGCCGGCCGCCGGCACGGCCCAGCATGCCCTGCCCCGGCAGTTCCGTCACCGCGCCGTGCAGCGCGGCGGCATCAACGTTGGCCGCAGTCGCACGCCGGCACACCGCGCGCGCCAGCGGATGGGTGGAGTGCTGCTCCAGTGCCGCCGCCAGCGCCAGCACCGTCGCCTCGTCGTGGCCGTCGGCCAGCGGCTCGACACGCGTCACCGCCACCGTGCCGCTGGTGAGGGTGCCGGTCTTGTCCAGTGCCACGGTGCGGATGCGCGCGGCGGCTTCCAGCGCGGCGCCGCCCTTGATCAGCATGCCGTGGCGCGCGGCGGCGGCCAGTGCCGACACCAGCGTCACCGGGGTGGCGATCACCAGCGCGCAGGGGCAGGCGATCACCAGCAGCACCAGCGCCTTGTACAGCGCCGCCTGCCAGCCCAGCAGCCCCAGCATCGGCAGCGCCACCGCCAGCAGCACGGCCAGCGCCACCACCAGCGGCGTGTAGCGCGCGGCAAAGCGGTCGATAAAGCGCTGCGTCGGCGCCTTGCCGGCCTGCGCCTCGCGCACGCTGCGGATGATGCGCGCCAGCACGCTGCCGTCGGCCGGCGCGGTGACGCGCAGCTGCACCAGCGCGCCGCCGTTGATGGCGCCGGCAAACACCGCGTCGCCCGGCCCCTTGTCCAGCGGCAGGCTCTCGCCGGTGATCGGCGCCTCGTTGAACTGACTGTGGCCGGCGCTGATCTCGCCGTCCAGCGGCACCCGCTCGCCGGGGCGCACGCGCACGATGCGGCCAACCTTGACCGCCGCCACCGGCACTTCCTGCCAGCTGTCACCGTGCTCAACCCAGGCGGTTTCCGGCCGCAGCGCCA
>NZ_LFDT01000015.1:0-80748 GCF_001037925.1 Vogesella sp. EB | reverse complement strand
CCGGGGGTCGCGGGTTCGAGTCCCGTCCGCTCCGCCAACCAGACAAAACCCATTCATGCACGCATGAATGGGTTTTTTGTTTTGTCTGCCGGTAACGGCACTGGCTCACCCGGCACCACCCCGCGCCAAATCCGGCACGAGGCAGCCCGCCTTACTCGGTAAACGGCAACGGCTTGTTCGCCGCCTGCCGGTCCGACACCCCCATCACCGCCAGCAGGTCATCCAACCCGTCTGCCAGTTGCCGCAACTGGCCGCCACTGAGCCGCGCCAGTGCTTCCGGCAACCAGCCGCGCGGCGCCACCGCCACCTTGCCGATCAGCTCCGCCCCCTGCTCGCTCAACGCCACCTGCACCACACGTAAATCCTGCTCGCTGCGCACTCGCGTCACCAGCCCGGCGGCAACCAGCCGGCCCAGCATATTGCTGAGTGTGGCCGGCTTGATCGCCAGCCGTGCGGCCAACTCCCCGGCACGCAACGGCCCCGCTTCGTGCAATTCGGCCAGCACCCAGGCCTGCGCCCCGGACACCCCCAGCTGCGCCTCGATATTGGCGGAGTGCTGCTGTGCGGAGCGGAAAACGACACGAAAGCGTTGCAGGACATCCAACGCCATCACGGGAACTTTGTCGGCCACTGGCGGCTCACTGGAACAGGACATTTGTTTTTGTGCAAAATAAAATAGATAAAGGAGAAGCGCATGCCGAGCACAGAATACCAACCCAGCACTGCCGCCACACTGGGCATGGAGCTGGAAATCCAGCTGGTCGACAAACAAACGCTCGACCTTGCGCCACGCGCCGACGAAATATTACATACGCTACACCAAAGTACAACGGCCAGGTACTTCAAACAGGAAGTCACCCGTTCGATGCTGGAACTCAATAGCGGCATCCATGACGGCAGCGCCACACTGGAAGCCGAAATGCTGCAACTGGGTGCGCAATTGTGCGCCGCGGCCGCCCCGCTTGGCGTCCGCCCCTGCGGCGGCGGCACCCACCCATTCCAGGACTGGCGCAAGCGCCAGATCTCCGACTTTCCGCGCTACCAGCACTTCGCCGAACACTACGGCTATCTGGCACGGCAATTCACCGTTTTCGGCCAGCACGTGCACGTCGGCTGCCCAGATGGCGATACCGCGATCTGGCTGACCCATGCGCTGAGCTACTACATTCCGCACTTGCTGGCCTTGTCTGCCTCGTCGCCCTACATCCAGGGTGAAGACAGCGGCTTTGCCTCGGCACGCAGCAATGTGGTCAGCGCCTTTCCCAGCAGCGGCCATCTACCGCAATTCGTGCGCAGCTGGCAGGAGTTCCAGGGCCACGCGGCGGAGCTGGAGCACGCCGGCATCATCGGCAGCCTGAAAGACCTGTACTGGGACATCCGCCCCAAGCCGGAGTACGGCACCGTAGAGGTCCGCATTTTCGATACCCCGCTGGACATCCCGCACAGCGTGGCACTGGCGGCGCTGGTGCAGACGCTGGCGCGCTACCTGCTGACGGAGCGACCGCCGCAACCCGGTCGTGCCGCGCTGTACTGCGTCTACGGTTTCAATCGCTTCCAGGCTGCCCGCTTCGGCCTGTCTGCCGATATCCACGATGTGCGCAGCGGCAAGCGCATCCCGCTCAGCCAGGCCATCCTCGACCTGCTGCAACAACTGCAGCCTTACGCCGCCGATCCGCATGCGCGGGATTGCCTGGAGCAACTGGCGCTACGCGCCCACCACCGCCACGGCGACTACAGCCTGCTGCGCGAACACGCCAATAACAGCCTCAGCGCCCCTCAGCTCGTGCACGAGGCGGCCAACCTGTGGCAGCCGGCAAACAGCTAGATCACTGCCCAGCGCGGCGCTGACGCCGGAAATCCCACGGCGGCACCGGCGCGGCGTCGTACCACAAGCCCTGCCGCTGCTGCTGCGCGGCTTGCTGCGTTTGTTCATAGAGACGGAACTCCTGCGCCGACTGCCCCTTGCGCGCGTACTGCTGGTAGTGCCAGGCATAACCGGCGCGCAACTGGCCAAGGTTGACATCCTCATCACCCAGCCAGATGCGGCCAACGTTGCGGCCATAACGGTCCTGCTCCAGCACCTCGACCCGCACCTGCTGGCGGTACAGCTTGTCGGACAGCACCTGCTTGGCCTTGGTCCCGAACGGTTGCGCCTTCTCCGGCGCGTCGATAAAGGCAAAACGCACCTTGTGCTGCTGCCGGCTGTCGTCCAGCACCGTGATGGTGTCACCATCGGCCACCCCCACCACCACGCCCTCGATCTGCCCGGCGTCAGCGCGCGAAGCGGTACTCGGCCAGATCGCGCCGGCCAGCGCACCCAGCAACAGCACGCCGGCCGCAACCTTGCGCAACGGCGAGGCACCGGAAAACAAGGTCGTCAATGCACGCAGATGTTGCGCCTGTACTTTCATACCTACTCCATCAATCAAATAAAAAAGGCGGCCGTCACGGCCGCCCGCTGGCAACAGCCGGTGTCAGTCCTTGCGGCGCGGCTGCCACAACACATCGGCCACCTGCGCCTGCTGGTTCAGGTAGCGCGCCAGGATGAACAGCACGTCCGACAGGCGGTTGAGATACTGTCGCGGCAAGCCGCGCAGCGTGTCGGCCAGTAGCACCAGCGCCCGCTCGGCGCGACGGCATACCGCCCGCCCCTGATGCGCCACCGCCGCGGCACGGCAGCCACCCGGCAGGATGAACTCCTTCAGCATCGGCAGTTGCGCATTCCATTGCTCGGCCTGCTGCTCAAGCATCGCCAGCTGCGACTCGTGCAGCGCCTCGTAGCCCGGCACCGCCAGCTCCGAGCCGAGATCGAACAGATCGTGCTGCACCTCCGCGAGAAAGGCATCCACCTCCGCCGGCAAGGCTTCGCAGCGCAGCAGGCCGACGATGCAGTTCAGCTCGTCGACCTCGCCCAGCGCCATCACCCGCGGCGCGCTCTTGGACAAACGGCTGCCATCACCCAGCCCGGTGGTGCCATCGTCCCCGGTGCGGGTCACAATCCGCGACAAACGGTGTCCCATTATCGTTCTCCCTGTCCGGCTTGCGCCTCGCGTAAGGCCTCGCGCAGCGACTCGCGCAACGCTTCGGCCAGCATCATGTCAAAATCTTCCTTCAGGTGCTGCATGACGCCGGACATCAGCTGCTTGGCCTGCATTTCCAGCGCGTCCTGCATCCACAGCGTCAGCTCCACCTTCATGCGCGGCAGCACGCGCGCGTACAGCGCGTCTATCAGCGCCTCCGAGGTCAGTGACGACAGCGTCTCGCTGGCTGCCGCTTCCGGCGCCACAGCCAGCGGCTGGTTCACCTCCCTCACCCCCGACAGCTGCATCGCCGCTGCGGCCAACCCTGTCGCCGCAGGTACCTCTGCCGCCGGCGACGGTGCGGTCAGCACCTGGTGTACCGGCAGGATCGCATCCTGCGGCGTCAGGTCGAAGGGCGGCTCCGCCCCCAGATCACGCGCCCAGGCCAGCTCCACTTCACGATCCGGCATCATGTCACTGCCGTCACCACCATCCAGCTCGGCCACCAGACTGGCCGCCAGGCCCAGACCACCACCCAGCACCCCGGTCGGCAAACTGTCCAACGAGATGCTCTCGCCCAGCTGGTAGCCACGCGCCGCCGCGTCATCCTCGGCTGCAACTGGCGCCGCATCCAGTGCCGTGACGTAGGCGGCCGCCACGCCGGCCGGTGCTGCACCTTCTGCCGCGGCAAGATCAAAAGCGAATTCGTCACCGTCGGTTGGCTCTTCATCCGCCACCGTCGCAGACAGCACGACATCGACGGCAAGTGGCACCTCGTCAGCCAGCAGCGGCGGCTCCATCGTGATGGCCGCTTCCTCCGTGACAGCATCCCCAGATGGAAGAGCCGCCTCGGCCACCATCTCGACCAGCGGCGACGCATCGGCGCTGGCCATCATTTCGTCTCTGGCCGTGACTTCCGGCACCACGGCGACCATCTCCACTTCTGGAGCCAGTAGCGGTACCGCGATCTCGGCAATGTCCGCTTCGGCAGGCGCCGCCGCGTGATCTGGCAGCACCTCGTCAAGTTCGGCGGCCGGCGGCGCTTCGGGTTCAGATTTGGGCACCATCGTTAGCCCCGACGCCGATTCTGCCGCCTCAGCATGCATATCCACTTCAGCAGCGACCAGCTCTGCATCCGGCGGCGGCGTTTCCCATGGCGCAGTTGACGTCTCAGCCACCATCTCAGCCTGTGCATCCACTTGCAACGCGGCATCGGCCGGCGCCAGCTGGGCCGCCTGATCCAGCCACGCCGCCAGACCCGCTGCCGCGGTGGCGGCAGTCAGCTCGGTGTCCACGGTGTCCAGCAGCGGGGCATTGTCTACATCCGCCAGGCTCGGCTCCGCCACGCCGGCAGCAACCATCTCTTCGTCACCGGGTGTCCCCACTGCCGGCAGCGATACCTCATCACCAGATAAGGATTCTGCGGCCAACGTTTCTGCCACATCCGTCACCAGCGGCATCTCCGCCAGCGACGGTGCAGCCTCAGCAAGCGCAGCATCGGTCATGTCCGTCGACCACAATGCCGCTGGCGCAGCTTCCTCTGCCGCAGCCGGCGCGACATCGGTTTGCGGCATGGCAAAGCCGGGCAGCACCTCACCCAGATCCATGTCGTCCGGCAGCGGCACATCCAGATCCAGCGACGGCAGGCGTCCGATCAGCGCCTCGGCATCCAGCGCGCCGTCCCCGCCGATAGCCGCATCCGGCGACTGCTCGCCGGCGGACAGTACTTCGTCCAGCGTCAGGTCGGGCGGAAAGCTCAGCTCGTTGTCCGGCAGCGCGTCGGCCAGCTGCGCCATTTCGGCGCTGAAATCAAAATCGGGAATGTCAAAATCGACCAGCACCGGCACCTCAGCCTGCGGCGGCAACTCCGCTGCCGGCGCCACCGGGGTTTCGACGATTTCGGTCAGCACCGGCAGGGAATCCCAGTCCGGCACCGGGGCTTGTGGCTCAGTCATGGCGGGCATCACTCATATTGTGGTGATGAATTTCGAAACCGCTATCCAGATAACGGCGGTAGCGCTGTCTGGCGACGGCCTTGGACGCATCGTCAGTGCCAACCACCTCCAGAATGCGCGGAAAGCGTTGCGGCGAGTCGGGAAAAGCCGGCGACAGGTTGAGCAGCACCAGCCCCTCGGCGTCGGCGGCAAAATCCGTCGCCAGTAGCACCGGTGTTTCCGCCGCCAGCACATCGCTCGCCGCGCAATGCGGGATGAACTCGGTGTCGCCGTAGGCCCACAGTTGCGCACTGAAGCCGCGCAACGCCGCCTCATCCGGCAGCACGATCAGCATCCGCTCACCCTTGCGGTAAACGGTGCGCGCCGCCCGGCACGCAAACGGGTACAGGGCGGCGACGTCGGTGTAAAAATCAATCCGCGTCATCTTCAACCACTTCGGACAATTCGCGACGTGGACGACCACGGCGCACGACATTGCCCAAGGCGATATCCGCACGATCCTGCAGGAACTGTACCAACAGCGGCACCGGACGACCGGTGGCACCCTTGTCCTTGCCGCCGCGCCACGCGGTGCCGGCAATGTCCAGGTGCGCCCAGTCGTAGGCCTTGGCGAAGCGAGACAGGAAGCAGGCGGCGGTGATGCTGCCACCGGCGCGACCGCCGATATTGGCCATGTCGGCAAACGGGCTCTTCAGCAGTTCCTGATAGTCGTCCCAAAGCGGCATGTGCCAGGCGCGATCGCCGACCTCCTCGCCGGCGGCGATCAGTTCCTTGGCCAGACCGTCCTGATTACTGAACAGGCCGGTGGCGATATTGCCCAACGCCACCACGCAGGCGCCGGTCAGCGTCGCCACATCCACCACCGTCGCCGGATTCAGGCGCTCGGCATAGGTCAGTGCGTCGCACAGGATCAGGCGGCCTTCGGCGTCGGTGTTGAGCACTTCGATGGTCTGCCCGGACATCGAACGCACGATATCACCCGGCTTCAGCGCACGGCCGGACGGCATGTTTTCGCAGGTCGGAATCAGCGCCACGATGTTGAGCGGCAGCTTCATCTCCACGGCGGCGCGGAAGGTGCCCAGCACCGAGGCGGCACCGCCCATGTCGTACTTCATTTCGTCCATGCCTTCGCCCGGCTTCAGCGAAATGCCGCCAGAATCAAAGGTGATGCCCTTGCCAATCAGCACCACCGGCCGCTCGGCACGGTCGCGGGCGCCGAAGTGCTTCAGCACGATGAAGCGCGCCGGCTCGTCGCTGCCACGCGCCACGGCGAGGAAGGAATCCATTTTCAGGGCGGCGATTTCGTCCGGGCCGAGCACCTCGACCTCGCAGCCAAAATCTGCGGCCAACGTTTGCGCCGTTTGCGCCAGATAGCTAGGCGTGCAGTGGTTGCCCGGGGTATTGGCCAGATCCTTGGTCAGCTTCATGCCGGCGGCAATGGCCTGGCCGCGCTGCAGGCCGCGCTCGCCGTCGGCGAGATCGCTGCGGCGTGGCACGGCGAAGGTGAACTTGCGCGGTTCGCGCGCTTCGTCCTGGCGGGATTTGAACTGGTCGAAACGGTAGAAGGCATCGACGGTGGCGACGGTGGCTTGCTCCACCATCCACTCCACATCGTGCTTCTTGACGTGCAATTCCGACAGATAGCTGACGATCTCGTTGGCTTGGGTCGAGGCCAGCGCCTTGACCGAGGCGCGGATCGCCTCGCGGTATTCCTTGGCGCGGAAGTCGCGCTCCTTGCCGAGGCCGACCAGCATCACGCGGTCACACAGCGTGTGCGCCACCGAGTGCAGCAGCAGGGTGGAGCCAAGCTTGCCGTCCATGTCGCCACGCTTGAGGACATCGGTCAGGAAGCCGTTGGAAATGCGGTCGAGCAGATCAGCGGCAAAGGACAGCTTGCGGGTTTCGTAGACACCGACCACAACGCAGGCGACGCGCTGTTTTTCCGGGCTTCCGCTTTTAATGTTAAACTCCATTGATAGCTCTCCAATGTGTGTTGGGATCATCAAGGCGCATCCCGTCAAGCTTTTGGCTTGGCTTGAATCAACTGGCCCACCTTGATTTTTGACCGAAAGCCTCTTCGGCTAATATTTCTAATTATCACTACCCTTTTGACGCATTGTCAAAAACAGGCCCGCTTTTATGCTTTTTAAGAAAAGCCTCACGCGCGAACTGACTTATACCAGTATCGGCGTTTTTTTCATTTTGTTGGCGATTTTGCTGACCACCCAATCCATCAATCTGCTCGGCCGCGCGGCACAAGGGCGCATCGCCAACGAGGCGGTGGCGGCGCTGATCGGTTTCTGGACGCTCGGCTTCTTTCCGGTGCTGATGATCCTGACCGTGTTCGTCAGCGTGATGGTGGTGTTCACCCGCATGTGGCGCGAGCACGAGATGGCGGTGTGGCTGGCCAGCGGCAAGTCGCTGTCCGACTGGGTCGGCCCGGTGATGCGCTACGCGCTGCCGCTGAGCCTGCTGGTGGCCATCGGCACGCTGGTGGTCGAGCCGTGGGCACAGCAGCGCAGCCGCGAGTACGCCGAGATCCTGAAGCAGCGCGAGGAGATGACCGCGCTGGCACCGGGCGTATTCAAGGAGTCACGTAGCAATGACCGCGTCTACTTCATCGAGAGCTACTCCGTTGCCACCGGCGCCACCCGTAACGTGTTCGTGCAGAACATCGCCGATGGCGAGGTGTCGTCGGTATTCGCCAAGGAGGGCCAGCTGGGCCGGGATGAATTCGGCAACCGTACGCTGACCCTGCTCAACGGCCGCCGCTATGTCGGCGAGCCCGGCAGCGGCGCCTTCGAGGTGGTGGAGTTCGACAGCTACCGCATCAAGATCAGTGACAATGTCCGCACCGCGGTGCCGGAAGTGGACAGCAGCTCGCGGCCAACCTTGCAGCTGTTCGGCAGCGACGATCCGAAGGACCGCGCCGAGCTGGCCTGGCGCCTATCGCTGCCGCTGTGCACGCTGCTGCTGGCCCTGCTGGCCCTGCCGCTGAGCTACTACAACCCCCGCTCCGGCCACGCCTACAATCTGGTGTTCGCGCTGGGCGCCTATCTTGCCTACCAGAACCTGCTCTGGCTGCTGCGCAACTGGATTGCCAGCGACAAGCTGCCGAGCGCGCTGGCCATTCTGCCGGCGCACCTGCTGATCCTGCTGCTGGCACTGGCCCTGCTTCACTACCGCAACCGTCCTGCCGGCTCGCTGCTACCGGTGCTGCGCGGCTGGCTGCGAAAGACCCCGTAAATGAAGACCGTACGCAACTACATGATGGCGCGCTTTTTCGGCGCAACCCTGTTCACCCTCGCCTGCCTGCTGGGCCTGTACGGTTTTTTCGACATTATTCGTGAAGTGCCGGATCTGGGCAAAGGCAACTACCAGACCAGCACCATGCTGGCCTATGTCGCGCTGCAGATCCCCGGCCACGCCTACGAGCTGATGCCGCTGGCGGTGCTGATCGGTGCGCTGGTGGCGATGTCGCAGCTGTCCGGCAGTGCCGAGTACACCGCCATCCGCACCTTCGGCGTCTCGCTGGGACAGATCGCCCGCTTCAAGCTGATCTTCGGCCTGATCATGGCGCTGTCGGCGCTGGCGCTGGGCGAGTTCATCTCGCCGCAGTCGGAACAGATGGCGGAGCGGCTGAAGCTGCAGTCGACGCGCTCGCTGATCGCACAGGAGTTCCGCTCCGGGCTGTGGGTGAAGGACGACAACAACATGATCAACGTGCGCGAGATGCTGCCGGACAACACCCTGCTCGGCATCCGCATCTACAGCTACGATGACGAGTACCGGCTGATCCGCAGCGAGTTCGCCGAGCGCGCCACCTACCAGGGCAAAGGCAACTGGCAACTGGAAGGCGTGCGCTCGTCCACGCTGCACGCCGACCATGTCAGCACCTCGCGCCAGCCCGGCCGCCAGTGGCAGTCGGTGCTGCAGCCGGACATCCTGTCGGTGCTGCTGGTGGTGCCGGAACAGATGTCGGCGCTGGACCTGCTGACCTATATAGAGCACCTGCAGAACAACCACCAGAAGACCCAGCGTTACGAGATCGCGCTGTGGAGCAAGCTGTTCTACCCGTTGGCCTGTATTTCAATGGCGCTGGTGGCGCTGGCGTTCACCCCGGCACAGCGCCGCCAGAACGATCTCGGCGTCAAGCTGTTCACCGGCATCAGCATCGGCATCGCCTTCCACTTCTGTAACCGGCTGTTCGGCCACCTCGGCCTGCTGTACGACTGGAACCCGCTGCTTTCGGCCACCATCCCCACCACGCTGTTCTTGATCGCAGGGGGCTGGGCCATACTCCGACTGGAAAAACGATGACGGCAACCGCACAACAGCAGCTCTGCCAGCGCTGGCGCAAGACTCTGCAGGACGGCCGCGCCACGTTGGCCGCACGCTATACCGCCGACCGCAACGGCCGTGCCTACCTGCAGGCGCACAGCGCGCTGGTCGACGGCGTGATCCGCTCCGCCTGGGATGTGCTGGGACTGGGGCAGCGCGCGGCGCTGGTGGCGGTGGGCGGCTACGGCCGCGGCCAGCTGTTTCCGCACTCCGACATCGACCTGCTGCTGCTGCTGCCCTCGGCCACCTGCGACAGCCTCAGCAGCTTCGTGGAAGACTTCATCGGCGCGATGTGGGACATCGGCCTCGATGTCGGCCACAGTGTGCGCACCATCAGCGAATGCCTGCAGGAAGCGGCCAAGGACATCACCGTCGCCACCACGCTGCTGGAAAACCGCATGCTGGCCGGCAACATCACCCTGTTCCACCAGCTCAACAGCGCGGTCGAGCGCAACCGTGACCCGCTGCCGTTCCTGGAAGGCAAGCTGCTGGAACAGCAGCAGCGCCACAGCAAGCACTACGGTCTCGGCAGCAACCTGGAGCCGAACATCAAGGAAAGCCCTGGCGGCCTGCGCGACCTGCACACCATCCTGTGGATCAGCAAGGCCATCGGCGTCGGCCAGACCTGGGACAGCCTGATCAGCAACGACATCCTCACCGCCTCCGAGGCGCGACTGCTCAAGTACAGCGAGCGCCAGCTGGAACGCATCCGCATCGACCTGCACCTGGCCGCCAAGCGCCGCGAAGACCGGCTGATCTTCGACCTGCAGAACACCGTCGCCACCATGTCCGGTCTCAGCGACGACGATGCCCGCCGCGCCAGCGAACAGCTGATGCAGACCTTCTACAAGGCGTCGAAAAACGTCAGCCAGCTCAACGGCATCCTGCTGCCCAACCTGCGCGCACGCTACGTCTGCACCGTACCGCGACTGACCCAGGACCTCGACGAGCACTTCTACAGCGTCAACTGCATGCTCGGCATCCGCGATCCGGACATCTTCGAGAAGCAGCCGTCGACCATCCTCAGCGCCTTCCTGCACATCCAGCGCCACGGCCTGCGCGGCATGGCGCCGCGCACCCTGCGCGCACTGTGGCACGCGCGACGCCAGATCAACGAGCGCTTCCGCCGCGATCCGCACAACCGCGCGCTGTTCATGCAGTTCTTCAAGGAGCCGGTCGGTCTGACCCGCACCCTGCGCCGCATGAACCTGTACGGCGTGCTGGGCAAGTACCTGCCGGCGTTCGGCAAGATCATCGGCCAGATGCAGCACGACCTGTTCCACGTCTACACCGTCGACGAACACATCCTGATGGTGGTGCGCAACCTGCGCCGCTTCGCGGTGCCAGCCTTCAACCACGAATACCCGCTGCTCAGCCGCCTGATCGACGAATTCGAGCGCCCGGAAGTGCTGTACATCGCCGGCCTGTTTCACGACATCGCCAAGGGCCGCGGCGGTGACCACTCGCAGCTGGGCATGGCCGACATTCGCCAGTTCTGCGAGGCGCATGGCATGTCCGCCGCCGACACCGATCTGGCGGAATGGCTGGTGGCGCAGCACCTGACCATGTCCAGCGTGGCGCAGAAGCAGGACATCTACGACCCGCAGGTGGTGCAGGAATTTGCGGCCAACGTTGGCGACCTGCGCCATCTGGTGGCGCTGTACATCCTTACCGTCGCCGACATCCGCGGCACCAGCCCCAAGGTGTGGAACGCGTGGAAGGCCAAACTGCTGGAAGACCTGTTCCAGGCCACGCGGCGCAAGCTGCAGCAAGGCGGCGAAGTCGACCTCGACCTGGAGCTGGCCGAGCGCAAGAAGGCGGCGCAGGCCATCCTGCGCCTGAACGCGGTGCCGGACGGTGTCGAACAGGCGCTGTGGCAGCATGTCGACAGCATCTACTTCCTGCGCCACGAGGCGCGCGAGATCGCCTGGCACGCACGGGTACTCAACCGCAGCGTGGACACCCAAACCCCGATCGTGCGCGCACGACTGTCGGAGGACAAGGAAGGCATCGAGCTGATCGTCTACGCCGCCGACCAGCCCGACCTGTTCGTGCGCATCTGCGCCTTCCTCGGCGGTGCCAACTACAGCATCGCCGACGCCAAGATTCACACCACCCGCCACGGCTACGCGCTGGACACCTTCCACGTGTTCCTGCCGGAACACCACGACGGCGACTATCGCGACCTGATCAACTTCATCGAGTTCGAGCTGGCGGCCAACCTGCAACGGCAGGAGCCGATCCGCATGCCGCCGCCCGGCCGCCTCAGCCGCCACCTGAAGCACTTCCCGATCCAGCCGCAGGTGCTGATCCGCGCCGACGACAAGCAGCGCCACTACGTGCTGTCCATCGTCAGCGGCGACCGCCCCGGCCTGCTGGCCAAGATCGCCAAGGTGCTGTCCGATTATCACGTCAACGTCGACGCTGCCAAGATCATGACGCTGGGCGGCCGGGTGGAAGACTCCTTCCTGCTGTCGCTGCCGTCCAGCCACGACGACAAGCTGCTGCTGGCGCTGGAAAACGACCTGATCAACGCACTACGGATCTGACACCATGCTGCATTTTGAAGACCTCACCCCCGGCCGCCGCTTCCACACTGCCAGCCACACCCTGACGCTGGCCGAAATCCGCGACTTCGCCGGCAGCTTTGATCCGCAGTTTTTCCATCTGGACGAGGTCGCGGCCGAAGACAGCGTGTTCAACGGCCTCGCCGCCAGCGGCTGGCACGTCGCCAGCCTGACCATGCGCCTGGTGGTGGCCAGCGAACTGAGCCGGGTCGCGGGCGGCCTGGTCGGCATGAAGGTGGACAATATGCGCTGGCCGCGGCCAACCCGCGCCGGCGACACGCTGCAAACCGAGATCGAGGTGCTGGCGCAGCGTGCCTCCGCCAAGCAGCCGCAATTCGGCATCGTCACCCTGCAGTGGACGACGCGCAACCAGCATGAAGAAATCGCCGTCCAGCTGGAAACGGCGATTTGGGTGCAGCGCAGAGACAGCTAAAGGCTTAGCCGGGCTTCTGCCACTTGCGATAGTGCAATGTCAGCCGCTCCAGATCGCCGGCCGCCACCTCCAGCGCCTGCGCGCTGTGCAGCACGTTGTTGGCGGTGTCGATGTTCTGCTCGCCCAGCACCGCCAGCTGTTCCACCGACGCCGCCACCTGATGCACGGTGGAGGAGTCGCTGGCGACCTGGCTCGACAGCTTGCCGGCAAAGTCGTGGGCACGGTCGGCGATGTCCAGCAGCACATCCAGCTGCGACGCCGAGGCGCGGATCTCCGCGCTGACGTGATCGACCTCTTCCACCGAACGGTCCATGTTCAGCGTTACCTTGTCGGTAATCTGCACGATCTGCTGCACCACATCGCCGATGGCGTCGGTCGCCGTCGCGGTACGCTCGGCCAGCTTGCGCACCTCGTCGGCCACCACGGCAAAGCCACGCCCGGTTTCGCCGGCACGCGCAGCCTCGATCGCCGCGTTCAGCGCCAGCAGATTGGTCTGTTCGGCAATGCCGTGGATCAGGTTGGTCATGGCGCCGATTTCGGTCATCGACTTGTCCAGCGCCGCCAGTTCTTCCTTGGAGCGGTTGACCACCACCACCGCCTGGGTGGCGGCCTCGGCCGCACGCTGCATCACTTGCTGGCCCTCGGTCGCGGCATTGCGCGTTTCCTGAGCGCCCTGCACGCTGTCTTGCGCCATTGAGGCGACATGGCCGATCGAGCTGCTGATCTGCTCCATGCTGATGCTGATCTGCTGCAGGCCCTTGCCCTGTTCTTCGGCACGCGCCACCAGTCCGCCCATTTCCTGACTGAGGGCGTGCGACTGCTCGTAGGTACGACCGCCGGCGCTGAGCGAATCCGCCACCATCGCGCGCATGTGCAGGCGCAGCCCTTCCAGGCTGTCCATCATCGCGCCGAGCTGGCCGCCGAGGCGGGTCTGCAGCGGCGATTCCAGCTGGCCTTCCGCCAGATTGAGGAAGCCCTGGTGCAGACGCTGCATCACGCGCCACTCGGAGTAGCGCCACCACACCGAGGCGGCCGCCAGCGCGCCCAGCGATAGCAGGCTGACCAGCAGCCGCGTGCCGTCGCTCCAGCCCGGCACACAGCCGGCGGCGACCAGGCCGGAACTGAACAGGCCGGTCAGCACGAAGCCGATCTTGCCGCTATCGCGGCGCTTGGACAGCTGCTTCAGCGTGGATGGCAGAGTGGCCTGCTTGTCGCGCACCTTCTGGTACAGCGCTTCGGCGGCGCTGACTTCGGCGCGGTTGGGCGTGCTACGTACCGAGACATAGCCGACGATCTTGCCCATTTCGGTGATCGGCGTGACATGCGCCTCCACCCAGTAAAAGTCACCGTTCTTGGCGCGGTTTTTCACCAGTCCGCCCCACGGTTTGCCCTGCTTGACCGTGTCCCACAGGTCGGCAAAAGCCTCCGCCGGCATGTCCGGATGACGCACGATATTGTGGTTCTTGCCCAGCAGTTCGGCTTCGCTAAAACCGCTGATGTCGATGAACGCGCGGTTGGCGTAGGTGATGGCGCCCTTGAGATCGGTCTTGGTAACAATCGGGCGCAGGGGATCGAGAAACAGCTCGTTGGCTGTCACTGGCATATTTATTTTCATAATCGTGTCTTATTGATGTGTGCGCCAATCGTGCAAGATTATCAAACATTTCTAATCAAGCCTACACAAACATCGGCAGGCGCGATTGAAAATACCTCTTCCGGCCAGCTTTGCAAACGCGGTGGCACGCGGTACAGTTCGGAAAGTATAAATACAAATGATTATCAAATGAATCAGGCGCGCAACCCCATCCCGACCGAGCTGCTACTGGAGGTCATCGAACGGCAACGCATCGGCGCCGAATACCAGCCGATCAAGGCGACCAACAGCCTGCAGACGGTGGGCTACGAGGCGCTGGCAAGGTTTTATAATGCAACGCGCCAGCCGCTGCCACCGCAGGCGGTGTTCGACACGCTGCACGATTCGCCGGTCACGCTGGTGCAGGTCGAACTGATGAGCAAGCGCTGGCAGATCGAACACGCGCCACGCGACGGCCTGCTGTTCCTCAACCTCGATCCGCACGCCGTCGCCGGCCTGTCGCTGGCGGCACCGGAACACCCGCTGCTCGACCTGCTGTGCCAGCCGCAGCGCACCGTGATCGAGCTGATCGAAAACACCAATGTGCAGGAAGCGGATCACAGCATGCTGCTGGCGGAACTGCTGGCGCAGCGCGGCATCCGCACCGCGCTGGACGACATCGGCGGGCCGGCGACGATGGTGTCGATTCCGATCCTGTGTACGGTGGACATCTACAAGTTCGACCGCCAGTGGCTGCGCCAGCTGCAGCAACCACGGCAATTGCGCATGCTGCAGATGCTGCTGGCGTTTGCCCGCGCCGAGGGCAAGCAGACGGTACTGGAAGGCATCGAAAGCGAGGCCGACCTGCGCCAGGCACAGGCACTGGGCGTCGACTTCGTGCAGGGCTACCTGTTTCGCCCCGAGTTCATCAGCCGGAACGCGCTGTAAGAGCGTGCTCACGATCTCGCGAGCTAGCGCGAGACAAGGCGAAAACGGCTGAGGAAGCGGAGTTGACATGGGGTCAATGAGCATTCCGAAGCCGTTTTTAACGCCGTATCGCCGACGCGCTGCAGATCGTGAACATGCTCCAAAACAGTTTGCCCAAGGTTGGCCGCAACATTGCGGCCAACCTTGGGCAACGGAGCGCACCCGAAAAAACCGTCTCAGGCGCGTTTCAGCTTGAGCTTGCCCGCCAGCCAGGTGTGATCGTAGCTGACGATTTCGTAGGGATTGCCGAACGGATCGACAAACGACACCGAGCAGAAGAAACCGTGGTCGTGCACCGAGTCGCGGGCGATGGTCTGCCCGTCGCGGCTCACCACCCGCTCCACCGCCAGCCGGTCCAGCCACTCCATGAAATCGTGACCGCTGACGCCAAACGCCACCGCTCCGGCCGCCACGATCGCCGCCTCGTCCTGGCTCAGCGCCAGGCGCACGCTGGCGCTGGGGTTGGTCAGCATCAATACCCCGTGCGGCCCGTCCTGCAGATGCTTGTAGCGCACATCCGGCACCATGCCCAGCACCCGCTGGTACCAGTCCAGCGCCTTGGCAGTGTCGTTTACCTTGATGTGCAGATGGTCAATCTTGGCCAGCGTCAGCATGCGTACCCCAAAATAATAAATTCATGATGTCGTTATGATCTGTTACGGTTTTTTCAGCAAGGGCGCCAGATAGTGCCCGGTATGGCTGGCCGGGTTGGCCGCCACCTGCTCCGGCGTGCCGCAGGCAATGATCTGGCCGCCGCCGGCGCCGCCTTCCGGCCCTAGGTCGATCAGCCAGTCCGCAGTTTTGATTACGTCCAGATTATGCTCGATCACCACCACAGTATTACCGTTCTCGCGCAAGCGGTACAACACGCTCAGCAATAGCTCGATGTCGTGAAAATGCAGGCCGGTGGTCGGTTCATCCAGAATATACAAGGTGCGGCCGGTGTCGCGCTTGGACAATTCCAGCCCCAGCTTCACCCGCTGTGCCTCGCCACCGGACAGCGTGGTCGCGCTCTGCCCCAGGCGGATGTAGCCGAGACCGACATCCATCAGCGTCTGCAGCTTGCGCGCCACCGTCGGCACCGCGCTGAAAAACTCCAGCGCCTGCTCCACCGTCATCTCCAGCACTTCGTGGATGCTCTTGCCCTTGTACTGCACTTCCAGCGTCTCGCGGTTGTAGCGCTTGCTGTGGCAGACGTCACACGGCACGTACACGTCCGGCAGGAAGTGCATTTCCACCTTGATCACGCCGTCACCCTGGCACGCCTCGCAGCGGCCGCCCTTGACGTTGAAGCTGAAGCGACCGGGGCCGTAGCCGCGCTCGCGCGACAGCGGCACACCGGCAAACAGCTCGCGGATCGGGGTGAACAGGCCGGTATAGGTGGCCGGGTTGGAGCGCGGCGTGCGCCCGATCGGGCTCTGGTCGACGTTGATCACCTTGTCCAGCTGCTCCAGGCCGCTGATGTCGCGGTACGGCGACGGCTGCTCGCTGGCACCGTTGAGATCGCGGGCGGCGATCTTGTACAGCGTGTCGTTGATCAGCGTCGACTTGCCGGAACCGGACACGCCGGTGACGCACACCAGCATGCCCAGCGGCAGCTGCAGCGTCACGTCCTTCAGGTTGTTGCCGCTGACGCCGGCCAGACGCAACAGGCGCTCGGGGTTGACCTCTCGCCGGCTGGCCGGCACCGCGATGCCGCGACGGCCGGACAGGTAGGCGCCGGTCACCGATTTCTCGCTGGCGGCGACCTCGGCCGGCGTGCCGGCCACCAGCACCTCGCCACCGTGCTCGCCGGCGCCCGGCCCCATGTCGACCAGGTAGTCGGCGGCGCGAATGGCGTCTTCGTCGTGCTCGACCACGATCACGCTGTTGCCCAGGTCACGCAGCCGCCGCAGCGTCGCCAGCAGGCGGTCGTTGTCGCGCTGGTGCAGGCCGATGGACGGCTCGTCCAGCACGTACATCACGCCGGTGAGGCCGGAGCCGATCTGGCTGGCCAAGCGGATGCGCTGCGCCTCGCCACCAGACAGGGTGTCGGCAGAGCGCGCCAGGCACAGGTAATCGAGGCCGACGTTATTCAGGAAGGACACGCGGTCGCTGATTTCCTTGACGATCTTTTCCGCCACCGCCTGCTTCTGGCCGGAGAACTGCAGCCCGCTGAAGAAGGCCGAGGCATCCTTCAGCGCCATCTGGTTGATCTGGTGCAGCGTCTTGCGGCCAATGTAGATATGGCGCGCCTCCAGCCGCAGGCGCGAACCGCCGCAGCTCGGGCAGCACTGGTTGTTCTGGTACTTGGCCAGCTCCTCGCGCACGGTGCTGGAATCGGTCTCGCGATAGCGGCGTTCCAGGTTGGGGATGATGCCCTCGAAGGCGTGCGCGCGCTGGAACTTGGTGCCGCGCTCGGAGACGTAGGTGAACTCGATTTCCTCGCGTCCGGAGCCGTGCAGCACCACCTTCTGCACTTCGTCCGGCAGGTCCTCGAACGCGGTCTCCAACGAGAAACCGTAGTGCTCGGCCAGCGCCAGCAGCATCTGGAAGTAGAACTGGTTGCGCTTGTCCCAGCCCTTGATCGCGCCGGCGGCCAGGGTCAGCTCCGGATGCGCCACCACCCGCGACGGGTCGAAATAGGTGATCTCGCCGAGGCCGTCGCACTTGGGGCAGGCGCCCATCGGGTTGTTGAACGAGAACAGGCGCGGCTCCAGCTCCGGCAGGCTGTAGCTGCACACCGGGCAGGCAAACTTGGCGGAGAACCAGTGCTCCTTGCCGCTATCCATTTCCACCGCGATGGCGCGGCCTTCGGCGTGGCGCAACGCGGTCTCGAAGCTTTCCGCCAGCCGCTGCTGCATGTCGGCGCGCACCTTGACGCGGTCGATCACCACCTCCACCGAGTGCTTCTTGTTCTTGTCCAGCTTCGGCACCGCGTCCAGCTCGTACACCTCGCCGTCGACGCGCACGCGCACGAAGCCCTGCGCGCGCAGATCCTCGAACAGCTCGACGTTCTCGCCCTTGCGGCCAACGATGACCGGCGCCAGGATCATGATCCGCGTCTCTTCCGGCAGTGCCAGCACGTGATCGACCATCTGGCTCACCGTCTGCGACGCCAGCGCCACGTCGTGCTCCGGGCAGTGCGGATCGCCGACGCGGGCGTACAGCAGGCGCAGGTAGTCGTGGATTTCGGTGACGGTGCCCACGGTGGAGCGCGGGTTGTGGCTGGTGGCCTTCTGCTCGATGGAGATCGCCGGGCTCAGGCCCTCGATCAGGTCGACATCGGGCTTTTCCATCAGCTGCAGGAACTGCCGCGCGTAGGCCGACAGGCTCTCGACGTAACGGCGCTGCCCCTCGGCATACAGCGTGTCGAAGGCCAGCGACGACTTGCCGGAACCGGACAAGCCGGTAATCACCACCAGCTGGTGGCGTGGCAGGTCAAGATTGATGTTCTTCAGATTGTGCGTACGTGCGCCGCGAATGCGGATGGAATCCATGCCTGTCTCACCGTCGGTCGGGGAACCTGCTACTATACCGGACTTGCGCGCAGCCGCTCCATAGCACGATAGATTTCCTGACAGAGAAATCCGCTGCCGCTGCCCGCCCACTGTGACGACGCCCTCCAACACCCGTACCGATGACTGCACTTGAGCTACGCGCCAGCCTTGGCCTGGCCGGAATCTACGCCCTGCGCATGCTGGGCATGTTCCTTATCCTCCCCGTCTTTGCGCTCTACGCCGAAACCCTGCGCGGCGCCGACAACCACACCCTGATCGGCATCGCGCTGGGCAGCTACGGCCTGGTACAGGCGCTGCTGCAACTGCCGCTGGGCATGCTCTCCGACAAGGTTGGCCGCAAGAAGATCATCTACGGCGGCCTGCTGCTGTTCGCCGCCGGCAGCTTCATCGCCGCCAGCGCCGACGACATCATGATGCTGACCGTGGGCCGCATCATCCAGGGCTCCGGCGCCATCTCGGCGGTGATCACCGCCCTGCTCGCCGACCTCACCCGCGAAGAAGTGCGCACTCGCGCCATGGCCATCATCGGCATGAGCATCGGCACCACCTTTGCCGTCAGCCTGGTGCTGGGGCCGCTGCTGGCACGCTATATCGGCGTGGACGGCATCTTCGTGCTCACCGGCGTGCTGTCGCTGCTGGCGCTGCTGGGCGTGTGGCGCATCATTCCCGACCCGGTGCACTCCAGCTTCCACTCCGACACCGGCACCAACACCGCGCGGCTACCGGCAGTGCTGCGCAACCGCGAGCTGCAGCGGCTGAACTTCGGCATCTTCGCGCTGCACGCGGCGCAGATGGCGATGTTCGTCACCATCCCGTTCGCGCTGACCAGCACCGGCGGCCTCGACAAGTCGCAGCACTGGCTGGTGTACCTGCCGGTGGTGGTTGCCGGCTTCGTGCTGATGGTGCCGGCCATCATCTACGGCGAGAAAAAGGCCAAGCTGAAGCAGGTGTTCGTCGCCGCCGTAGCGCTGATGACCACCGCGCAGATCGGCATGGCGCTGGCGCTGTCCAGCTTCTGGCTGATCGTGCTGTGGCTGGCGCTGTACTTCGTCGCCTTCAACATCCTGGAAGCCACCCTGCCGTCGCTGATCTCGAAAATTGCCCCGGCCGATGCCAAGGGAACCGCGATCGGCGTGTATAATACCGCCCAATCTTTCGGCCTGTTTGCCGGTGCCGTTGCCGGCGGCTGGCTGTACAGCCACCATGGCGCGCTGGGCGTATTTGCCTTCACCAGCGTGCTGATGCTGGCCTGGCTGCTGCTGTCGCTGACCATGACGCCGCCCAAGGCGGTGAAGAGCCAGATGTTCCACATCGGCGAGCAATGGCAGGGCGATGCCGATACCCTGTCGCGGCAGCTGGCCAGCCAGCGCGGCGTCAGCGAAGTGGTGGTGTTGCTCGGCGAACGGGTGGCCTACCTGAAGGTCTCCCAGCAAGACTGGGACGAAGCCGCGGTCAAACAGCTGATCCAGGCAACATACTGAGCCGCCGCACCGCCGTCACCTCAGCCCGTGACGGCGCCGAATACCTCCTTGAACTGAAATGAAACGGAGCCCCAATGAACAGCATTACTTTTGATGGCCGCCTGGCCGCCGACGCCGAACTGCGTTACACCCCGAGCGGCGAAGCCGTGCTCAGCTTCCGTGTTGCCAGCGATATCGGCTTTGGCGAGCGCAAGACCACCAACTGGTTTACCTGCCAGGTGTGGGGCAAGCGCGGCGAATCGCTGAAGAACTACCTCGGCAAGGGCCAGCAAGTCACCGTCTACGGCCAGCTGACACTGCGCGAATGGCAGGACAAGGAAGGCCAGAAGCGCCTGTCGCCGGACGTGCGCGTCAATGAAATCAGCCTGCAAGGCGGCAAGCGCGACGGCGGCATGGGCGGCGCGGACGAAGACTACAGCTACGGCGGTGGCGCCCAGCGCTACGACGCCCCGGCCGCGGCCCCCGCCGCCGCCCCGGCGGCACCACGTCGCATGGAGCCGAAACCGGCCCCGAAAATGGACGACATGGACGACGACATCCCGTTCTGATTTACACCTGATACAAAAGCAGTAAACCAGCAAAGCCCCGTTAAATTCCTGATTTAACGGGGCTTTGCTTTCATCCCTGACAAGCCGGCGACTATCCGCGCACAGCGGCAATGTCAGCCGGATGAGCATCAGGCGATACGCTTTATCTATGAGATAAAGGCTGTACTTTCAAAAATCCAAAAGAAAACATGACAAGCCACCCGGAGGATTTAGCCTATTGTTAGGTTGAGTTGGGGCGGTTAATCAAGCAGGAGGCCGCTGCATTTTGAAGATGCAGCAATGACTGTCTCGAAGCAGAGCAAAGCATAACGAGGATTTTCTCCAAAATTATGAAATCCGAGCCATCTCCCGACCTTCAGGACCTCCCCCCCGAAATGCCGACCCTGATCGCCCGCCTGGCCTGGGGCGGCGGCACACTGGTCACCCTGCTGGTGCCGCTCATTTTTTTCATCGTTGGCTACCAGAGCGAGGCGGCCCGCCTGGAGTCCGCATTACAGGTCGGTGTCTACAGCAATATCAAGCAACCGGACTCAACCGCAGGCGCAGCATGGGGTACCTTTCATACTCCTCAAGCGGTGCTGGCGGCACTGGACTGGCTACCCGATAAAATCAGCATCCGCATCACCGGTGAAAACCAGCAACTGCTGGCCGAGAAAAACCAGGAACCGCCGCCTCCGCACCTGACCCGGACAAGCACCCTTGAGTTGAATGCCGACGATAACGCCCAACTGACGCTAAGCCGCTCCCTCCGCCCGCTGCTGCTGTACAGCCTGTTGATGTTCATTCCGGGACTGATACTCGGCATCATCACCTTCGTCACACTGCGCGACCTGCCGATGCGCGTCTTTCGCCGCACCTTGCAGGAAATCACCATCCGCAAGGTGACCGAGGAGAAGCTGGCCAAATCGCTGTCCATTTTCTCCGCCACGCTGGAATCCACCGCCGACGGCATTTTTGTCACCGATGTCTACGGGCGGGAGGTGGTGGCCAACAAGCGCTTCCGTGACATGTGGCACCTGCATCAATCGGACAGCCTCTACGCCAACAACAACGAAACCCTGGCCGAGCTGAGCAACAAGCTGCGGGACCCGACCGCTTTTGCCGCCACGATCAAGGACCTGAACAAGCACATCGACGTCAACCAGGGCAGCACGCTCGAGCTGCGCGACGGGCGCCACTTCGAGTGGAACTCGCAGCCCCAGTTCGTCAATGGCCGGGTAGTCGGACGGGTGACCAGCTTCCGCGACATCAGCGACCGCAAGCAGGCGGAGGCGCTGCTAGCCATCGAAAACGAAGTGCTGGAGATGGTGGTCTGCGGCCAACCTTTGAAAGCCGCGCTGGGCGTGCTGGCCGACCACGTGGAAGTCCTGTCCGGCGAGATGTTCTGCACCATCCTGTTCCGCAAGGACAGCGAAGGTGCCGAGCTGGCCTGTGTCTCCGGCCGCAGCCTGCCTAGCAATGTGGTCGAGCGCCTCATCCATCACGAACAGGTGGTGCTGGGCAAGGTCTTCGCCGCGATCACGCAACTGGAGAACGTACCGAAACACGGTCTGTCGGACGAGTACAGCGGCGTGATCGAGAATATCGGCAGCCAGCCGATCTGGTCGGACTACTGCAAGCTGATGGCCAGCCACGGTGTGCACGCCTGCTTTGCCGTGGCCGTGCGCTCGTCTGACCGCTCCCTGCTGGGGCTGATCGTGGCGCACTACCGCACCCCGTCAAAACAGCAGCCGCACGACCGCGAACTGATGTGGGTCGCCGCCCACTTGGTCCACATCGCGATGGAACGGCGACAGGCCGAGGAGCGCCTGCAGGATCTGGCCCACTACGACTCCCTGACCCGCCTGCCCAACCGGGCGCTGTTCCACGACCGCCTCCAGCAGGCGCTGACCCGCCTGGAAAGGAGCAAGGGGCTGGTCGCGCTGATGTTCATCGACCTCGACCGCTTCAAGACCATCAACGACACGCTGGGCCACGACCTGGGTGACCAGCTGCTGTGTGACACCGCGGCAAGGCTGCTGGCCTGCGTGCGCGATGTGGATACCGTGGCACGCCTCGGTGGCGACGAGTTCACCATCATTCTGGAGCAGATCAACAAGGCCGAGGACGCCGCCGGCGTGGCCAGCAAGATCATCGAGATGTTCGCGGCGCCGTTCCACCTCGACCACCAGGAAACCTTTGTCACCCCCAGCATCGGCATCACCATTTTCCCGTCGGACAGCGACAACAGCAGCCACCTGATCAAGTACGCGGACACCGCGATGTACCGGGCCAAGGAAGACGGCGGCAACGGCTACCGCTTCTTCACCAGCGAGATGAATACCCTCGCCTCCGACCGGCTGGAAATGGAAAACGGTCTGCGCCGTGCACTGGCACGCGGCGAGTTCGAGGTCTACTACCAGCCCAAGCTCAATCTGGCCGACGGCCGCATCATCGGCGCCGAGGCGCTGCTACGCTGGAGACACCCGCAGCGGGGGCTGGTTTCTCCCGGCGAATTCATCCCCATCCTGGAGGAAACCGGCCTGATCGAGCAGGTCGGCAGCTGGGTGCTGCACGCGGTGTGCCAGCAGATCCGCCACTGGCAAACGACGACCGCGCTGCCGCCACTGGTCATTGCCGTCAATCTCTCCGGTCGGCAACTGCAGCGCAGCAACCTGGCCACCGCCATTGCCGACATTCTCGAAGAAACCGGCGTCGAGCCACGCTTTCTGGAGCTGGAAGTGACCGAGAGCATCCTGATGCACGACCCGCAATGCGCGGTCGATGTGCTGATGCAGATCCGTAACAAGGGCATCCTGCACATCGACGTCGACGACTTCGGCACCGGCTACTCCTCGCTCAGCTATCTCAAGCAATTCCCCATCGACTGCCTGAAGCTGGACAAGTCCTTCGTCGACGGCCTGCCGCACGACGAAGACGACATCGCCATTTCCCAGGCCGTCATCGCGATGGCCCACAGCCTGCGGCTGACCGTCATCGCCGAAGGCGTCGAGCGCGAGGAACAGCTGGCCTTCCTGCGCGACAACGGCTGCGACATCATCCAGGGCTACATCATCAGCCCGCCGGTGCCGGCCCAGACCTTTGCCCAGCTGGTGCTCGAGCGCGCGCAGCAGCACTCGACCACGCTGCCCTGATGCCGGACCGCGCACCGACCAGCCGTCGGCCCGTTACTTGCGGCCAACGTAGGCGACGCTGATCCGCCGCTCGCGCGCGATCAGGCGCATCCGTTTCGCCAGGTTGTGATTCACGTAGTCCAGGATGATCACCATGTGCGCCACCCGCGCCGGGAACTCCCGCTTCAGGTCGCCGCTCTTGCGCCCGCTCCAGTGCAGCACGTCCGCATAGCCCGAGGCCTGCAGCGCCCGCCGCGTGGTTTCCACCTTGTCACCGCCGATGATCATCGCCCGCATCGCTGGCCCTCCTCCACACCGTTTCGCCCACCTTATCCGGCGCCCGGCCGCAGCAGAACCAAGAAAATCGCAACAGCTTATCGCCGCGCCGCTGCAGTCCATATTCCGGCCGCGGCATACGCCATGAAAAACCCCGGCGCGGGGCCGGGGTGTCGTCCGCTCGGCAAAACGCCTACGCCAGCGCCTGTGCCAGATCGGCGATCAGCGCCTCCGCCGACTCGATGCCAACCGACAAGCGGATCAGGTTGTCGCTGATGCCCAGCAGCGCGCGGCGTTCGGCCGGCACCGAGGCGTGCGTCATCGCCACCGGCACGCACACCAGGCTCTCCACCCCGCCCAGGCTCTCCGCCAGCGTGAACAGCCGGCTCCTGCCCAGCACCGCCTTCACCTCCGCCGCGCCGCCGTCGAGATAGAAGGACACGATACCGCCGAAGTGGCGCATCTGCTGTTTGGCCAGCGCGTGCTGCGGATGGCTCGCCAGCCCCGGATACAGCACCCGCGTCACGCGCGGATGGCTTTCCAGCCACTGCGCGACGGCCTGCGCATTGCGGCTGTGCTGCTCGACGCGCAGCGCCAGGGTACGGATGCCGCGCAGCACCAGGAAGCTGGAGAACGGGTCCAGAATGGCGCCGGTGGCGTTGTGCAGGAAGGCCAGCTGCTCGGCCAGCTGCGGCCGGTCTTTCGACACCACCGCCACCCCGGCGATCACGTCGGAGTGGCCGTTCAGGTACTTGGTGGCCGAGTGCAGCACGATGTCGAAACCGTAAGCCAGCGGCTGCTGGATCACCGGCGAGGCAAAGGTGTTGTCGGCCACCGCCAGCAGCTGGTGGCGGCGGGCGATGTCGGCCAGCAGCGCCAGATCGGCCAGCCGGTTCAGCGGATTGGACGGCGTCTCCACCCACAGCATGCGGGTATCGGGCTGGATGGCCGCTTCCAGCGCCGCCGGGTCGTCGGACGGCACATAGCTGATGGACAGCCCGGCCGACTGGCTGCGCACGCGGTCGAACAGCCGCACCGAGCCGCCGTACAGGTCGTCGATGGCGACGATGTGGCTGCCGGCCGGCAGCAGGTCGAGCACGGTGGCGATGGCGGCAAGGCCGGAGCCGAAGGCGTAGCCGCGCACGCCGCCTTCCAGCTCGGCGACGGCGCGCTCCAGCGCCTCGCGCGTCGGGTTCTGGCTGCGCGAGTATTCGTAGCCGCTGTGCTCGCCCGGCGCCTGCTGGCGGTAGGTGGAGGTGGCGTAGATCGGAGGGATCACCGCGCCGAACGGGTCATCGTGCAGCCCGGCGGTCACGGACAGGGTGTGGAAATCGGTGCTCATGTTGTGTCCTTACAAAAGGTTGGCCGCAAGGTGCGGCGGCAGCGGCCGTCGCACCTTGCGGATCAATAGGAATGTCCCAGAGTCTGTTCAAAGTCTCGCGAGCTAGAGCGAGACAAGGCGAAAACGACTGAGGAAGCGGAGTTGACATGGGGTCAATGAGCATTCCGAAGGCGTTTTCAACGCGGTATCGCCGAAGCGCAGCAGACATTGAACAGGCTCAGGCGGCGCCGACGCGCTGGCGCCAGTAGGTGAGCAGGTCGCTCTGCGTGATCAGGCCGAGGTAGCGATCGCGCTCGATCACCACCGCGATATGGCCGTTGTTGAACACCAGCAGCAGGTCCTGCAGCGAGGCGCGCGGCGAGATGGTCTCGACATTGCTGCTCATCGCGGTGAACACCGGCTGGTGGAAGTTTTCCGGTTCGCCGTGCACCGACATCAGCAAGTCCCATTCGTCGATCAGGCCGATCACGCGCTCGCCGTCGATCACCGGCAGCTGCGACACGTCGTGCAGGCGCATGCGCTGGTAGACCACGGTCAGCGGCTCGTCCGGGTGGCACACCACGCTGTGGCCGTGATCGTGGCGGCGCGCGATCAGGTCGGTAATGTTGCCCACCTGCGGCGGCTGGTGCAGGCCCTGGTCGAACAGCCAGAAGTCGTTGTACATCTTGGACAGGTACTTGTTGCCGCTGTCGCAGACGAAGGTCACCACCCGCTTCGGCGTGGTCTGCGCGCGGCAGTACTGCAGCGCGGCGGCCAGCAGCGTGCCGGTGGACGAGCCGCCGAGAATGCCCTCGTGGCGCAAGAGCTCGCGCGCGGTATCGAAGCTTTCCCGGTCGCTGATGCGGTAGCTGTGGCCAACCTTGCCGAAGTCGGCCAGCGGCGGGATGAAGTCCTCGCCGATGCCCTCCACCAGCCAGCTGCCGGCAGCGCCGTGATGGCCGTGTTCGATGTGGTCGGCCAGGATCGAGCCTTGCGGATCGGCGAGCACGAACTCGGTGTGCGGCGACACCCGGCCGAAAAAGCGCGTCAGCCCGCTGAGCGTGCCGCTGGAGCCGACACCGACCACCACCGCGTCCACCTTGCCGTCCAGCTGCGCCCAGATTTCCGGCCCGGTGCCGGTTTCGTGCGCCAGCGGGTTGGCCGCGTTGTTGAACTGGTCGATGTAGAAGGCGCCGGGGATGGTGGCGGCCAGCTTTGCTGCGCGGTCCTGGTAGTAGTCCGGATCGCCCTTGCCGACATCGGAGCGGGTCAGGATCACCTGCGCACCCAGCGCCTGCAGGTGCAGCACCTTTTCGCGGCTCATCTTGTCCGGCACCACCAGGATCAGGCGGTAGCCCTTCTGCGAGGCGACCAGCGCCAGGCCGAGGCCGGTATTGCCGGCGGTGGCTTCGATAATGGTGCCGCCGGGCGCCAGCTTGCCGTCGCGTTCGGCGGCTTCGATCATCGACAGCGCGACACGATCCTTGATCGAGCCGGCCGGGTTCTGGTTTTCCAGCTTCAGGTACAGTTCGCAGGGGCCGGTATCGAGATGGCGCACCCGCAGCAGCGGGGTGTTGCCGATCATCTCCAGCACGCCACGGCTGCGCGGTGGCAGGATGCTGCGCGGCGGCGGCGCCACGGACGGTGCGGCGGGAGCCAGCACCGGGGAAGAGACAGTCATGGTATTTCCTTGGGTTACATTCCGGCATTCAATGGTGCCGCCGCGCCTCATTGGCGGGCGCGGTCGGCATGGGACAACGGGAGTCGTGGCGCCGGCAAACCGCGGCGCCACGGGGTCAGGCCACCGGCCCGGCTCAGAACGCCGGTACCACCGCGCCCTGGTACTTGCTTTCAATGAAGCGCTTCGCTTCCGGGCTGTTCAGCGCGGCCGCCAGCTTCTTCACCGCGGCGCTGTCCTTGTTGTCCGGACGCGCCACCAGCAGGTTGGCGTACGGCGAGGTGGTCTCGGTGAACAGGCCGTCCTTCTTCGGATTGAGCTTGGCTTCCAGCGCGTAATTGGCGTTGATCAGCGCCAGGTCCACCTGGTTCAGCACCCGCGGCAGGGTGGCGGCTTCCAGTTCCTTGATCTTCAGATGCTTGGGGTTGGCCGCAATGTCCTTGGTGGTCGGGTAGATGTTGCTGCGGTTTTTCAGCTTGATCACGCCGCCCTGGTCCAGCAGCAGCAAGGCGCGGCCGGCGTTGGTCGGGTCATTGGGAATCGCCACCGTGGCGCCGTCCTTCAGCTCGGCCACCCGTTTCACCTTCAGCGAGTAGGCGGCAAACGGCTCGATGTGCACCGGCTTGCTGGCCACCACCAGATTGGTGCCGCGGTCCTTGTTGAACTTGTCCAGATACGGGATGTGCTGGAAGAAGTTGGCGTCCAGCTGCTTTTCCTGCACCTGGGTGTTGGGCAGCACGTAGTCGTTGAACACCTTCACGTCCAGATCCACGCCCTGTTTGGCGAGGGTCGGTTTCAGCGCCTCCAGCAGCTCGGCGTGCGGCACCGGCGAGGCGGCCACGGTCAGCTTCACGTTCTGCGCCTGGGCGGCAAAGGTGAAACCGGCAAGGCTGAAAGCAAGGGCAAGTTTGGTCAGGCGAGTCATCATGGTTTCCTTTTCGAGAGTAAGGCTTCCCCCTGCCCGGGCCGGACGGGCCAGGGCATGCAGGGGCACAGCATGGGAAAGGGTTGCGGCGCCAGGGCCGCGGAGAAATCAGAAAGCGTCAGTCAAAGCGACAACGGCGCACCAGGCGGTCACCGGCGGATTGCAGCAGCTGTACCAGCACCAGCAGCAGCGCCACGGTGACGACCATCACCTCGGTCTGGAAGCGCTGGTAGCCGTAGCGCACCGCGAGGTCGCCCAGCCCGCCGCCGCCAATGACGCCGGACATCGCGGTGTAGCCGACCAGCGCCACCGCGGTCACCGTCGCCGCGCCGATCAGGCCGGGCAGCGCCTCCGGCAGCAGCACCTTGAGCACGATCTGCGGCAGGCGCGCGCCCATCGCCTGGCTGGCCTCGATCACGCCGCGATCGACCTCGCGCAGCACGTTTTCCACCAGCCGGCCGAAGAACGGCACCGCGCCCACCACCAGCGGCACGATGGCACCGGCGACGCCGATGGAGGTGCCGACCAGCAGCAGCGTCAGCGGAATCAGCACGATCAGCAGGATCACGAACGGCAGCGAGCGCAGCACGTTCACCAGGAAGGACAGCACCGCGTACAGCCGCGGCCGCGCGCGCAGCTGGCCGGGGGCGGTGACGTACAGCAGCACGCCCAGCGGCAGCCCCAGCGCCACCGTCGCCAGCAGCGACACCCCCAGCATGGTCAGCGTATCCAGCGTGGCGGCGCCGATCTCCGGCCAGTCCACGCTCAGCAACAGGTTCCAGTCAAAATCCGTCATCACAGCACCTCGCAACGCACACCCTCGCGGGCAAAAATGTCCGGCAATGCCGAGACCGCGACATCGCTGGCCACCACCCCGGCCAGCAGCTGGCCAAACGGCGTGGCCTTGATTTCCGACAGCGTGCCGGCCAGCAGGTTGACGCGCAGGCCGGTCTCGCGGCCAACCTTGTCCAGCACCGGCTGCAGCGCCGGCTCGCCGACAAAGGTCAGCTTCAGCACCGGCGTGCTGATGCGCTCGCGCCACTGCCCCTGCAGCGCGCCCTGGCCGAAACCGGTCTCCGCCAGCAGGCTCTGCGTCACCGCGTGCTGCGGCTGCAGCAACACGTCGATCACCCGCCCCTGCTCCACCACGCGGCCGTGATCGAGCACTGCCACCTCGTCGCACAGCTGGCGGATCACGCGCATGTCGTGGGTGATCAGCACGATGGTCAGCCGCAGCTGGCGGTTGATGTCGGCCAGCAGCGCCAGTATCGAATCGGTGGTTTCCGGGTCCAGCGCCGAGGTCGCCTCGTCGCACAGCAGCACGTCGGGATGGTTAGCCAGCGCGCGAGCAATGCCGACACGCTGCTTCTGGCCGCCGGACAGCTGCGCCGGGCGCTTGTGCTGGTGATCCTGCAGCCCGACCAGCGCCAGCAGCTCGTCCACCCGGGCGTCCATCTGCGCGGCGTCCAGCTCGCCGGCCAGCTCCAGCGGGAAGCGGACGTTGGCCGCCACCGTGCGCGAACGCAACAGGTTGAAGTGCTGGAACACCATGCCGATGCGCTGGCGGCGCTGTTGCAGCTGGCGTTCGCTGTAGGCGGTCAGCGCGTCGTCGCCGATGCGCACCTCGCCGCTGTCGGGGCGCTCCAGCAGGTTGAGGCAGCGGATCAGCGTGCTCTTGCCGGCACCGGAACGGCCGATGATGCCGAAGATGCGGCCTGCGTCGATGCGCAGGCTGACCCGTTGCAGGGCGGCAACGCGGCGGCCGTGGTGGCTGTAGTGTTTGGTCAGGTCTCGTACTTGAATCATGGTGGCTTTCTCGCAGACCCGGCGTGGGTGTTTCAGTGTTCGGCCGCGCCTTTTGCGCTGGCAGGAGGCCAGTGTAGTGCGCCCGCTTAAAAACCAAAAACGATATAAATTGATTTTTTCATTACTTTTTGTGATATCAAAACCGCGACCGCCAAGGCAAAAAAACAGGCGCTGCCATGCGGCAGCGCCCGGGGTGATGCCCGCCGCGCTGCGGCTCAGAACACCGGCACCACCGCACCCTGGTATTTCTGCTCGATAAACTGGCGCACCTCCGGCGTGGTCAGCGCGGCAACCAGTTTCTTCAGTGCCGGGCTTTGCCGGTTGTCGGCGCGCGACACCAGGATGTTGGCGTACGGCGAGCGCTTGTCCTCGATGAACAGCGCGTCTTGTGTCGGCTTCAGCCCGGCCTGCAGCGCGTAGTTGGTATTGATCAGCGCCAGATCCAGCTGCGTCAGCAGCCGCGGCAGCGTCGCCGCCTCCAGCTCCT
Organism: Vogesella sp. EB; assembly: GCF_001037925.1. Taxonomy (NCBI): domain Bacteria; kingdom Pseudomonadati; phylum Pseudomonadota; class Betaproteobacteria; order Neisseriales; family Chromobacteriaceae; genus Vogesella; species Vogesella sp. EB. The sequence continues at coordinate 50,737 of NZ_LFDT01000015.1, read as the reverse complement.
TCAGCTGCAGCTTTTTCGGGTTGGCAATCACGTCGCGGGCGGTGGCCAGGATATTGCCCGGGTCCTTCAGCGTGATCAGGCCCTGCTTCTGCAGCAGCAACAGGGCGCGCGCGGCATTGGACGGATCATTGGGGATGCCGACCACCGCGCCATCCGGCAGCTCGGCCAGCTTGCGGTACTTGCGCGAGTAGGCACCGAACGGCTCGACATGGATCGCCGCCACCGTCACCAGCGAGGTGCCCTTGCTCTTGTTGAAGCCGTCAAGGAAGGGCTGGTGCTGGAAGTAGTTGGCGTCGATTTCCTTGCTGGCGACGGCGAAGTTTTCCTGCAGGCCGTTGGTGAACACGCGGACTTTCAGCTCCACGCCGTCCTTGGCCAGCCGGGCCTTGACCTGGTCGAGAATCTCGGCGTGCGGCACCGCCTCGGCACCGATGGTGAGGACCTCGGCGTGGGCCGACACGGCAAACAGCAGCGCCACGGCGGTGGCGGACAACAGCGAACGGTGTTTCATGGTGTTTCCTTCGGGTAGTGGCACAGAGAGGTTCAGGCGCTGGCGGCCAGCACGTCGGCGTAGTGGCGGCGCGCCACCTCCGGGTGCGAGCGCAGGCGGCCCTTGAGCATGTTGAAACCGGTTTCGTAGAACAGCGGGTTGGCCGGATCGGTCGCCGGGCCGGGCGCCTCGCGCGCCAGCTCCGGTGTCAGCGGCAGCAGCGGCACCGTGGCATCCAGCCGCGGGCCGAGGAAAAACGCCACCGACAGCCGCTCGCGCCCCGCCGCCGGGCTGAGCACGCGGTGCACGGTGGCGCGCAGATAGCCGTTGGAAGCCAGCTCCAGCGCTTCGCCGATATTGACGATGAAGGTGCCGGCCACCGGCGGCGCATCGACCCAGCCGCTGGCGGTCTCCACCTGCAGCCCGGCTTCGCGGTCCTGCAGCAGCAGGGTCAGGAAACCGCTGTCCTTGTGCGCGCCGACTCCCTGATCACTCGGCACCTGCTCCTGGCCGGGGTAGCGGATGATTTTCAGGTGCTGGATCGGCGCGGCGAGAAAGGCGTCGTCAAAGCTGTCGGCCGGCTGCTGCAGCGCCTCGGCAAAGGCCCGCAGCAGGCGGATCGACACCGCGGTCAATTCCGCCTGCCACGCCAGCAAGGCCGGGCGCAGCGCCGGCAGCGCCGCCGGCCACTGGTTCGGCCCCTGCAAGCGCGCCCACACCGGCACCACCTTGGCCGCGGCCAGCGGCGGGCGTTCGGCACCGATGTCGAACTGCTCGCGCCAGTCCGGCTGCTGGCGGGTGATCTCGTGGCCGGCGGCGGTGTAACCGCGAAAATGCGGCGACTGCACCATGTCCACCGCGCGCTTGTCCGCCTGCGGCAGGGCAAAGAAATCACGCGCTGCGGCCAGCACCCGCGCCGCCTGCGCCTCGGCAATGCCGTGACCGTTCAGGTAGAAGAAACCGACATCGCGCGCCACGGCACGCAAGTCGCGCAGGAAGGCGGCGCGCTGGGCAGGACTACCGTCCAGATCGCTCAGCGTGAGCAAGGGCAGATTGAGTGACAGGGGTTGCGACATGGGAGGCTCCTGACGGGTAACGGGCAGTGCTGCTTGCCACAGCGCAGGCAAACGGCCTGCGAACCACCCCAATCTAGCCAAGTCCGCAAAAAACCAAAAACGATTAAAAATGGTTTTGTTATTACCCCATGGAATTTCAGCGCCACGATCACGCCGCCGCCCCGGCGGCCGTGGCGCCCCCGCCGCTTACGGCAAGGCCTGCGCCAGCGCGGCGATGTGTTGTGGGGTAATGCCGCAGCAACCGCCGACCACGCTGGCGCCACGCTCCACCCACAACGCCGCCCACTGCGCATAGTTGCGCGGGGTCAGGTCGGCACGGATGTCGTCGAGCGTGGCATTGGCCTTGGCATCTTTCGGCGTCGGCGGGAAGGCATTGGCATACACGCCGAGCTGCAGGCTGGCCTGCTCGCGGGCGATCACCACGTTGGCCGCATCCAGCGCCGCCGCCATTACCTCCGGCTGGCTGCAATTGAACAGCACCGCCGCCGCGCCCAGCCGGATGGCTTCGGCCACCGCCGCCGCCACTGTTTCCCCGGAACGCAGACGGGCAACGCCATCGCCGTCCTCGTCCTGCAGCGTGAATGACAGCCACAGCGGCTGCGGCTGGCCGGCCAGTGCCTGCTTCACCGCGCGCACCTCGGCCAGCGAGCTTTGTGTCTCGGCCAGCCAGAGGTCGACATGCGGCGCCAGCGCGGTAACCAGCACCCGCAGGATGGCCAGCGCCTGCGCCTCGTCGAACAGGTCCGGCCGGTAGGAGCCCAGTGCCGGCGGCAGCGAGCCGGCCACCCGCACCGGCTGCGCCGCCTTGGCCGCCGCCTTGCGTGCCAGTTCGCCGGATAGTGCGGCCAACCTTGCGCCGTCAGTGGCAAAGCGCTGCTCGCCGATATGGAACGGCACCACCGCGTAGCTGTTGCTGGTGATCACCTGCGCCCCTGCCTGCACGAACGCGTCGTGCGCCTGCTCGACGAAATGCGGCGCCTCCCACAGCGCCAGCGCCGACCATTCCGGCTGGCGGAAAGGCGCGCCGATGCGCTTCAGTTCGCGGCCCATGCCGCCGTCCAGAATCACGGTTTTGCTCATGTTGTTTCCTTTTTTGCTGCCTGCCCGGTCGGGCCGGCGGTTCGTTGATTCTGCAATTTATATAACCAAAATGTCGTATTTTGCAATTGATTAATTTCCAAACGATATATAAGATTTGCTTCACCCGAACAACGACAAAGAGATACCACCGTGAACAAACAAGGACTTATCAACACCGCCGCGGCTCTGCTGCCGCTGCTGCTGGCCGTACCCGCCCATGCTGGCACCACCCTGGACCGCGTCAGCAACAGCGGCGAGCTGCGTGGCGTGCTACTGGAAAGCTACCCGCCGTTTTCCTTCCTCAACAGCAAGAACCAGCTGGATGGTTTTGACGTGGACGTGGTGAAGGCGGTCGCGAAAAAGCTGAACGTGAAGCTGAAACTGGATACGCCGTCGTGGGAGGTGATCGCCGCCGGCAAGTGGGGCAAGCGCTGGGATATCTGCATCTGCTCGATGACGCCGACCAGGGAAGCCGCCCAGGTGCTGGATTTCCCGGTGATCTACTACAAATCGCCGGCGGTGCTGGTGGTCAACGCCAGCGACAAGCACACCAGCAGCATCAAGACGCTGGACGGCAAGAAGATCGGCGTGCAGCAAGGCGCCTCCTATGAGCGCTACCTGCAGAAGACGCTGAAGATCGAGGCGCCGGGAGCGGTCCAGCCTAGCTTCCCGTTCAGCAAGGTCAACATCGCCACCTACGACAATGAAGAAATCATCTTCCAGGACCTGGCACTGGGCACCGGCAAACGGCTGGATGCGCTGGTTTCCAACCTGAACACCGCCAATGAGCGCATCGCCAGGGGCGGCAAGTTCCGCGTCGCCGCCACCCTGTACGCCGAGCCAAACTGGGTCGCGGTCGACAAGGGCGATGCCCAGTGGCAGGCACGGGTGAAACAGGTGGTCACCGAGCTGAAGCAGGACGGCACGCTGGCCGCCATTTCCAGAAAATGGATCGGCAGCGACATCACCCAGTAACCCCTTGGTGCTGATCGCCACCGCGGTCAGCACCGGCCTTACCCGTCGTGCCTACTCATGAACATGGAAAACCGCTTCCGGCTGCAAGTCAGTCTGGTGATCTTGCTGCTGCTGGGCCTGCTGGCCTGGTTTGCCGCCGCCTTCGGGCTGGACTACCGCTTCGCGCTGGAAAAACTGCCGCTGCTGCTGGGCCTGCAACTGAATCCGGAGGGGCTGCTGCAAGGCGTACCGCTCACCGTGCTGCTGTGCCTGGTGTCCACCTTGCTGGCGCTGGTAATCGGCCTGGCGTCGGCCCTTGGACGGCTGTCGCGCAACCCCTTGCTGTACGGACTGGCGACCTTCTACAACTCGTTTTTCAAGGGAACGCCGCTGCTGGTGCAGATCCTGCTGATCTATCTGGGGCTGCCGCAGCTGGGCATCGTGCCGGACGCCATTCCGGCCGGGATTACCGCGCTGACGCTGTGCTACGGCGCCTATCTCAGCGAGGTGCTGCGCGCCGCCATCCTGTCCATTCCGCGCGGACAGTGGGAAGCGGGCAAGGCGCTGGGCATGTCATCGCGCGCCATCCTGCGCTTTGTCGTGCTGCCGCAGGCAATGCGGGTAGCGGTGCCGCCGGCGTTTTCCCTGTTCATTTCCATGTTGAAGGATTCGTCATTGGTGTCGGTGATGGGGCTGTGGGAAATCATGTTCCTGTCCCAGAGCTATGGCCGCTCGTCGTACCGCTACATGGAAATGCTGCTCTCGGCGGCACTGATCTACTGGCTGCTGTCGGTAGTGCTCGAAGTCTTCCAGCACAGACTGGAAACCAGGATGGCCGCTTCCAGCAGAAGCTGACCTCCGCCCCATAACAACCATGAATGCCAGGAGTTCCCCGTGAACAAAACTACCCTTCCGCAACTTGACCTGTCCGCCTTCCATGCCGGTGGCGACCAACGCGCCGCCTTCCTGCGCGAACTGAAAGCCGCCGCGCGCGAGGTCGGTTTCTTCTACCTCAAGAGCCACGGCGTGTCCGACAGCCTGCAACAGCAGGTGCTCGACATCTCGCGCCAGTTCTTTTCCCTGCCGGCGGCCGCCAAGCAGCGCGTGGCGATGGTCAACTCACCGCATTTTCGCGGCTATACCCGCGCCGGCGGCGAGCTGACGCGGGGACAGGCCGACTGGCGCGAGCAGTTCGATGTGATGCGCGAAACCCCGCTGCGCAAGCTGCACTACGGCGAGCAGCCGTGGCTGCGCCTGCACGGCCCCAACCAGTGGCCGGCCGAACTGCCGCAGATGCGGGACATCATCCTGCGCTGGCAGGACAGTCTGACCGAGGTCACCACCACCTTGCTGCGCGCCTTTGCCATCGCGCTGGAGCAAGCGGATGACGTGTTCGACCACACCATCGCCGATGGCCCGTTCCAGCACCTGAAACTGATCCGCTACCCGGGACGCGACCATACCGACAGCGAGCAAGGCGTCGGTGCGCACAAGGACGCCGGTTATCTGACGCTGGTGCTGCAGGGTGACCAGCCGGGGCTGGAAGTGCTGCTCGGCGACGAGTGGGTGCTGGCGACCCCGGTTGCAGGCACCTTCGTGGTGAATATCGGCGAGCTGCTGGAGCTGGCCTCCAACGGCTACCTCAAGGCGACGCTGCATCGCGTGGTCACGCCGCCGGCCGGCGCCGACCGGCTGTCCAGCGCCTTCTTCATGGCGGCGCAACTGGATGCCAACGTACCGCTGCTGACGCTGCCGGCACACCTGGCCGCCGAAGCCCGCGGCCCGGCCAGCGATCCGCACAATCCGCTGTTCTACCAGGTTGGCCGCAACGTGCTGAAGGGCCGCCTGCGCTCGCACGTGGATGTGGCCAATGCCCACTACGGCGAGCTGGAGCCAGCCTTGTAGTACCGCGCGATCAGCAAGCAGACGCCCCACCGGCAACACGGCCGTGCGGCGTGGATCGACACCTCGCCCCCCCCAAAGCCGCCACCTTGCTGGCGGCTTTTCCTATGCGGATTTCCGGCAAAGCATTGCACCCGGCCACCCGATATTCAAATCGGATTTTCTTGGTTAGTCACCGCGAACGGCAACCGTATAGTGGTTCCACCCCGGCAACACGGCTCACCAGGAAATTGTCATGCCAGAGAACCCAACACCCCTTACCCCCTCCGCCGCCAGCGCGCCGGATGCCGCGCTGCTGCTGGCCACCGCCCGCGAGCGGGCGCAGGCCGCCGGACTCGATTACGCCGGCTGCCTGTACCCGCAGGAAGCGTGGTCGCTGGTCGAGGCCGGCGTCGCGCGGCTGGTCGATGTGCGCACCGTGGAAGAGCGCAAGTTTGTCGGCCACGTGCCCGGCTCGCTGCACGTGGCGTGGCAAAGCGGTACCGCGCTGCTCAGGAACCCGCGCTTCCTGCGCGAGCTGGAAAACAAGGCCGGCGGCAAGGACAGCGTGATCGTGCTGCTGTGCCGCAGCGGCAAGCGCTCCGCCGCCGCCGCCGAGGCGGCCACCCGCGCCGGCTTCAGCCAGGTATTCAACGTGCTGGAAGGCTTCGAAGGTGATCTGGACGAACAGAACCGCCGTGGCGATGTCGGCGGCTGGCGTCACCACCGCCTGCCGTGGCAGCAAGACTAGCAAGACCCTTTTACTGGAGCGGCTTACATGAATGATCGTGCCAAAAGCTGGCTGAACCTGGCCAGTCATCAACAGAGCTGGGGCATCGAGAGCATCGTGCGCGAGCTGCGCAGCGCCCGCCAGGCCTGGCGCCAGGCCCACGGCCGCACCCGCGAGCTGGGCGGACGCGAGTTCCCGGCGCGCGATGCGCTGCGCGACATCGCCAACGCGCTGTGCGGCGTGCTGTTTCCGATGCGGCTGGGGCCGCCGGAGCTGAGCGAAAGCAGCGAAGACTTTTACGTCGGCCACACCCTGGCGCAGGCACTGGACGCGCTGGTCAGGCAGCTGCAGCTGGAGCTGAGCTACTCGGCGCGGCTGCAGGGACTGAGCGATAGCCGCAGCGAAACGCAGGCGGTGGCCATTGCCAAGGGCCTGGCCACCGCGCTGCCCGCGCTGCGCCGCGTGCTGGATGCCGACGTGCACGCCGCCTACCTCGGCGATCCGGCGGCACGCAGCGTGGACGAGGTGCTGCTGTGCTACCCCGGCATCACCGCCATCATCTACCACCGTCTGGCGCACTACCTGTACCGCGCCGGCGTGCCGCTGGTGGCGCGCATTCTGGCCGAAATCGCGCACTCGGAAACCGGCATCGACATCCACCCCGGCGCACAGATCGGCAAGGGCTTTTTCATCGACCACGGCACCGGTGTGGTGATCGGCGAAACCGCCGTCATCGGCGAGCGGGTGCGGCTGTACCAGGCGGTGACGCTCGGCGCCAAACGCTTTAACAGCGACGCCTACGGCAAGCTGGAAAAAGGCCAGCCGCGCCACCCGATCGTGGAAGACGACGTGGTGATCTACGCCGGCGCCACCCTGCTGGGGCGCATCACCATCGGCCAGGGCGCCACCATCGGCGGCAATGTCTGGCTCACCCGCGACGTGCTGCCCGGCAGCCACATTACCCAGGCCAACAACCAGAACATCACCGGCACGCAGCATCTCGCCCGCTAGCCGCCACCCTTTTTTACCGCAACCAACGCCACACAAGGAACCATCATGGCCGAACATCAGGATGCCCAACTGGCACTGGGCGACAACGCCGCCCGCCAGCTGGCGAACGCCACCAAGACCGTCCCGCAACTGTCCACCATCAGCCCGCGCTGGCTGGTACACCTGCTGCAGTGGACGCCGGTCGAGGCCGGCATCTTCCGCCTCAACCGCGTGAAAAACGCGGGCAATATGCGTGTCGCGTGCTCGCAGCGCGACGAAGCCGAGCTGCCGCAAACCTTCGTCGACTACGAAGACCAGCCGCGCGAGCTGTTCCTGAACGCAGTCACCACGGTGCTGGACGTGCACACCCGCGTCTCCGACCTGTACAGCAGCCCACACGACCAGATCAAGGAACAGCTGCGCCTGACCATCGAGACCATCAAGGAGCGCCAGGAATCCGAGCTGATCAACAACCCGGAATACGGCCTGCTGGCCAATGTGGACGACACGCAGCGCCTCAGCACCCTCACCGGCGCGCCGACGCCGGACGACTTTGACGAGCTGCTGACCAAGGTGTGGAAAGAGCCGGGTTTCTTCCTGGCCCACCCGCTGGCGATTGCCGCCTTCGGCCGCGAGTGCACCCGCCGTGGCGTGCCGCCGCCGACCGTCAGCCTGTTCGGCTCGCAGTTCATCACCTGGCGCGGCGTGCCGATCATCCCGTCGGACAAGCTGCCGATCGACGAAAACGGCAAGACCAAGATCCTGCTCTTGCGCGTCGGCGACAAGCGCCAGGGCGTGGTCGGCCTGTACCAGCCGGGCGTGGCCGGCGAACAGAGCCCGGGGCTGTCGGTGCGCTTCATGGGCATCAACCGCAACGCCATCGCCTCCTACCTGATTTCGCTGTATTGCTCGCTGGCGGTGCTGACCGAAGACGCACTGGCGGTGCTCGAAGACGTGGAGATTGGCAAGTACCATGACTATCCAGACACTTACAAGTAAGCCCGACGGCCTGCCGGATGCGGGCGAGCTGGCGCGGCTGGCCAACGCCTTCTTCAGCAGCCTGCCCGGCCAGACACCGGCGGACAGCGGCATACCGACCCCGCCGGCCAGCGCGGCCCAGCCGGCGATCCAGCCGCTGACGGCCACCATGCCGGCAGCCCCGGCCGGTGGCGGCCTGCGCGATCCGGCGGCCTACGCCGTGCCGGAAGGCTATGCGGCCAACGTGCCACAGCTGGCCGCAGCGCAGCCGTCGGCGCCGACGGCAGGCGGCGCACCGGCCTCGTCACCGTACTACTTCGTGAGCGAGGGCGGCCGCTACGGCGAGCTGGCCGGCACCACCCAGGCCGCGCCGCTGCCCGGCGTGGACGACCGCGTCACTGCACAGTCGTTCGGCCTGCCCGGCGAGGACGTGCTGCGCGCATTGCTGGCCGGCGACAGCCGCCAGCAGCCTGCCGCACCGGCGCCCGCTGCCGCCCCCGCCAGCAGCCAGTTCTATTTCCTGGAACCGGCAGTGAAGCTGGACAAGGCACCGGACTTCGACCGCCACGTCGCCAGCCGCCAGCACGGCTTTGACGTCAACGCCATCCGCCGCGACTTCCCGATTCTGGCGGAGCGCGTCAACGGCAAGCCGCTGATCTGGCTGGACAACGCCGCCACCACGCACAAGCCGCAGTCGGTGATCGACCGGCTGGCCTATTTCTACCAGCACGAGAACTCCAACATCCACCGCGCGGCGCACGAGCTGGCCGCCCGCGCCACCGACGCCTACGAAGCCGCCCGCAACAAGGTGGCGCGCTTCATCGGCGCGGCCACGCCCGAAGAGATCATCTTTGTGCGCGGCGCCACCGAGGCGATCAACCTGGTGGCCAACACCTGGGGGCGGCAGAACATCGGCGCCGGTGACGAGATCATCGTCTCCAACTTGGAGCACCACGCCAACATCGTGCCGTGGCAGCAGCTGGCGGCCAGCGTCGGCGCACGCATCCGCGTGATTCCGGTGGATGACAGCGGCCAGATCCTGCTCGACGAGTACCGTCAGCTCTTGAACAGCCGCACCAGGCTGGTGGCCATCACCCAGGTGTCCAACGCGCTGGGCACGGTCACCCCGGTGGCCGAGGTCATCGCACTGGCGCACGCCGCCGGGGCGCGGGTGCTGGTGGACGGCGCGCAGTCGGTATCGCACCTGCGCGTCAACGTGCAGGCGCTGGACGCGGACTTCTTCGTGTTCTCCGGGCACAAGGTGTTCGCGCCGACCGGCATCGGCGTGGTGTACGGCAAGGCGGCGCTGCTGGACGCGATGCCGCCGTGGCAGGGTGGCGGCAATATGATTGCCGACGTCACTTTCGAGAAGACGCTGTACCAGCCGGCGCCCAACAAGTTCGAGGCCGGTACCGGCAACATCGCCGACGCGGTGGGGCTGGGCGCCGCCATCGACTACGTGGAGCGCATCGGCCTGGACAACATCGCCCGCTACGAGCACGACCTGCTGGTCTACGCCACCCGCGGCCTGCAGAGCGTGCCGGGGCTACGCCTGATCGGCACCGCCGAGCACAAGGCCAGCGTGCTGTCCTTCGTGCTGCCCGGCTACCGCACCGAGGAAATCGGCCGCGCGCTGAACCAGCAAGGCATCGCGGTGCGCTCCGGCCACCACTGCGCGCAGCCGATCCTGCGCCGTTTCGGGCTGGAGGCGACGGTGCGGCCATCGCTGGCGTTCTACAACACCTGCGAGGAGATCGACACGCTGGTGGCGGTGGTGCAGCAACTGGCCAAGCGCTGAGTTTGACCGGGTAGCACCCCAGGTTGGCCGCAACGGGATTGCGGCCAACCTTTTTTATTTAATGACCGGCACCGCCAATTAATCCTGGCAATCAAATATCAATACCTGCTAATGAACAATCCGGCATTCATTCGAAATTAATATGATTTAAATAAAAAACCGGCGGCAATTAATATGGTGTTTCCAAATACAGGAGTCACCCCCATGGGCTTTGTTGCACAAATCGGCGCTTGTGTACGTCTGACTCGATAAAGACATGAACTGGCTGGCACCCGCCACTGGCAAGCGTGGACATCAGCCAACCTTCGCCGATGCCGCCATTCAGTTCTGTCTCACCATCAAATGCCTCTTTGGTATGGCACTGCTGCAAGCGACAGGCATGCTCGAAAGCCTGCTTCGCCTGGTTGGGCTCGACTGGGCCGTTCCCGACTTCAGCACGTTTTCCCGCCGGCAGAAAGACCTGCAGGTTCGCATCCCGGTACAGAAGAAGCCGGGTTGTCTGCACCTTCTGGTGGACAGCACCGGCATCGGAAAAAGTGGCGTGGCTACCATCGGCGTAGCCTGGTCGAAACGAAGATGCACGGCTTCAAATGACTGGCAGGCCGGGTCAAGTCGCGGGACTTTGACCGGCAGGCAGCGCCGCGCCTGATCCTGGCGCTGGCCCCGGCCGTGCCACTGTGGCACCGTAACGTCACCACCCAACCACAAGGCAACCCTAACCATGGAATTCCGACCACTCGGCCGCAGCGGCATCCACGTCAGCCTGATCTCGCTGGGCACCATGACCTGGGGCGAACAGAACAGCGAAGCCGACGCCCACAGCCAGCTGGATCTGGCGCTGGAACGCGGCATCAACCTGATCGACACCGCCGAGATGTACCCGGTGCCCCCCAAGGCCGACACCCAAGGGCTTACCGAAAGCCATATCGGCAGCTGGCTGGCCAAGGGCGGCCGGCGCGAGCGCATCGTGCTGGCCACCAAGGCGGCGGGGCCGAGCAGCGACCCGAAACGCCCCGGCCATATCCGCGACGGCAAGGTGCACTTCGACCGCGCCAACCTGACCCAGGCGCTGCACGACAGCCTGCGCCGGCTGCAGACCGATCATGTCGACCTGTACCAGCTGCACTGGCCGGACCGCAGCACCAACTACTTCGGCCAGCTGGGCTACCCGTGGCAGGACGATGCGCCGGGCAGCGTCGCCATCGAGGAAACCCTGCGTGTGCTGCAGGATTTCGTCGCCGCCGGCAAGGTGCGCGCCATCGGCGTCTCCAACGAAACGCCGTGGGGTCTGGCGCAGTTCCTGGCGCTGGCCGAGCGTCATGATCTGCCGCGCGTGGCCAGCATCCAGAACCCGTACAGCCTGCTCAACCGCAGCTATGAAGTGGGACTGGCCGAGTTCAGCCACCGCGAACAGGTGGGGCTGCTGGCCTACTCGCCGCTGGCCTTCGGCGTGCTGTCCGGCAAATACCTGGACGGCGCCCAGCCGCAGGGCGCGCGGCTGACGCTGTTCGACCGCTTCACCCGCTACACCAACCCGCAGGCGGAAGCGGCCACCGCGCGCTACGTGGCGCTGGCGCGTGAGCGCGGGCTGTCGCCGGCACAGCTGGCGCTGGCCTACGTCAACAGCCGGCCGTTCGTGACCAGCAACATCATCGGCGCCACCACGCTGGCGCAGCTGGAGGAAAACATTGCCAGCGCCGAACTGACGCTGGATGCGGCAACGTTGGCCGCCATCGACGCCATCCACCAGGCGATTCCCAACCCGGCGCCCTGAGCCATCCGGCGCGCGGGGCGGCGACCGCGCTACGCACGACAAGGGTCACCGCAAGGTGGCCCTTGTCGTATGGCCTACTTGCCGGCGCTCAGCGTGGTGTAGCTGGTGATCAGGTTGCGGTAGTCCGGGATGTGGTTCGAGAACAGCGTGCCCAGGCCCTCGATGTCGTTGCGCCAGTCACGATGCAGCTCGCAGGCCACGCCGAACCAGGTCATCAGCTGGGCGCCCGCCTGCGACATGCGCGCCCAGGCGGCCTGGCGGGTGAGGTCGTTGAAGGTGCCGGAGGCATCGGTGACCACGAACACCTCGTAGCCTGCTTCGAGCGCCGACAGCGCCGGGAAGGCGACGCACACTTCGGTCACCACCCCGGCCAAGATCAGCTGCCGCTTGCCGGTGGCCTTGACCGCCTGCACAAAGTCGGCGTTGTCCCAGGCATTGATCTGGCCGGGACGGGCAATGTACGGCGCATCCGGAAACTGCGCCTTCAGCTCCGGCACCAGCGGGCCGTTGGGGCCGCTTTCGAAACTGGTGGTCAGGATGGTCGGCAGCTTGAAGTACCGGGCCAGATCGCCCAGTGCCAGCACGTTGTTCTTGAACTTGTCGGGGTCGATATCGCGCACCAGCGACAGCAGGCCGGCCTGGTGATCCACCAGCAGCACGGCAGCGTTGTCCTTGTCCAGGCGTTGGTAGGGAGTGGTCATCGCATTCTCCTTCGGGCATCGAAATCGCCGGACGCGGCCGGCGCGGTGGGGAAACACGCGGCGCAGCAGCCGGCCTCCTGTGGCCGGCGGATGCGGGGAATGTCTGTGTTCAGGATAGTCGGCTCTGTCGCGGCCGCCAGCGGGTCTGCGCTGCCGGCGGCACCATTGCCAGCGTGCCGTGCCGCTACCGGCGGCCGTCTGCCCACACGCGTCGGATCGCAGATAAAACCACGCTGGAATGGATTAGGGATGGCTTGCAGCCGTGATGCGTATTAAGGTAGCGCTGACCCCCGCCCTGTTGTGACGTTAACCCTTGAAAGCCAGTCTTGATGACCGTAACCCCGCAGTTCCTGATGATGGCCCTGAATCTTCACGACGACACGCTCAGCCAGCGTCTCCACGAGTTGCACGACCGCCTGCTGGAAACGGTGCCGGTGGTCGATCGCATCGCCTGTGCGCTGTATGACGAGAACGACGACGTACTCAAGACCTTCATCAACAGCACCCGCGCGGGCAAGGCCATCACCAGTTACGAATACAAGCTGTCCGACAGCCACGCGCTGAGCGCCCTGGCCGCCAGCGGCGAATTCCGCGTGCTCGACAACATCGAGCACGCGCTGCTGTCCGATACCGTGCACAGCACCTGGCTGCGCGAGCAGGGTTACCGCTCGTCGTTCACGGTGCCCTTCTACGACGGCGGCAGCCTCGCCGGTTTCGTGTTCTTCGATTCGATGCAGGCGGCGGCCTTCAAGCCGCAGGTGCAGCGCGATCTGGTGCTGTATACCAGCCTGATCAGCATGGCGATTGCGAGCGAGCTGTCCGCCGTGCGCTCGGTACTGGAGGCGACGCGGGTGGCCCGCGAGCTGGCCGAGGTGCGCGATTTTGAAACCGGCTCCCACCTGGAGCGCATGGCACGCTACTCGCGCGTGATTGCCCGGGCCGTCGCGCCGCGCTACGGCCGCAATGACGAGTTCGTGGAGTGCGTGTACCTGTTTTCGTCGCTGCACGATATCGGCAAGATCGGCATCCCCGACAAGGTGCTGCTCAAGCCGGGCCGGCTCGATCCGGCCGAGCGCGCCATCATGGAAACCCATGTCGACAAGGGGATACAGATCATCGACCGCATCGTGGGCACCGGTACGCACCAGCGCCTGCCGGACTCCACCATCCTGCGCAACATCGTGCACTGCCATCACGAATACCTCGATGGCTCCGGCTATCCGCGGCAGCTGCGACAGGACGCCATCCCGCTGGAGGCCCGCATCGTGACCGTGGCCGACATCTTCGATGCGCTGACGGCGATCCGGCCGTACAAGCCGGTCTGGTCGCCGAACAATGCGCTGGCCGAGCTGGAGCGCATGGTTCAGGCCGGCAAGCTGGATGCCGACTGCGTGCAGGCACTCCACGACCACCGGGACCAGATCATGGCGATCCACGAGCGCTACGCCGATATCGACGCCGTGTCCTGAGCCGTGGCGCAGCGGGCGCTGTCACCACGGCCAGCGGGCAAAAAAAACGGCCGGGCTGACAAGCCCGGCCAACAAAAGCCCAAGAGGAGAAAACGCAGAGACAACAAGTAAAGCCACCACAAAAAAACGGATCAGCCCGGCTGCGGCGTCAGGCGCAGATAGGGTCGCAGCGCGCGATAACCGTTGGGGAATTTCTGCCGGATCAGGTCTTCATCCTGCAGCGACGGCACGATCACCACCTCGTCGCCCTGCTGCCAGTTGGCCGGCGTCGCCACGCTGTGGTATTCGGTCAGCTGCAGCGAATCGATCACCCGCAGCAGCTCGTTGAAATTGCGGCCGGTACTGGCCGGATAGGTCAGCGTCAGGCGGATCTTCTTCGCCGGATCGATCACGAACACCGAACGCACGGTATGGGTGCTGCTGGCGTTGGGGTGGATCAGGTCGTACAGCTCGGACACCTTGCGGTCGGCATCGGCAAGGATCGGGAAATTCACCGTGGTGCCTTGCGTGTCGTTGATGTCCTCGATCCACGCCAGATGCGACGCCACCGGATCGACCGACAGCGCGATCACCTTCACGTTGCGCCGGGCAAACTCGTCCTTCAGCTTGGCGGTCAGTCCCAGCTCGGTGGTGCACACCGGGGTAAAGTCGGCCGGATGCGAAAACAGCACGCCCCAGCTGTTACCCAGCCAGTCATGAAAACGGATGTTGCCGTCGCTGGACGCCTGTTCAAAGTCGGGGGCGATGTCGCCAAGACGCAGTGTCATAGAAGCTCCTGATGCAAGAGTGGCTGCGTGTCATCACGCGATGAGGCCACTATAGGCAGCCGGCCGGCGCCAGGGAACCAAGCAAAAGTGCATTGCTTATCCGGCGCGCGCTGCATTGCATATCAGGCCGGCGCCAGCCGCTGCGACACCAGCTGCCCGGCGTAATAGCGCGCCTGCATCTGCTGCGCCATGGCCAGCATGTTGTCGCACACGATTTCCTCCACCCCCAGCGCGAAGCCCTGCGCCACCAGCTGCGGCATCAGCGCCAGCAGCTGGTCGCGCACCTGCGGATACATCACGGCGCGGCGCATGAAGCGCGGCGACAGGCAGACAAAATCCGGCTCCAGCCGCCACAGCCGCGACAAGTCGTGCTCGCTGTCGCCAAAGCCGCCCAGCCCCACCAGATGGCCTTGCTCGCGGTAGCGGCGCACCAGCGCCACCCCCAGCTCGGAGGTGGGCTGGTTGATGAACAGCAGGAACATCACCTGCCGGCTGGCCAGCCCCAGCTGCGCCAGCAGTGCCGTGGTGAAGTCGATGATGCGGTCGCTGAAGGCGTGGCAGATGCGCGGATCGAGATCGATGCGCAGCGGCAGTGCGACATCGTTGCGCCCCAGGTGATTGAGCAGGTGCAGCACGCGGATCAGCTTCAGCAGCGACACGGTCTTGCTTTCGCCGTAGTTCAGCGCGAACAGCCAGTTGGCCGGCAGGTTCTGGCCGAAGCGGCCGTGAATGCGCAGCCGCGCCGCGTAGTGCGCCCGCTGCGGGGCCGCGTCGTAGAAGCTGGCCACCGGGAAGAACTCGCTGGTCAGCCACCAGCCGTCAAAGCAGGCAAACACCTCGCGCTCGTTCCAGTGCAATTGCGCGGGATACGGCAAGGCGGCCAGCAGTTGCTGACAACCGCTTAATTGTTGCGGGTTAAATCCCGCCGGAAAACCCTTCGACTGCTTGAAGCGTTTCATGGCCAATATTCATCAGTAATAGCAGAGCGCACTTTACCTGCCAATTCGCTGCCACTTTATAGATAAAACCGATATCGCCATCTGCTTTATTCACAACGCCACCCGCCATTTAATTACCGAATTAGCGCCGCTAACAAAACCTCGCAGAGCACCTAAACCAAGGCGCGCCGACGCAGACAGTACAATGAGTACGGCAAGGAGGCGCAACGCAGGATCAGGGGTTTTGTTAGTGGCGCTTATTCATTTAACCGATAAATACCGCATCCGGTGCTGAATATAAGGTGCAGCTTTTGTTATTTCCCCGTCCGCCGGTTTCTCTTTTTAATGGTGTCATTGCAAACGATACACCACTGGAGATTGCCATGACCCGCCCCGCCCTCGTTTCCCTGTTTGTGTCGCTGGCCTTTGTTGCCGGCACCGCCGTTGCCGATGACGGTGTCACCATCGCGTTCCAGACCGGCGTCGACCCGTCCAAGGTGGCGCAGGCCGACGGCGACTACGAAAAAGCCACCGGCAAGAAGATCAACTGGCGCAAGTTCGAGAGCGGCGCCGAGGTGATCGCCGCGGTGGCCTCCGGCGACGTGCCGATCGGCAATATCGGCTCCAGCCCGCTGGCCGCCGCCGCCAGCCGCGGCCTGCCGATCCAGACCTTCCTCGTCACCGGCGTGATCGGCGAATCCGAGGCGCTGGTGGTGCGCAACGGCAGCGGCATCAGCAAGCCGGCCGATCTGGTCGGCAAGAAGATCGCGGTGCCGTACGTGTCCACCACCCACTACAGCCTGCTGGCGGCACTGAAGCACTGGAAGGTGGATGCCGGCAAGGTCACCATCCTCAACCTGCGCCCCAGCGAAATCGCCGCCGCCTGGCAGCGTGGCGACATCGACGGCGCCTATGTGTGGGAGCCGGCACTGGGTAAGGTGCGCGCCAGCGGCAAGGTGCTGACCAGCTCGGCCGAAGTCGGCAAATGGGGCGCGCCGACCTACGACCTGTGGATCGTGCGCCAGGACTTCGCCGCCAGGAATCCGGATTTCCTCAAGCAGTTCGTGAGCGTCACCGGCAAGGTGTTCGAGCGCTACAACAAGGACCCGAAAGGTTTCGCCAGCAATGCGGCCAACGTGGCGAAGATCGCCCGCCTCACCGGCAGCAAGCCGGAGGAAGTCAGCGCGCTGCTGCCGAGCAATATCTACCCGTCGCTGGCCGAGCAGAGCAAGCTGCTGCAACAGCCGCTGGTGAAGGCGGTCGGCGATACCGCCGCCTTCCTCAAGTCGCAGGGCAAGGTCGACAGCCTGCAGCCGAGCTACACGCCCTACGTCACCAACCAGTTCATCAACGCCGCGCTGCGCTAGACGGAGCCGACCATGAGCCTGCTACAAGTCGACAAGCTTGGCGTCACCTACCCCGGCCAGTCGCAGCCGGCACTGCATCAGGTGTCGCTGAGCCTCGCGCGTGACGAACTGCTGGTGGCGCTGGGGCCGTCCGGTTGCGGCAAGAGCACGCTGCTGGGGGTGCTGGCCGGTTTCATCGCGCCCAGCCAGGGCCGGGTGCTGTTTGCCGGCCAGCCGGTGACGGCACCGGGAGTGGAGCGCGCGGTGGTGTTCCAGCATGACGCGCTGCTGCCGTGGCTGAACGTGCACGACAACGTCGCCTTCGGTCTCAAGCTGCAGGGGGCGGACGCGGCGGCGCGCGAGCGCATCGTCGCCGACACCCTGCGCCTGGTCGGGCTGGCCGATGTCGCCGGCAAGCGCACCTGGCAGCTGTCCGGCGGCATGCGCCAGCGCGTCGGCATCGCCCGCGCGCTGGCCAGCCGCTCGCAGGTGCTGCTGCTGGACGAGCCGTTCGGCGCGCTGGACGCGTTCACCCGCGAGCAGATGCAGCAGTTGCTGCTGCGCGTGTGGCAGCAGTCGCAGCGCGGCGTGTTCCTGATCACCCACGACATTGAGGAGGCGCTGTTCCTCGCCACCGAGCTGATGCTGATGTCGCCGGGGCCGGGGCGCATCGTGCAGCGCTTGCGGCCAACCTTTAACCAGCGCTACCGCGCCGGCGAGGACGTGCGCGCCATCAAGTCCGATCCGGCATTCATCGCACTGCGCGAATCGCTGCTGCACAGCCTGTTCCGGCAAGGTCACGAGGAGGCCGCCTGATGCCCACCACCCCACCCGCCCTGATCGCGGTGCCCGACACCCTCGACTTCGGCAATCCGCCTGGCCCGCCCGCCCCGACCGGCCGCCGCTGGCAGCCGCAAGCGGCGCACTGGGCCGCGCTCAGCATCGCCAGCCTGCTGCTGCTGTGGTGGGCGCTCACCGCCAGCGGGCTGATTGCGCCGCTGTTCCTGCCGCCGCCGCAAGCGGTGCTGGCCAAGTTCGGCGAGCTGCTGGCCGGCGGCTACATGGACGCCACCCTGCCGCAGCACCTGCTGGCCAGCCTGCAACGCATGCTGCTGGCGCTGCTGGCGGCGGTCGTCGTCGGCATCCCGCTGGGCATCGTCATCGGCGTGTTTCCGCTGGCGCGACACCTGCTCGATCCGGTGATCGAGTTCTACCGCCCGCTGCCGCCGCTGGCCTACCTGCCGCTGATCGTGATCTGGTTCGGCATCGGCGAATTGTCCAAGGTGCTGCTGATCTTTCTCGCCATCCTGGCGCCGGTGCTGATCGCCACCGCCCACGGCGTCGCCAGCGTCAGCCAGCTGCGGCGACAGGCGGCGCTGTCGCTGGGCGCCAGCCGCTGGCAGCTGCTGCGCCACGTGATCCTGCCCGGCGCGCTACCGGAGATCATCACCGGCGTGCGCATCGGCCTCGGCGCCGGCTGGTCGACCCTGGTGGCGGCAGAGCTGATCGCCGCCACCCGCGGGCTGGGTTTCATGATCCAGTCCGCCGCGCAGTTCCTGGTCACCGACGTGGTGGTGCTCGGCATCATCGTCATCGCGCTGGTCGCCTTCGCGCTGGAGCTGGGCCTGCGCCGGCTGCAGCAGCGCCTTACCCCGTGGCACGGCCAACACCATTGAAAGGATTACCGTCATGAGTCTGCACTTCACCCGCCTCAGCCCGGCACTGGGCGCCATCGTCAGCGGCATCGACCTGGCACAGCCGCTGGACAGCGCACGGCAACAGGCGCTCAGCGCCGCGCTGCTGCAACACCAGGTGCTGTTTTTCCGGAATCAGGATCTCAGCCCGCAGCAGCAGCGCGATTTCGCCGCCTGGTTCGGCGACCTGCACATCCATCCGCTGTACCCGAAAATCGCGGACACGCCGCAGATCATGGTGCTGGACACCGCGCTGAACGACCTGCGCGACAACGCCATCTGGCACACCGACGTCACCTTCATCGACACCCCGCCGCTGGGCTCGGTGCTGGTGGCACGGCAGCTGCCGGAATACGGCGGCGACACGCTGTGGGCCAGCGGCACCGCCGCCTACGCCGCGCTGTCGCCGCGTCTGCAGCAACTGCTGGACGGGCTGACCGCGACGCACGACTTCACCAAGTCGTTCCCGCTGGAGCGCTTCGGCCACACGCCGGAGGCGCTGGCCAATTACGAGGCCACCCGCCGCAGCACGCCGCCGGTGAACCATCCGGTGATCCGCACCCACCCGGTGAGTGGCGACAAGGCGCTGTTCGTCAGCGACGGTTTCACCACCCGCATCAACGAGCTGCCGCCGGCGGAGAGCGACGCGCTGCTGGCGTTTCTGTTTGCCCACTTTGCCAAGCCCGAATTCAGCGTGCGCTGGCGCTGGCAGCCGGGTGACATCGCGTTCTGGGACAACCGCGTCACCCAGCACTACGCGGTGGACGACTACCGCCCGGCGCACCGCATCATGCACCGCGCCACCATCCTCGGCGACAAGCCGTTCTGAACGGCCACGCAGCACAACACAGGCCGGCCTGCGGGCGCGGCCTGTGTTGCGTTGTCGCCGCCACAACGTTGGCCGCAGCGGGCCCGCCCCGGCGTCGGCCGCCAGCGCTGATTAGCTTGTGAATTTTGCTTGGTTCACCGCCGCCGGCCGCCCCCGGACAATGACAGTCACATTCAACACCGGGGTGCACCCATGAAACTGAAACCACTTGCCGGCGCGCTGCTGTTTGCCAGCCTGCTGAGCCAAACGGCCATGGCCGATGTCAGCCTGCTCAACGTGTCCTACGACCCGACGCGCGAGCTGTACCAGGAGTTCAACGCCGCCTTCGCCAAGCACTGGCAGGCGCAAACCGGTGAAACCGTCAGCGTCAAGCAGTCGCACGGCGGCTCCGGCAAGCAGGCGCGCTCGGTGATCGACGGGCTGGAGGCGGACGTGGTGACGCTGGCGCTGTCCAACGACATTGACGAACTGCACCAGAATGGCGCGCTGGTGCCGGCCAACTGGCAAAGCCGCCTGCCACACAACAGCACGCCGTACACCTCCACCATCGTGCTGCTGGTGCGCAAGGGCAACCCGAAAGCCATCCGCGACTGGAACGACCTGGCCCGCCCCGGGGTAGAGGTCATCGCCCCCAATCCGAAAACCGGTGGCGGCGCACGCTGGAATTACCTGGCGGCGTGGGGCTACGCGCTGCAACAGCCCGGCGGCAACGATGCCAGTGCCCGCGCGCTGGTGCAGAAGATCTACCGCAACGTGAAGGTGCTGGATTCCGGCGCCCGCGGCTCGCTGGTCACCTTCTCGCAGCGCGGCATCGGCGACGTGCTGATCTCGTGGGAAAACGAGGCCTTCCTCGCCAGCAAGGAGCTGGGGCCGGACAAGTTCGACATCGTGGTGCCGTCGGTGTCGATCCTGGCCGAGCCGCCGGTGAGCGTGGTGGACAAGGTGGTCGACAAGCGCGGCACGCGCAAGATGGCGGAGGCCTACCTGCGCTACCTGTACAGCCCGCTGGGGCAGGAGCTGGCGGCGCAGAACTACTACCGCCCGCGCGACGCCAAGGTGGCCGCCAAGTACGCCGCCCAGTTCAGCAAGGTGAGGCTGTTCACCATCGACCGGGTGTTCGGCGGCTGGGCCCGCGCGCAGAAAACCCACTTTGACGATGGCGCGATCTTCGACCAGATCATCAGCCGTTGAGGCCGCCGCCGCGCCGGAGCAGGCACCGTTCCCGGCCCGGCGCGTGCCCCATTACACCGGCAACACCGCGGCCCAGCGCTGCTGCCTGGCTTGCCGCCACGCAGCAGCGTGACCGGGCCTCCCGACGCAGCGAAGCTGCCGTGTCTCGCACCAAGGTTGGCCGCAGCCCGGCGGGCCGCGCGCGGCAGCTGCCATGTCGGACGGTAACACCACCGCCGGCGCTGACCGTCCTAGCTGCGCTGCAGCGGCAGCTGCCGGGCCAGATAGTCGACCAGGCACGCCACCCGCGGTGCCAGCTGCCCCTGCTTGTAGAACACCGCCCAGACCTGCTGCCGCCACGGCAGCACCTCGGCCGCCAGCACCGACTGCAGCCGGCCTGCACGCAGATCGTCGCCGACCAGAAAATCGGCGAGACAGGCAATGCCGGCGCCGGCCAGCGCCAGATGGCGCAGCGTCTCGCCGCTGCTGGCGCTCAGCGCCGGTTCGACCGGCCAGCCGTGCTGCCCCGCCTGTGCCAGCGGCCACACATTCAGCGCCGCCGGACTGCTGAAACCGAGCAGGCGGTGCTGCGCCAGCGCCGCGGCCTGTGTCGGCTGGCCGCAGCGCTGCAGGTAGTCCGGCGCCGCCACCAGCCGCAACGGGCTGCTGCCGAGCAGGCGCGCGTTGAGGGTGGAATCCGCCAGCGCACCGACGCGGATGGCGACATCGGCCCCCTCCTCGATCAGGTCGACAATCGCTTCTGCTCCGGTCAGCTCCAGCCGGATCTGCGGGTAGGCGGCCAGGAAGCCGGGCACCAGCGGCGCCAGCAGATGGTTCAGCACCGGGCTGGCGGCATTGACGCGCACCACGCCCGCCGGTACGGCAGCACTGGCCTGCAGCCGCGCCTCGGTGTCGCCCAGGCGCGCCAGGATGTCGCGGGCGCGCTCCAGCAGCCAGCGCCCTTCTTCGGTCAGCTCCAGCCGGCGCGTGGTGCGTGTGATCAGGCGCACCCCCAGCTGCGCCTCCAGCCGCGACAGGGTGCGGCTGATGCCGGACGGCGTCTGCTGCAGCCGGGCCGCGGCGGCGGAAAAAGAGCCGCCATCTATGATGGCGACAAAGGCAATCAGCGCATCGGTGGCAATCATTATTGACTCCCAGTCAAAAGTATTTGCCAGTAGAGACGGTTTTTCCGCAGCTGGCAAGCGGTGACAATCGCCGCACACCCACCAACCGGAGCACATCATGCCTCTTGCCCTGTGGGCGCTGACGCTCAGCGCCTTTGCCATCGGCACCACCGAATTTGTCATTGTCGGGCTGATCCCGACCATTGCCGCCAACCTGCAGGTATCGCTGCCTTCCGCCGGCCTGCTGGTCAGCCTGTACGCGCTGGGGGTGGCCATCGGCGCACCGGTACTCACCGCGCTGAGCAGCCGCTTGCCGCGCAAGCCACTGCTACTGGGACTGATGGCGCTGTTTACCATCGGCAACCTGGTGGCGTGGCAGGCGCCGGGCTACCAGGCACTGATGGCCGCCCGCGTGCTGACCGGTCTGGCGCACGGCGTGTTCTTCTCCATCGGCGCCACCATCGCCACCAGCCTGGTGGCCAAGGACAAGGCGGCCAGCGCGATTGCACTGATGTTCTCCGGCCTGACCGTGGCACTGGTCAGCGGCGTGCCGCTGGGTACCTGGATCGGCCAGCACTTTGGCTGGCAGAGCACCTTTCTGGCGGTGTCGCTGCTGGGGGTGATCGCCTTTGTCGGCAGCCTGCTGCTGATCCCGCGCAACATCACCACCCCGGCGGCCGGCGGCCTGCTCGCCCAGCTGGCGGTGCTGGGCCGGCCACGGCTGCTGCTGGTGTACGCGATGACGGCGCTGGGCTATGGCGGTTCCTTCATCGCCTTTACCTACCTCGCACCGATCCTGCAGCAGGTCAGCGGCTACGCGCCGTCCAGTGTCGGACTGGTCATGCTGGTGTACGGTGTGTCGGTGGCATTCGGCAATATCTGGGGCGGGCGGCTGGCCGACCGGCACGGGCCGGTGCGCGCGCTGCAGGTCATCTTCCTGCTGCTGGCGCTGGTGCTGCTGGTGCTGACCTTTACCGCCAGCTCGCCATGGCTGGTGCTGCTGACGGTGCTGGCCTGGGGTGCGGTGGCGTTCGGCAATGTCGCCGGCCTGCAGGTGTACGTGGTGCAGCAGGCGGAGCGCGAAACACCGCATGCGGTGGACGTGGCCTCCGGGCTCAACATCGCCGCCTTCAATGTCGGCATCGCCGGCGGCGCCTGGGGCGGCGGCCTGATCGTGAGCAAGCTGGGCTTGCTGGCCACGCCGTGGATCGGCGCGCTGGTGGTGCTGGGCGCGGTGGGGCTGACCAGCTGGTCCGGGCACCTGGATCGCCGCGCCGGCATCGGGCCACGGCCGCTGGCGTCGCCTCTTCACGGACACTGAAATCCGGCGACGGCACGGCAAGGTTGGCCGCAATGCCAACACCGCCCCGGCCGCTACGGCGGGGGCGGTGTGCCCAGTGCAAATTCAGTACGACGGTGCGCCCGGCTCAGGCAAAGCCGAAGTCGCGCAGCGCCTCCAGGTCCTTCAGCACGATATCGCGACCGCGCACCTCGATCAGGCCCTCGTCCGCCAGCTGGTGCAGCACGCGGGAGAAGGTTTCCGGCGTCAGGTTCAGCCGGGACGCGATCAGGTTCTTGTTGACCGGCAGGTGCACCACCGAGCCGCTGCTGGCGTCGTCTTCCACCTGCAGCAGGTAGCCGACCACGCGTTGCACCGCGCTCTCCACCGAGTAGCGTTCCACGTCGCGCACCAGGCTGTGCAGGCGCAACGACAGTCCGGCCAGCATGCGCTGGGCAAAGGCCGGATCCTGCGCGATGGCGCCGAAGATCACCTCGGCGCTGACATGCAGCAGCAGGCCGTCCTCGACAAACTGCGCCATCACCGGGCACGGCCGGCGCAGGAACATCACCGCCTCGGCAAAGCTCTGGCTCGGGTGCAGGATTTCCATCACCTTCTCGGTGCCGTTCTGCGCGGTCAGCGCCAGCTTGACCTTGCCGTACACCACCAGATACATGCCGTCACAGGGATCGCCCTTCTGGAAGATCACCTGCCCCTTCTGGCCGCGCACCTCGCGGGTGCCGGGCACCAGCGCCTCGCGCTGCGCCTCGGACAGCTGCTGGAACAGTGGCTGATGCTGCAAAAAGGTCCGAATATCAATCTGGTTCATTGCTGTTTTCCTGCGGATGTCGCACCCGCCCGTAAGGGATGGCGCAAGGCTACGCGCAGCCAGCGCGCGCCACCATGCGCCAAAAGGCGGTGGCACCCTAGCCGAAAGAGCTAGTCGTGCCCCGCCGCCTGCGGCCAACCCTGGCCGGCATGGTCAGCCGTTCGTGGCCGGTGTGGTCGCTGAATCAGGCCTGGCCGGCGCTAATGGCTGGTGCCTTCCGAACGCGTCACCTTGTTGTACACGTTGTACTTGCCGATCGGCTTCATCATCGGCAGCGCGGCCACCTCCCGGAACGTCGCCGCATCGACCACCACCAGCTCGCCCGGCGTTTCCATGATGCTGACCAGCGCGTAGCGGCCGTCGCGGGTGAATTCGACGTGGGCATTGGTCTTGCCCGGCCGCAGCGTCAGCTGGCGCACTACCTGCAGCGTGCGCTTGTCGATGATGGACAGCGTGTCGCGGCGTGGCGACATCATCGCGTCCACCCAGGCGTAGGGTGTGTTTTCGTGGCTGCGCAGGAAAAAACCCGGCCCCGGCGTGGCGATGTTGGCCGCCACCTGCCAGCGGTCCATGTCGATCACCGTCACACGGCCGCCCTTCAGGTTCGGCGTCGCCATGTAGTGATGGCCGTCCTGCTCGAAGGTGATGCCGGAGCCGAGGTGCGGCATGCCATCCAGCGGCAGCGTCGCCACCTTGCTGCGCGCGTCGAGGTTGATCACCTGCGCCTGGCCGTCGCGCGAGGCCGCCATCACGTGGCGATAGCCGCTATCGAAAAAGAAGTCGTCCAGCACCATGGACAGCGGCGTCACCCGCGGATTGAGAAAACCGGACACGGCCAGCCCCTCGCCCATCTGGTAGTCGTGCACCAGGCCGGGATAAATCTTGTCGGCCTGCGGGTTGTAGGAGATCTCCCACAGCTCGGCGGCGTCCTTCAGCGCCACCACGAAGCTGTGCCGCGGCGCGGCGTCGTACACCGCCGACACCCGCGACGCCCTGCCGGCGCGATCCTGCACCGCGATGGTCTTCACCGGCTTCAGGCCGTTGGCGTCGAGCAGCACCAGTGTCTCCGGCAGGGTGTTGCCGGCCAGCACCCAGCGCCCGTCGCCGGACACCGCCACGTTGCGAGTGTTCAGCCCGACGCGGATCTCGGCCACCGGCTGCAGCGTGTACAGGTCGTACTGCGTCACCCAGCCGTCGCGGCTGGCAAAGTAGACAAAGCGGCCGTCGGGCGAGAACTTCGGCCCGCCGTGCAGCGCGAAACGGCTCTTGAAACGGGTGAGCGGCGTGAAGCGGTCGCCGTCCAGTACCGTGACATGGTGATCGCCGGCCTCCACCACCACGAACAGGTTGTGCGGATCGACGTTGGCCGCAAAGCGCGGCCGCGGCGGCAGCTTGGCCGGATCGAGGTATTGAATGCGCGACGCGGCGGTATCCGCCTCGCGCCAGCGCGGTGGCGTCGCCGGCGGGGTGGCCAGCCAGGCGGCCAGCTCGCCGATGTCGGCGTCGGACAGGCGGCCGGCAAAACCGGCCATCTGCGTGGCGGCGCGGCCGTCGCGGATCACCGCCAGCACCTCGGCCGGCTTGATCCGTTCCAGGCTCTGCGGCAGCAGGGCCGGCGCCATCGCGCCCATGCGTTGCGCGCCGTGGCAGCTGAGGCAGTGCTGCTGGTAGAGATCGGCGGGATTGGCGGCGGTGGCCGCCAGCGGCAGGCTGGCGATGGCGGCCAGTAACAGGCTGGCGAGTTTCATCGGCTGCCCTCCGCCTGCGGCACGATGCGCTGCCACGGCGTCAGCTGCGGCAGCGGATAGGCGCCGTCCGCCACGCCGATCTCGGCGTCGCTGAGGTAGCAGGCCGGATCGGAGGCCCAGAAGTCGTCGCTCAACTCCCACGCCCGCACCCGGGTATTGCCGTTGCAGATCGCCAGATGGGCGCAGGCGGCGCAGCGGCCGTGCACCGGTCGCGGTCGCTGCTTGAGGC
The DNA here is from genome assembly GCF_001037925.1 of Vogesella sp. EB. Classification (NCBI taxonomy): domain Bacteria; kingdom Pseudomonadati; phylum Pseudomonadota; class Betaproteobacteria; order Neisseriales; family Chromobacteriaceae; genus Vogesella; species Vogesella sp. EB. The sequence continues at coordinate 24,863 of NZ_LFDT01000015.1, read as the reverse complement.
CGGCCATCAGCGGGTGCGACACGTCCGGCCAGATCTCGGAAAACGGCCGCTCGCGCACATTGCCCAGCGTCACCTTCCACCACATAGTGTCCGGGTGCACATTGCCGAGGTTGTCGATATTGGCGACGTTGACACCGCTGGCGTTGCCGCCCCACTGCGTCAGGCGCTGGCGCAAGGCGTCCAGCTGCTCGGGATAGTGCCGCGCCGCCCACTGCAGCAGGTAGACGCCGTCGGCGTCATTATTGCCGGTGACGAATTCCTTCGCCGTGCCGGCCCGCAGGTGGGCGAGACAGGACTCGATCAGCAGCTCCATCGCCCAGCGCGTGCGCGCGTGGCGGGCGTCGCTGTCGCGGTGCTTATTGCCGCGTCCGGCGTAGTTGAGGTGCGAGAAGTAGAACTTGTCGATGCCTTCGTCGCTCACCAGCTGCAGCAGCGCCGGCAGGTCGTGGGCATTGTCCTCGGTCATGGTATAGCGCACGCCGACCTTCATGCCGGCGTCGCGCGCCAGGCGGATGCCGTTCAGCGCCAGTGCGAAGCCGCCATCGAGGCGGCGGAACTTGTCGTGGGTGGCGCCGATGCCGTCGAGGCTGACGCCGACATAGTCGAAACCGACCTCGGCGATGCGGCCAACGTTGGCCGCATCAATCAGCGTGCCGTTGCTGGACAGGCCGACGTAGAAGCCCATTTCCTTGGCGCGGCGGCCGATGTCGTAGATGTCCGGGCGCAGCAGCGGCTCGCCGCCGGACAGGATCAGTACCGGCACGCCGAAGGCCTTCAGGTCATCCATCACCGTGAACACCTCGGCGGTGCTCAGTTCACCGGCGAAGTCCTTGTCGGCGGAGATGGAGTAGCAGTGCTGGCAGGTCAGGTTACAGCGGCGGATCAGGTTCCAGATCAGCACCGGGCCGCTTGGCTGACGCGGAGGTGCGACGGGAGCGGGTTGCAGCAGGCTTTGCAGGTAGTGGGTGAGACGCAGCATGACAGCCTCCGGCAATGACGATGGCGTCATCGTCGGACTTGTCCCGCCCGCGCTCCTTGACCGCAGTCAAGGCTTGCCGGTCCGGCCGGCAATGCCGCTCAGTGCCGGTGCCAATGCCAGTCCGGACTATGCTGGCTCAGCCACTGTTTCAGGTAGTGGCCGCCGCGCGCGATGCCGATCACGATGCCGGCGCCGGCCAGCGCCGCCAGCAGCAACAGCGGCAACCACGGCTGCGACATGAACAGCACCAGCACGAAGATGGCGGTGAATAAATAGGCGCCGTTATACCAGCCGCGCTGCTTGCGTAAGGATGTCATGATGCGTCCCTCCGCGACCCGCCCCTGCCGCATGGCGGCGGACAGGCCGTTACCGTTTCGCGCCCTGCGGCGCGTGGAACGTGTTCACGATCTCGCGCGCTCACGCGAGACAAGGCGAAAACGGCTGAGGAAGCGGCGTTGATCCGGACATCAGCCAGCATGCCGAAGGCGTTTTCAACGCCGTATCGCCCCCCACTGAGATCAAGTCGCAGCAGATCGTGACCAGGTTCTTACTTCATTGTAGTGCCTGCCGCGCCACGCGCTGGCGCCCGCCGTTCCCAAGCGGCGCGCCATCGCCTATCATCGCCACCCCGTCCCGACATTGCAAAGCCACACCATGCGTCACCTGATCATCGTTACCGTCCTGTGGGCGTTTTCCTTCAGCCTGATCGGCGAATACCTGGCCGGCAAGGTCGACAGCGACTTCGCCGTGCTGCTGCGCGTGCTGATCGCCGCCGCGGTGTTCCTGCCGTTTACCGTCTGGCGCGGACTGCCGGCGCGGCTGGTGGCCGGTTTCTGGCTGGCCGGCGCGCTACAGTTCGGCGTCACCTACCTGTGCCTGTACCGCAGCTTCAGCGTGCTGACCGTGCCGGAGGTGCTGCTGTTCACAGTGCTGACGCCGATCTACGTCACCCTGCTCGACGACGCGCTGGCGCGCCGCTTCAACCGCTGGGCGCTGCTGGCGGCCGCGGTGGCGGTTGGCGGCGGCATCATCATCCGCTTCCAGCCGCTGGAGGGCGAGTACCTGACCGGCTTCCTGCTGCTGCAGTTGGCCAATGCCACCTTTGCCGCCGGCCAGGTGCTGTGCCGCCGCCTGTTGCAGCAATATCCGGTATCGCAGCCGCTGCATCGCTTCTTTGGCCATTTCTTCCTCGGCGCGTTGTTGCTGGCGCTGCCGTCCTACCTGATCTTCGGCAACCCGGAACGTCTGCCGCACACCGCGATGCAGTGGGGGGTGCTGGTGTACATGGGGCTGTTTGCCACCGCGCTGGGCATGTACTGGTGGGTGAAGGGCAGCACCCGCGTCAGCGCCGGCACGCTGGCGATCATGAACGAGCTGCACGTGCCGGCCGGCCTGCTGGTCAACGTGCTGATCTGGAACCGCGACGCCGACCTGCCGCGCCTGGCACTGGGCGGCACGGTGATCCTGGCCTCGCTGTGGGTCAACCGCTGGGGCCGTCAGCGGCTGCCGGCACCCGCCGCCAGCTGAGCGGGTTGCATGAAAACGTTGGCCGCAAGCACCAAGTGCTTGCGGCCAACGTTTTGTCTGGCGCAGCGGTTTACGCTAGCCGGACTCGTGATCCGGACGCTAACGCCGCGCGCTCAGCGCGTTCAGTGCGGGCGTGTCGCCGGCGGACTGCGCCGCACCCTTCATACAGGCGCGGCCAGCGCAGGCTTCAAGCCGCGGCGCGGCATCGCCGTAACGCTCACGCCAGCTGCTGCTCGCGGCCGCCGGCGTCAGGCCAGGCGCTGTCCTGCGGCAGCAGGCGCTGGTCGCCGCCCTTCTTCACCTGGTACATCGCGTCGTCGGCGTGGCGCAGCAGCGCCTGCGCGGTATCGCCGTGCTCCGGATACAGCGCGATGCCGATGCTGGGCAGGATGCGCAGACTGTGGCCGTCGATGGTCAGCGGCTGGTCCAGTGCCCCGCGCAGCTTGTCGGCGGCCGGCTGCGCGTGCTCCGGCTGCTGCAGGCTTTCCAGCAGCACCACGAACTCGTCGCCACCGATGCGCGCCACGGTGTCGGCCTCGCGCACGCACTGCTGCAGCCGCCTGGCCACCGCGTGCAGCAGCTGGTCGCCCACCGCGTGGCCGTGGGTATCGTTGACCTGCTTGAACTTGTCGAGATCGAGATACAGCAGCGCCAGCCGCCCCTGCTCGCGCCGCGCCCGCGCCAGTGCGGTGTGCAGGCGGTCGAACAGCAGGCCGCGGTTGGGCAGCCCGGTCAGCTCGTCGTACTGCGCCATGTACTGCAGCCGCGCGTGCAGCTGGTGACGCTCGATGGCGGTGGCGATCTGGTTGGAGACGAACTGCAGCAGCTCCTTGTCCTTTTCGCCGTAGCGCACGCCACCGCAGTAGCTTTTCAGCACCAGCGCGCCGATGGTGCCCTTGGAGGAATTGAGCGGCACCCCCAGCCAGCACAGCGACTTGCGGCCAACGATCTGGCGCAGGTGCGCCGGGAAGTCGGCCAGCGTTTCCGGGGTCAGCAACAGCGGCTGGCCGCTGCGGATCACCTCGGCGCAGAGCGTGCCGGCGGCCGGCTTGCGCACCACCGGTGACGGTTCCTGCACATCGACGTGGTAGGGAAAGCTCAGCTGATCGCGCTCTGCGTCATACAGCGCCACCGCAAAATTCTGCGCCGGCAGCAGCTCGCCGATGATGTGGTGTATGCGCCGGAACAGTGCCAGCATGTCCTCCGCCGCGTGCGCCGCCTCGGAAATGGCGTACAGCGCCGCCTGCAGCGCGGCCGCCTGTTTCAGCTCGGTCACGTCGCGCGCCACCGCCACGCGCACCTGTTCGCGCTCCGACCAGCGCGCCGACCACATGATGTGCACCACCTGCCCGTCCTTGCGCACGTAGCGGTTCTCGAAGTGGGGCTTGGGCTGGCCGGCCATGATCTGGCTGGCCGTCTGCAGCGTGCGCGGCCGGTCTTCCGGCAACACCAGATCGATCATCGGCTTGCCGATCAGCTCCTCGGGGGCGTAGCCGAAAATGCGTTCGCAGGCGGCGCTGACGAATACGAAACGGCCCTCGGCGTCGACCACGCAGATGGCGTCGAGCATCAGGTCGATGAAATTGCCCAGCGGCGCGCAGGTGTTGGTTTCCATATCGGCAAGCATACCGGCAATTGATATTGGCGGGCAGTGCCTGCAAACCATTCATGCATCTGTACTGCCGCTGACTGCAGTGTTGGCGATAGCCGTGACAATTGCCAGTGCCACCGGCAAAAAAAATGCCCGGCAGCACAGCGACACGCAGCGCGGACTCAGATGCGCAGCCCGCTCTTTTTCAGCATGCGGGTGGAGAACAGCACCTCGTGACCGCGACAGGCGGCGCCCAGCAACTGGCGGATGGCGGCCACCTGCTGCATCACCTCGTCGCGGCTGCTGCCGTGGCACATCGCGAACAGGCTGTACGGCCACTGCGGCAGCCGGCGCAGGCGCCGGTAGCAGTGACTGACATACGGCAGGCCGCCGACCCGCTCGCCCAGCGCGTCGATCTGCGCATCGTCGACATCGAACACTGCCATGCCGTTGGCGGCGTAGCCGATGGCGTAGTGATTGGGCACCGCGCCGATGCGGCGGATGACGCCGTTTTGCAGCATGCGCCCCAGCCGCAGGCAGACTTCGTCTTCCGTCATCGCCAGCGTATCGCCCAGCTCCCGGTACGGCTGCGGCAGCAGCGGCAGCCCGCCCTGGCTGGCGCGGATGAGCTGCCGGTCGCGCTCGTCCAGCTCTACCTCGTGATTGCCCTGTGTGCTGTCCGGCAGCGTGCCGACCGGTGCCTGGCCGCCGACGGTAAACCGCATGCCGACGTAGTACTCGCGCAGCTTGGGAAAGTCGTACACGCGCAGGCCGGTGGCGGTCTCGATGTCGATGATGGCGTCGGCAATGCCGCCGGGGGTGGCGGTGGCCAGCACGAACCACATGTTGAAGTGGTGTTCGCGGCGGTAGTTGTGCGCCACCGCCGGCAGCGCGCCCACCTGCGCCGCCACCGCGTCGAAGCGCGCCTCCGGCACCGCCAGCGCCGCCAGCACGAAGGCGCCGCCCATGCGCTCGATCTGGTACATCGGACCGAAACGGGTCAGCACCCGGCCGGCCAGCAGCCGTTGCAGCCGCTTCAACAGCACCGCCTCGCCCAGGCCGATGCTGTCGGCGACGGCGGCATACGGGCGCGGCAGCAGCGGGAAACCGCCCTGCAGCGTATCGATGATCAGGCTGTCCAGCGCGTCCAGCGTCGCATCCGGCACGTCGGCCGCGTGCGGGGTGTCGGCGGCGGGCGCGGCTAGGGGCAGTGGTGCGTTCATGGCAGGACTCCGGTCAGTAACGGGCGCCGCGCTGGGTGTAGCGGCGGGTGGAAATCAGCACCGCCTGCGGCAGCGCGGCCAGGCCGTGGCTTGCGGCCAACCTTTGCGCGGCGGCGTGGGCGCTGGCGGCATCGCGGGCGTGGATCATGCAGAACAGGTTGTACGGCCAGTGCGCGCCCTGCGGCGGCCGCGCGTAGCACAGCGTCACCGCCGGGTCGGTGGCCAGCGCCGTACCGATGGCGTCGCGCGCCGCCGGCGGCACCTGCCACACGCACATCGCGTTGGCGCGGAAGCCCAGCTCGTGGTGGCGCAGCACCATGCCGAAGCGGCGGATGACGCCGCTGGCGACCCAGTGTTGCAGCCGCTGCAGCACCTCGTCCTCGAGGAGGCCGCAGGCCTCGGCCAGCAGTGCGAACGGACGCGGCTGCAGCGCGATGCCCTCGTTCAGCGCCGCGATCAGGCGACGGTCGCCGTCGTCCAGCAGCGGCGCGGCCGGGCTCAGGGTTGGCCGCCGCGCCGGACCGCTCGCCCCCAGCGCGAAACCGAGATCGATGTGGTATTCGTGCTGCAACGGCAGGTCCAGCGGCGGGTAGCCGGTGCAGCTGGCGATCTGCGCCAGCGCGGCGTCGATGCCGGCGCGATCCGGCGCGGTGAGAACGAACCACAGGTTGTAGTGGTGCTCGCGCGCGTAGTTGTGGTTGACCTGCGGCAGCGCGCTGATCTGCGCGGCGATGGCGTCGCGCTGCACCGGCGGCACCGCCAGCGCCGCCAGCGTGCTGACGCCGACGGTATTGGGGGCGAACACCGCGCCGAGGCGGCCAAGCAGGCCGTCGGCGCGCGCCTGTGCCAGCGCCGCCAGCAAGGCGTGCTCGCTCATGCCCGCCTGCTCTGCCAGCAGGCGGAATGGCTGCGGCTGCAACGGAAAGTCGCGCTGGTAGCGGTCCAGCAACGCCAGCAGCGGCGCGGGGAGCGCGCCAGGTTCTCGCGGCGCGCCCATCACATGCCCATCCGGCCGGCGCGCCAGCTGAAGAAGATGCCGGAAGGGTTGGCCGCCGGCAGTTCGCGCCGCGTCTGGAAGGTGGCGGTGTCGATCACCACCAGCTTGTCGTCGTCGCGACTGGACAGCCACACCGCGTCGCCACGGGCGGTGAATTCCATGTGCAGGATGGCGCGGCCCGGTTTCAGCGTCCGGATCACCTGCATCGTCGGCACGTCGATCACCTGCACCGTGTCGTTGTGCGGAAAGGCAAAGTTCACCCACACCCGGCGCCCGGACGGCTCCGCCATCACGAATACCGGCTGGCCGTATACCGGTACCCGTGCCGCCTCCTGCCAGCTGCGGTTGTCCGCCACCAGTACCTCGTGAAGGCCGATCGCCGGCAGGAAGGCGTAGTCGCCGGCGATGCTCCAGCCGCGCAGGTGCGGCATCTTGTACACCGGCTGCTTGTCCCGGCCCTGGCCATAGCCGGGCAGGATGCGGCGCACCCCGGCCTGCGGCTGCCAGTTGTCCAGCAGGGCCAGGCCGTCGTCGCCGTACAGGCCGGCGATGTAGTAGCGGCCGTCACTGCTGGCGAGGCCGTCGTAGGGGTTGCGGCCAACGTTGCGGTATTTGGTGACTTGCGGCGCGCGCGGCGTGGCCGCATCCAGCACCCAGATCTCGCCGGCCTCGAACAGGCTGAAGGCGAAGCGGTTGCCCGGCAGGTCGGCCAGGCCGACCACCTTGGACGGCTGGCCCTGGTCGTCCAGCGCCGGGATGTCGGCCAGCAGCGCCAGCGTGTCGGCATCAAACAGCTTGACCCCGCCTGGGCTGTAGTTCTGCGCCGCCACGATGCGGCCATCGCTGGAGATGGCGCCGCCGATGCTGTTGCCGGCCTGCAGCACCCGCGCCACCAGCTTGCCGGCGAGGATGTCGACCTTGCTGATGCCGCCGTCGCGGCCGAACACGTACACGTAGCGCGCGTCGCGGCTGTACACCAGCGAGGCGTGCGACAGGTCGCCCAGCCCGCCAACGCGCGCCAGCATGGTGTTGCTGCTGTTGCTGACCACCTGCACGCTGCCGGCGGCGCGCTCGATCACCACGCCGAGATCGCCACTGCCGCGTAGCGCCGGCGTGGCGCAACCGGCCAGCAGCAGCATGGCAGCCGCCGCTGCGGCCAACCTTGTCATCGCCTTCATGGTGTCACCCCCTGCTGCAATTGCCGGATCAGCCACTGTGCCTCGGCCTCGCTCATGAACGGCCGCCACGGCGGCATCGCGCTGCCGGGACGGCCATCGAGCAGCGTCGCCACCAGGCTGTCGCCCGGTTTGCCGGCCAGCGCGGCGGCGGTCAGCGGGCTGCCGAGGCCGCCGTTGAGGGTCAGCCCGTGACAGGCGCCACAGTCCTCGCGCAGCAGGTGGCGCAGCTCGGCGACGCGTTGCGGTGCGGGGGCGACGATGCCGTTGTCGGCATAGACGGCTTCGGAGATGAACAAGGCGGCGCAACAGCCCAGCAGCAGGCACTTGGCTGTCAGCGTACGGCAACAGGCAGGCAGTTTCATGGCGGGATTCCAGTCAGGCTTTCACGGCAGCAGGCGGCGCCTGCTGCGATCAAAGTCCGCGCCGCGGCGGCCGGCCCGGGGCGGGCCGGCGTGCGGCAAGAAGCGGGCTTACTGCGCCAGCACCCACTTCACCAGCAGCTTGATGTCGGCATCCGGCACCTGCGGGTTGGGCGACATCGGGATCGGGCCGAAGCTGCCGGCGCCGCCCTTCTTCACCTTCTCTTCCAGCTTGGCCTGCATGTTCTGGCCCTTGTACTTGCTGCCGATGTCCTTGAACGCCGGGCCGACCACTTTCTTGTCCATGCCGTGACAGGCGAAACAGTTGTACTTCTTCGCCAGCTCCGGCGAGGCGTTGGCGCTGGTGGCCAGCAGCAGGCCGCCACTGAGCAGCAGCGCGGTAAGCAGGGATGTTTTCATGATGATCTCCGTGGCGGGCCGGGTCGCGGCCCGCGCTGAGGGTTAGTAAACGTCGTGCTGGGTGTTGTAGACGTTGAACTTGCCGGTCGGGGTAATCAGGCGCTTGTCCTTGATCACCGCCTTGCAGCTGCGGGTCTTGTCATCGACCACCACGATGGCCGATTCCTTGTTCTTGGCGCTCCACACCGAGAACCACACCTCGTCGCCGCCCTTGTTGTACTCCGGCTGCACCACGCGCTTGGCACCGTCGTCCGCGAGCTTGGCGCAGGCGGCCACGTCGATCACCTGCGGCCCCTTGGCCAGGTTGTTGATGTCGTAGACCGCCACGCTCTGGCTGACCTTGGCATCCGGGTTCAGCGGGGTATCCACCCACAGGTTCTTCGATTTCGGATGGGTCTTGATGAACAGCGAACCGCCACCCTGGCCCTTGAACACGCTGACCGCCTTCCACGCGTACTGCGGATGTTTCACCGGATCGGTACCGATCAGCGTCACGTCCTCGCTGCCCAGGTGCGAGGTACTCCACACCGGACCGTATTTCGGATGCACGAAGTTGGCGCCGCGGCCCGGGTGCGGGATCTTGCCGACATCGACCAGTGCCGCCAGCTTGTCTTCCTTGGTGTCGACCACCGCGATCTTGTTGGAGGCGTTGGCGGCGACCAGGAAGTAGCGACCGCTGCTGTCGAAGCCGCCGTCGTGCAGGAACTTGGCGGAGTCGATAGTGGTGGTTTTCAGGTTATTGAGGTCGGAGTAATCGACCATCATGATCTTGCCGGTTTCCTTGGCGTTGATCACGAATTCCGGCTTGTAGTGGCTACCGACGATGGAGGCCACGCGCGGCTCGGGGTGGTACTCGTTGTCGACGGTCATGCCGCGGGTGGACACCACCTTGCGCGGCTTCAGCGTGTCGCCGTCCATGATCACGAACTGCGGCGGCCAGTAGGTGCCGGCGACGGCGATCTTGTCCTCGAAGCCCTTGAACTTGGAAGTCTCCACCGAGCGCGCCTCGAGGCCGACCTTGACCTCGGCGACGTTGTCCGGCTTCGGCAGCCACAGGTCGATCAGGTTGAGGCGGGCGTCACGGCCGATCACGTACAGGTAGCGGCCGGACTTGGACAGCCGCGAGATGTGCACCGCGTAGCCGGTCTTGATGATGTTGATGATCTGCTTGCTGTCGCCGTCGATCAGCGCCACTTCGCCGCTGTCACGCAGGGTGACGGAGAAGATGTTCTCCAGGTTGTAGCTGTTCATCTTCCTGGTCGGGCGTTTCTCCACCGGCAGGTAGATCTTGCGCGACTTCTCGATGTCGGCCAGCGAGAATTCCGGCGGTGTCGGCGGCTCCTGCTGGATGTAACGCGCCATCAGGTCCACGTCCTGCTCGCTCATCTCGCCGGAGGTCTGCCAGTTCGGCATCCCGGCCGGGCTGCCGTAGGCGATGAACACCTTCAGGTAGTCGGTGCCCTTGCCCAGCGTGATGTCCGGCGTCAGCGGCTTGCCGGTGGCACCCTTGCGCAACACGCCGTGACAGCCGGCGCAACGCTCGAAGTAGATCTGCTTGGCGCGCTCGAATTCGACCTTGGTGATCGGCGGCGCCTTGGGGTTGATGTTCTGGTGCATCTCCTGCTGAGACTGGGCCGCCGGACTACCGGCGGCGTCCGCCAGCGCCAGCGATGCAGCGAACGGCAAGGTTGCCAGTAATACGCCCTGTGCAAGTGCACTTATCCTGAAGCTTTTCATGATGCTCTCCACCACGCTATGAGGGAATTCATGCGCGCATCATCCGCCTGCGGTGACATTGGCATCATTGATTCGTATCAACGGATCGGAATCCACCCTGCGCCGCAGTGAACTTGCCGCAACAGGTGTTGCCCGCCGCCATTGCCGCAGCGCACAAAAAATCGCGGCGCCACACCTTGTGGCCACGGGCCGGCAGCGCCTATGATGTCGGGCTGGCCTATTCCTCGCCCCCGCTTGCCATCATGATCATCCACTCCCGTCACAACTGGTTCGAGCTGCTGTTCGTCTGGCGCGGCTCGGTACTGCCACGCATCCTGCCCCGGCTGTGCCTGGTGTTCCTCATCTCGCTGCTGTCCGCCTTCGCCACCAACTGGTGGATCAGCCAGCACGCGCAATCGTCGCTGAACATCTACATCTTCACGCTGATGGGGGTGTCGCTGGCGATCTTCCTCAGCTTCCGCAATTCGGTCAGCTACGAACGCTTCTGGGAAGCGCGCAAGCTGTGGGGCACGCTGCTGATCGTGGCGCGCACCCTGGCCGGCAAGCTGCTGGCGATCGCCGATGCGCGGCCGGAGTCGCGGCAGATGCTGCACGGCATCTGCGCCCTGGCCTATGCGCTGAAAGGCCAGCTGCGCCAGGACGACGTCGCCGCCCACCTGCAGCGGCTGCTGCCGGCGGCGGAATGGCAGGCGATCGCCGACGCGCCCGGCAAGCCGGGGCTGATCCTGCTCTACCTGCACCGCCTCAATGCCAGCCTGCGCCACAGCGGCAGCATCGACCAGTGGCAGTGGCAGAGCGTCGACCGCAACCTGGACGCGCTGTCCGACGTGGTCGGCGGCTGCGAGCGCATCCGCAATACGCCGATCCCGTTCACCTACCGCGTGCTGCTCAACCGCACCGTCACCATCTACTGCATGCTGCTGCCGATCGGGCTGACCACCAGCATCGGCTGGCTGACGCCGTTGATCGCGGTGTTCATCGCCTACACCTATATGGCGCTGGACGTGCTGGGCGAGGAGCTGGAAGAGCCGTTCGGCAAGGAAGGCAACGACCTGCCGCTGACCGCGCTGTGTTACGGCATCGAGTCCGCGGTGTGCGACATGCTGCGCCAGCCGGTGCCGGTGCCGGCACCGCAGCCGGACGGTGTCTACCTGTACTGAGCCGCACGCCGGCACCTCGACAAAAAAGGTTGGCCGCAACGTTGCGGCCAACCTTTTTCCGTTTGTGGCGGTGTGTCAGGCGGTCAGGCTGGCGTACAGGCTGGTCAAGACCTGCGGCAGGCGCCGCGCGTCGTGCACCACGCTGTAGCCGCGGCGGCCGAACAGGTGCGGCAGGTACTCGCCGGCCTCCTTGTCCACGGTGACGCAGAACGGGATCAGCCCCGCCCGCTTCGCCTCCAGCACCGCCTGGCGCGTGTCTTCCACGCCATAGCGGCCTTCGTAGTGGTCGAGGTCGTTGGGCTTGCCGTCGGACACGATCAGCAGCAGGCGGCGCTGCGCCGGCTGTTCCAGCAGGATGCGGGTGGACTGGCGAATCGCCGCGCCCATGCGCGTGTAGTAGCCGGGACGCAGCGCCAGGATGCGGCCGCGGGTGGTGTCGTCGTAGCGCTCGGCAAAATCCTTCAGCAGCAGGTAGCGCACCTCGTCGCGACGGATCGAGGAAAAGCCGTACAGGCCGAAGGCGTCGCCGCAGGCGGACAGCGCCTCGGCGAACAGCAGCAGGCTGTCGCGGATCACGCCGATCACCTGCCCGGCTTCGCCGAGCCAGCTTTCGGTTGACAGCGACAGGTCGGCCAGCAGCAGGCAGGCCATGTTGCGCCCGCCCGGCGGCCACGCCTGGTACAGCGCCGGCTCGGCCACCGCCACACCGCTGCGTTTCTCGGCGAGGAAGCGGATCAGGCGATCAAGGTCGATGTCCGGGCCGCTGGCCTCGCCGCTCTTGCGGGTGCGCTCCGGCGACAGCGCCTGGAACTGGCGGCGAAGGCGCCGCGCCAGCGGTTGCAGCTTGTCCGGCAGCGGCGCCGGGGTGGCGTCGCGCGGCAGCATCGGCTTCAGGCAGCAGTGCTCGGCCACCAGCCGTTGCCGCTTGTAATCCCATTCCGGCAGCAGGATGCCGCTGCCCAGCGGGGTGTCGTCGTAGGCGGCGGCCGGCAGGTCAAGGTCGAACTTCAGCCGGCTGGCGCGGCGGCGGTTGTCGCGGCTGATGGTCAGCGTGTTCATGTCCTCGGCGGCGGCGCCGGCGTCGTCCATGTCATCGTCGTCGGTGTGACGGTTGACGCGCACGTACTCGTCCCAGGTGAAGATGCTCTCGGCGCGGAACACCAGCAGCATGCCGTTCTTGCGCTCGTCGGCGGTGTCGCGCCGCGCACGGTAGCGACGCTTTTTCTTCGTTTCCTTGCTGTCGCTGTCCTCCATCTCCGGCGTCTGCTTGTCGTCGGCGCCGGCGGTCGGCGCGGTCGGTGGCGTCGGGTGCAACCACAGCAGCACCGGCTGCGGCGGGGTGCGGCACGGCGGCAGCACAATGGCAGCTTCCGGTTGCAGCAGTGCCTGGCGGATCGCCACCTCCTGCGCCGCGGCGGCGGCATCGCGCGGCGTGTCACGCAGCGGCAGCAGCGCCGTCACCAGCCGCTGGTACAGCGCGGCGAGGCCGGGCATCGCGGCGAGGCAGGCGGCCGTGGCGCGACGGTTGCGCGTCAGCCAGTCGCCGTCGTCGCCGTGCTGCGGCTGTGCCGCCAGCGCCATCAGCCAGAAATACAGTTCGCGGTTGTGCGCCGCATCGGGAAACAGGTCGATCCTCTCCGGCAGGTACAGCGACTGGCCGTCGCGCCACGCCAGCTCGACCTGCTCGCCGGTGCCGGCGATGCGTTCCAGCAGCCGGCGCCGTGCGCCGTGGGCGGTACCGACGGCGGTGCGCAGGGTCAGCGCCGGGTCGCCGCCCATGGCGCGGAAGAACAGCGGCGCCTGTTTCTCGATCTGGGCCAGCGCCACCGCCGCCTGCGGATAGCCACGGTAGGCGGTACGGCGGATCAGCTTGTCCCACCAGCCGCCAACAAGGTCTTCCATAGCATGTGTCTTTCAAGTCAGGGTTGCCGCCACAGGCCGGGCAGCGGGTAACGGCAGGGCAAGCCTGCCATGGCGCGCGACAGCGCATAGGCACCCAGCAATACCAGTGCGGCATGGATCACAGTGAAATACAGGATCAGCAGCACCCAGGTGGCCGGCTGTTGCAGATCGCCCAGCAACACCAGCAGCAGGCTGACCAGCACGATCAATCCCCCGCTCCACAATGCCGCGCCGAAGGCCTGGTCCAGATGCCGGCGCAGCGCGGTGCTGGCGGCCACGGCCCAGCGGCGGCGCCACCACCACAGCACGACAAAGGCGAGGCCAGGCAGCAGCAACAGGTTAGCGAGGTACAGTGCGTGCGCGCTGATCGCCCGCTTGCGCTCTGCCTCCGCCAGCTCAGTGGCCAAACTGGGTATCCACCACCGCCATCAGCGCCGCCAGGGTATCGGCTTCGTCCGACAGCGGCTCCACCAGCGCGGTACGGCAGGCCAGGCGCACACCCATGCCGCTGGCGATCAGCTTGGCGCAGTACACCAGCAGGCGGGTGCTGACCGCTTCGTCGAGATCGTAGCCGGTGAGGCGACGGATCTGGCCGGCCAGCGTCACCAGCTGTGCGGCCAACCTTTCGTCCACCCCGCCCTCGTGCTGCACCACCGCGCGTTCCACTTCCGGCAGCGGGAAATCGAAGCTCAGCGCCACAAAGCGCTGGCGGGTGGACGGTTTCAGCGTCTTCAGCACGTGCTGGTAGCCGGGGTTGTACGACACCACCAGCATGAAGCCGGGCGGTGCCTGCAATTCTTCGCCGGTGCGCTCGATCGGCAGGATGCGGCGGTCGTCGGTGAGCGGGTGCAGCACCACGGTGGTGTCCTTGCGCGCCTCCACCACTTCGTCGAGATAGCAGATGCCGCCTTCGCGCACCGCGCGGGTGAGCGGGCCGTCGCACCAGCGGGTATCGCCGCCGGCGATCAGGTGGCGGCCGACCAGGTCGGCGGCGGACAGGTCGTCGTGGCAGGACACGGTGAACAGCGGCAGGCCCAGCTTGGCCGCCATGTGCGCGACGAAGCGGGTCTTGCCGCAGCCGGTGGGGCCCTTGATCAGCACCGGCAACTGCTGGCGCCAGGCGGTCTCAAAAACGGTGCATTCATCGGCTACCGGCTGGTAGAACGGAAGCTGGCTTGCCAGCTTGGCATGGACGGGTGCATTCATGGGGGTGGGTTCCTAGGCGAAGCTGATCAGCAGCCCCCCGCACACCAGCAGCAGCCAGCCGTGGACGATGCCGCGCAGCCACAGCGGCGCATGGCGCAGCGCCATCAGCGACTCGACGATGGCGACGCCCTTGAGCCAGGCACCGCCCAGCGCCAGCGTCGCCAGCAGCGTGCTGCCGTGCCATTCGCTCAGCAGCGCCAGCAGCAGGGTCAGCGACGACAGCCACAGCCAGACCGGCCACACCGGTGGGGAGATGCGGGAGGAGTTCATGGCTGCATCATGCCGCAACGTCGCTGCGGCCAACCTTGATGACAAATAAGGAAACCCCGCCCCTGCGCGGCGGCGGGCAATACGCCTCAGCCGGCGTGGGCGGCGGTGGCCACCGCTTGCGGCCTGACGCGCAGCGCCGACAGCACGCCGGCGACCAGCAGGGCGATGCCGAGCAGGGTCAGCGGTGCCGGCCACTCGCCGCGCAGCAGGAAGGCATAGCCCAGCGCCGCCAGCGTCTCGAACACGATCAGCTGCCCGGCCAGCGCCGTCGGCAGCCGCTGGCTGGCCTCGTTCCAGCACAGCGTGCCCAGCCACGAGGCGAACAGGCCGATCACCGCCATCAGGCCGAGAAAGAACAGCGGCCGCGGCCCGAACGGCATCGAAAACGGGCTGTCGGCGACGGCCATGCCGCCCCACAGCAGTGCGTAGCCGAGCAGCGCCAGCGGCAGCGTCGCCACGCCTTGCGCGGTGGCCCAGCTACGCGGACTGCGGCCGGGATGATGGCGCAGCCAGTCGGCGTTGCGCAGCGGATACCAGGTCCAGCACGCCACCGCCACCGTCGCCAGCAGCGCGCCGCTGAGGTAGCGGCCGAGATCACCGCCCTCCTCGCGCTGCAGCGCCACCAGCTCGACACTGTTGACGCAGCCGATGCCGACGCCGATCAGCAGCAGCGACGGCCACAGCTGCCGCCACGGCAGGCGGCCGTCGCGGCGCTGGTCGCGCAGGTTGGCGCTCACCGCGATCACCACCGGCAGCGTGCCGATGATCATGGTCGGCAACGGCGCGCCGGCGCGCTGGATGGCGCTGGCCAGACACAGGTAGTACAGCAGGTTGCCGATGGCGGCCAGTTTCAGCGCCTCCAGCCAGTCGTCACGCGTCAGCTCGCGCAGCCGTACCCGGTCCAGCCACGCCAGCGGCAGTGCGATCAGGCCGAAGGCGAGGTAGCGCCCCACCGACTGCAGCGCCGCCGGATATTCCGGCAACAGCAAGGGGCCGACGAAGACCAGCCCCCACATCAGCCCCGCCGCCAGTGCATACAACACGCCCGTTCCCATCGCCCTGCCCTCCGCCAAATAAACGCACGGTAGCCCGCGGCGCCGGCGGTGTCTTGTACCAGATTGCGGCCAACCCTGGCGCCACAAAACCGGCGCGCGGCGTTGGCCGCGGCTCAAGCGCGCGCACACTCACGCGAGGCCAGGCAAAGCGGCGGCGGCGGAGGCGTTAATGCAGAAAGGCAATATTTGAGAAACAGTGTGATGGTATCGGCAATAACACTTTTGTCATTAAGTGGGCGGTGTGAGAGCATAGCACCCGCTATGATGAATTTTCTGCTACTTGCCTTTCTTGGTGCTGCACTGTTCGCCCCGCCGATACTACTGTCGAGATACGAAGGCAGGATGGCTTGGCGGAGCAGATACCTGCTCTCAGCCCTGCCCGTCGCCTACACTTGGGCGGGGTGGAAGCTAGGGATTGTCGCCTACGACTTCTTCGGATGCCAAGGCGGGATGAAGAACATCCACGCGTGCCTAACTGGCGGGACTGATTTGACGCCGCTGGTCGGGTACGGCTTCTTCCTGATGATTCCTTGCATATTCGTCGCCACGCCGCTGTCGCTCTGGCTCTTGCTCAACACAGGGGCCAAGCAGATAGGAGCATGGCATCAAAGAAACTTCCCGACAAACGACCCCAAGGAAAGCTAAATCAGCCGATGCCTGCGGCCAGAAACCGTCTGGCAGAAAGTTCCTTGCCCTCGCGGTCGGTGATGCGGTGCCACACCAGATAGTTCGGGATGTTCTTGGTCGCCACGCCGCGGAACCTGTCCATCCAGTTGTCCAGACGACTGCAATAGGTGTTCGCGTTATTGATGTGAACCATCCCTTGCGACTTGTGCTTGGCATTCTGGGGAACCTATATCAAGCTCACATTGAGGCTCTTGACCACATTGCGGTATGTCTTCGCGGAATCGGAAATCAGCACGGCATCGGGGACGATCTTGCTTGCCAGCACAGGGGCAATGTCCGCAGCCTTGCGAGGCTGGATTCGGGTGGAGAGAGTTCCTTTCATCTTTCAGTTCCCTTGGCGTCATGTGAAAACCCCATTCTTGCCTTTCAAGACATGCCCCTCATATAAATCATAAGAAATCAATGAGTTGACTTGAACATCCCACTATTTCTTAAATAGTGCCTCCAGAAATGAACCGGCAGGCCGAAGTGTTGCCCGTGCTGCAGCGCCCGATGGCGATCAAGCCGCCGCCGCGCCTGGCATCGCGTCCTAGACGCGCACCTGTTTCTGGTAGCGCGCCGGGGTCACGCCGTAGCGGCGCACGAAGGCGCGCGTCAGGTGCGCCTGGTCGGCCAGCCCGGTGGCAGCGGCCACCTGCGCCGGCGCGACGCCGGCGGCCAGCAGCTGCTTGGCCTCGAACAGGCGCAGCGCCATCAGCATCTGCTGCGGTGTGACGTGGTATTGCGCCTGGAAACGGCGCAGGAAATGGAAGGGACTGAGGCCGGCCACCGCCGCCAGCTGCGGCAGCGTCAGTTTTTCGGCGAGGTTGGCGCGCAGGTAGTCCAGCACCGGCGCGAAACGGTGCGCCGCCTCGGCAGGCGCAGGCTGCGGCACCCGCGCATGGCGGCGGAACTCGGCCAGCAGCCGGAACAGCAGGCTGTCGAAGGCCAGCGGCTCGTGCGCCTGCCACAGCGCGGCCAGCAGCTGGCTGACGCGCTGCGCGCTGGCGACATCGTGGCGCACCGCCTCGTCGAACCACCAGCCGTCCTCGCCGCTGACCCGCGCCAGCACCGCCGGATCGAGATACAGCATGCGGTAGCGCCAGCCGTGCGCGGTCTCGGCGCGGCCGGTGTGCAGCTCGTCCGGGTTCATCAGCACGATGGAACCGGGCGGCGCCAGATGCTCGCCACCGCCGTAACGAAAGCGCTCCACCCCGGCCTCGATCGCGCCCAGCCCGAACGCCTGGTGGGTATGCGGCTCGAAGGCGTGGCGCACGATATGGGCGCGGTATAGCTCCACCCCCGGCGCCGGCAGGCAGAATTCGGCACGGTCGGTAGTGTGCTCGAACACCTCCGGCACCCCGGCCAGTTGTAGCGGCGGGGTATCGGTAGTGGCGGAAGCGGCGGCAACAGTCATGGCGGGCGGCGGGTCGGCGGTGACAAACGGCAAGCACCGAGTATGCACCCCGCGCCGTGATCGCGGAAGGACGTGCGCCGCTGGGCGTCAGTGCGCCACGTACACCAGTGCGAACAGCACCACCCACACCAGATCAACCATGTGCCAGTAGGCGGCGGCGGTTTCCACGCCGTCGTGGTTGGCCGCATCGTAGGCGCCGCGGCGGGCGTTGACATACACCGCAGCCACGATCACCAGGCCGAGGATCACGTGCAGGAAGTGGAAGAAGGTCAGCGACAGGTAGAACATCCAGAAATCGCTGCTGGACAGGGTGATGCCGGCGGAGAACTTGCCGGCGAACTCCCAGCCCTTGAGCAGCACAAAACCGCCGCCCAGCAGCAGCGTGGCCAGCAGGTAGCGGCGTCCGGTGGCGACAAGGTTGGCCGCAAAGGCGCGCACCGCCGCCGCCACCGTGGCGCTGCCGGCGATTAGCAATAGGGTGTTAAGCAGCGCCGGCCACAGCAGCAGCTGCGCCTGGCCGGCGGCAAACAGCACCGCATCGCGCTGCCGTGCCACGCCGTAGACGGCAAAGAAAATGCCGAATACCGCCAGCTCGGCGAGGATGAAAAACCACATCGCCAGGTCGCCGGGGACGCGCGGCGGGGCGGCAAGGCCGGGGGCGGCTGTATTCATGACAGGCTCCGTCGTGAAAAAGGCGCCCACAAGGGGCGCCCGTGTTGCCGGATGCGGCGGGATCAGGCGCTGGCGCGCTCGTTGCCGCGGACAAAGAAGCTGACGATGTACAGCAGCAGGCCGATGAAGAACACCACGCCGGCCAGTTCACGCAGCCAGTAGAAGAAGGCGATCTTGTCCTGGGTGGCCATGAACGACAGCGGCGTATCACCCATGCGCTGCATCCATACCTGCAGGATACCGGCGGCGGTCAGGAACAGGGTGATGAACACCATCGCCACCGTCATCAGCCAGAACGACCACATCTCCACCACTTGCGCGGCATTGCTGTTGGCCTCGCGGCCACGCATCAGCGGCATGGTGTAGGAAATCATGGTCATCACCACCATGGCGTAGGCGCCGTAGAACGCCATGTGGCCGTGGCTGGCGGTGATCTGCGTGCCGTGGGTCAGGTAGTTGACCGGAGCCAGGGTGTGCAGGAACCCCCACACGCCGGCGCCGAGGAAGGCCATCACGCCGGTGCCCAGTGCCCACAGTACCGCGGCCTTGTTCGGATGCTCGCGACGGCGCTTGTTGACCACGTTGAAGGCGAACAGCGTCATCATGAAGAACGGAATCGGTTCCAGCGCGGAGAACACCGAACCCCACACCTGCCAGTACGCCGGCGCGCCGATCCAGAAGTAGTGGTGACCGGTGCCGATGATGCCGGAGATCAGCGTCATGGCGATGATCACGTACAGCCACTTCTCGATGATTTCGCGGTCAATACCGGTCACTTTCACCAGCACGAAGGCCAGCATCGCGCCCATGATCAGTTCCCATACCCCTTCCACCCACAGGTGCACCACCCACCACCAGAAGTACTTGTCCAGCACCAGGTTGTCCGGGTTGTAGAACGAGAACAGGAAGAAAATCGCCAGCCCCCACAGCCCCAGCATCATCACCATGCTGATGCTGGTCTTGCGGCCCTTGAGCACGGTCATGCTCAGGTTGAACAGGAAGGACAGCGCCACCAGCACGATGCCGATCTTGGTAATGGTCGGCTGTTCCAGGAACTCGCGCCCCATGGTCGGCAACAAGTCGTTGCCGGTGATCTTGGCCAGCGTGGCGTACGGCACCGCCAGATAGCCGACGATGGTCAGCGCCCCCGCCACCAGGAACACCCAGAAGGTGATGATGGCCAGTTTCGGGCTGTGCAGCTCGCGTTCCGATTCTTCCGGAATCAGGAAGTAGCCGGCGCCCATGAAGCCGAACAGCAGCCACACGATCAGCAGGTTGGTGTGCACCATGCGTGCCACGTTGAACGGGATTTCCGGGAACAGGAAATCGCCGATCACGTACTGCAGGCCCATGATCAGGCCGAACAGGATCTGGCCGACAAACAGGCCGATCGCGGCGACAAAGTACGGCTTGGCTACCGCTTGCGAGCGGTACTTGAGCTGGACATTGGTGAGCGGGTCATTGGCCGCCGCCGAGACGCTGGCAGCGCGCGCGGTGGCCATTGCGGAGGAAGTCATCTGGTTCTCCTTGGATGATGAATTACCGGGATCGACAGGCATCAGCCTTCGATATTCGGCGGCCAGTTATTGGTATTGATTTCCGAGCTGTACTTCAGGAAGGCCACCAGGTCGTCGAGTTCGGCATCGTTGAGATGGAAGTTCGGCATCTGGCGACGTCCCGGCGCGCCGGTCGGCTGCGCCTTGATCCAGGCCTTGATGAATTCCGGGCCGCGACGCTGGTAGACGTTACCCAGCTCCGGCGCGAAATAGGCGCCCTCGCCCAGCAGCGTGTGACAGCCGATGCAGTTGTTGACCTCCCACAGCTTCTTGCCACGGGCGACCTGTTCGGTCAGGTTGGCGCGGTTGTCGCGCTTGGGCAGCGCCTGCACCGTATCCAGTGTCAGCGCCACGAACAGCAGGAAGAAAAACACCGCGCCACCGTAAAAGATGTTGCGCGCGGTCGATTTGGTAAAACTGGCGCTCATCGCGTCCTCCTTTTCTTGCGTCACCGGGAACCCGGCGTGTCAGGGCGAACTGTACGTTTCCACCCATCCCGATAGCATTGATGCGAATCAACGATTCCCGGCCGCCGCCGTTCCTACACTGGCGTCATCCCCTTAGCGGCCGCCGGCCAGACTGGAACAGCAATGAACGCCCCTGCCTCCTTCCCCCATCCCTACCCGCTGCGCCACGGCCAGGTCAGCCTGGTCGGTGCCGGCCCCGGCGACCCGGACCTGCTGACGCTGAAGGCGCTGCGCCGCCTCAGCGAGGCCGACGTGGTGCTGTACGACCTGCTGGTTTCCGACGCGGTGCTGGCACTGGTCAACCGCCGCGCCGAGCAGATCTGCGTCGGCAAGCGCGCCAGCCGCCACACCCTGCCGCAACAGGACATCAACCAGCTGATCGTGGACAAGGCGCGGCAAGGACTGCGCGTGGTGCGGCTGAAAGGCGGCGACCCCTTCCTGTTCGGGCGCGGCGGCGAGGAGCTGGAAACGTTGGCCGCAGCCGGCATCACCTGCGAGGTGATCCCCGGCATCAGCGCGGCGATGGGCGCGGCAGCGGCGGCCGGCATTCCGCTGACGCACCGCGACTACGCGCAGGGCGTCAGCTTCGTCACCGGTCATCGCCGCGAGGGACAGAGCGCGCTGGCGTGGACCAGCCACACCGGCGCCGAGGAGACGCTGGTGGTGTACATGGGGCTGGGCGAGGCGGCCAACATCGCCGACCAGCTGCAGGCCGCCGGCCGCGCCTCCACCACGCCAGTGGCCATCATCGAGAACGCCACCACCGCGCAGCAGCGGGTGCTGTGCTGCGAGCTGGCCAGCCTCGGCGCCTGTGTGCAGCAGCACGCGGTCAAGCCGCCGGCATTGCTGGTCATCGGCGAGGTGGTCCGGCTGCAGGCCAGACTGCAGGCGACGCTGGCTCAGGCACTGGCCGGCTGAGAACCTGTTCACGAACTCGCGTACCCACGCGAACCAAGACGAAACGGCTGGGCCTGCTTGTTTATCCTGGGATAAACGAGCAGGCCCAGCCGTTTTCAACGCCGTATCACACCATCGAGATCAAGTCGCGGCAGATCGTGAACAGGAGATTGCGAACAGGCTCTAGGACGGCAAGGCGCGGCGGGTGGCGCGGTACAGCCGCGCCGCCGCGGCGAAATGCCACAGCAGCAGCGACAGCAGGCCGAGCAGTGCCAGCGCCAGCGGCCAGCCCAGCTGCGGTTGCCACACCCACAGCGCCGCCAGCGGCTGCAGCAGCAACAGCGCGCGCCAGCTGTGCCGCGCGGCGGATTCCGGCACGAAGGCGTGCAGCGCCGGCACGCGATGGCGCGGCGGCGCCGCATTCTTCAGGTGCAGCCACAGCAGGAAGGGCACGATGCGGTACAGCATGCCGACCACCAGTGTCAGCGCAAAGCCGCCGAGCAGACACCACGCCAGCGCGCGCGCCAGCCACGGCGCGCTGCCCTGCCACGCCAGCAGCGGCAGCAGTACCGCCAGCAAGGCCAGCAGCGCAAACGCCAGCCACCAGTACGGCAGCAGCCACTCCTGCGGCCGCCGGCTGGCGCGCAGCAGCCGCAGGCTGAGCGCGGCAAACAGTGCCAGCGGCAGCCACGCCAGCCACCACCACGACCACTGCGGCTGCCACAGCAAACCGCCCGCGCCGGCCAGCAAGGCCAGCAGCCACAGCGTGGCGCCATGGCGCTGCCACCAGCCGGGATAGGCCGGCGTCAGCAGGAACATCGGCGCGATCACCTGCGCCACCGCCATCACCAGCAGCAACACCCAGCCCTGCGCCGCCAGCCGGTGCAGCGGCAGCAGGCTCAGCAACGGCAACGGCCGACCCCAACCCAGCACCGCCAGCATCGACAAGCCCAGCAGCAGGGTCAGCAGCAACAAGCCCAGCGCCAGGCGCAGCCCGCGGCTGCTGCCGTCCGCCGCCGGGCTGCGCCACAGCCCGTACAACAGGCCCGACAGCGCGGCGACCAGCAGCGCAAACAGCACGCTGGCCAGCTGCAGCCACGGTGGCGCCAGCGCCTGGTAAAAACCCCAGCACAGGCTGGCGGTAGCCAGCTGCCACAGGCTCCACACCCCCAGCCGCCACCACGTTGGCCGCAAGCAGGGTACGCCGGACACCACCGCCACCATCTGCAGCAAGGCACCCAGCATGGCGTTGCCGAGCACGCCCAGCGCCAGCAGGTGCAGCGGCAGCAGCAGGCTCAGCGACGGATAGTCGTTGTCGGTCCGCAGCAGGCTGACCGCCAGCGGCAGCAGCCAGCACGCCGCCGCCAAAAAATAACGCACCGGCAGCGAAAGCGGCGGTGCGCGGTCAAAACTGGGCATGGCCTGCATCAGGGCAGCACCAGCTTCAGCACCACCCCGCTCATGTCCGGCAGCATTTCACTGTCAAAGCTGACCTTGCGCTGCTGCAGCAGCGGGATCAGCGGCCCGGGGAAGTGTGGCAGCACATAGGTCAGCTGCTGGCCGCTGCTGCCGTTGTCGACGTCGTCGAGGATGATTTCCATCGGTTCCGGCGGCACCAGGCCGCGCAAATCACGGGGTGACATGGCGTAGCTCCTGCAACAGGGTAGCGGCATCCGGAATCCGGCTGTCGCACATCGGGTAGAGGATATTCTCCTCCTTCATATTGTGCTGCTGCATCAGCACCAGCAAGGTGTCACAGGTGGCGGCCACGCCGCGGGCGTCGCGCTGCAGCAGATCACGATTGAGGTCTTCCATCAGCTCGCGCATCTGCTCGTGCTCGAAACGCATCACCGCGGTCGGCCCGCCGCGCATGCCGGTGGCCGCTTCCAGCGCCTGGAACAGCCGGTTTTCCTCATCGGCAAAGTGCTGCGCCATTTCCTCACAAAAGCTGGCGCACAGCGCATCGGCGCCGGCCCAGTCCTGCTGGCGCACCGCCTGCTCCAGCGCGGCAAATGAGTCGTCGCAGTGGCGGTGCACCGCGCTCAGGTGGGTAGTCAGGTTCATCATCAGGCTCCGGTGGGGTGTTGCCAACAGTATTGCCGCGGCGCAGCAGCGCGCTGAATGATGCCGATCAAGAAACCTGCACCCTGCCCGCCGCCTTGAAATAAATAGTAACGCACGTTATCATTACCCAATGAAAGCACCTGCCTGCGGCCACAGCTTTGCGGCCACCGAACACGCCATCGACACCATCGCCCGCCGCCTGCCCGGCAGCCCGCGCGAGGAAGTGACCCTCACCCGTCTGCTGCTGCACATCCAGCCGCTGCTGCTGGGCTACTTCAACCAGTCGCTGGCGGTGCACGACATGAACGAAACCACCTGGATGGCGCTGATGGTGCTGTACGCGCGGCCGGAAGAACGGCTGATGCCGTCCGAGCTGTCCGATGCGCTGGCGTTTTCGCGCACCAATGCCACCCGGGTGGTGGACGACCTGGTGAACCGAGGCCTGATCCGGCGCCAGCCCTGCAGCGTCGACCGCCGCCGCACCTATCTGGAGCTGACCGACAGCGGCCTCGCCTTCATCGAGCAGGTGATGCCGGAGCAGCGGCAGCAGGTGCGCGAGCTGTGGGCAGTGTTCAGCGGCGAGGAGCGTACGCAGCTGGAAGCGCTGCTGCGCAAGCTGATGCAGCAGCTCGGCGGCTGAGCGCCAGCCCCCACTATCCGAATCAGCAAGGTTGGCCGCAAGCCTCACGGCATTGCCGCCAGCCACCCCACCCGCCACCGGCGGTTTTTTTCGACACAAGTAGTCACGCAGGTGACAATCAAATGAGAAACTACAACACCACGTTACTGCCCGTCAGCGCCTTGCTGGCACTGCTGGCCGTGTCCGGCTGCGCCACCCCGGCGGTGGCCCCGCTGCAGAGCCAGCCACTGACCCCGGCCGCGCTGGCGGTCAGCGAAGCCGCCACCCCCTTTGCCGCCGACTGGTGGCGCGCGCTGAACGACGCCAGCCTTGAGCAGCTGCTGGCGCAGGCGCTGCGCAGCAATCCGGGGCTGGACGCCGCCGACGCCCGCCTGCGTGCCGCGCGCGCCGTCATTGCCAGCGTCGCCAGCAATGACGGCCTGAAGGTCAACGGCAACCTCGGCGCCAGCCGCACGCGCACCTCGGAGTTCGACGCGCTGCCCCCGTCGATGCTCGGCCAGTGGACCACGCTGCAGACCGTATCCGCCGATTTCAGCTACCGCTTCGACTTCTGGGGCAAGACCCGCGCCCAGCTCGCCGCCGCCCGTGGCCAGGCCCGCGCCGCCGAGCTGGAAGCCAGCGACGCGCGCCAGAGCGTGGCCTACGCGCTGGTCGGCAGCTATCTGGAATGGCGCGGCGCGCAGGCGGCCCTGACGCTGCTGCAGCAAGACCGGCAGCAGGCCGCCAGCCTGCTGCAAAACGCCGAACAGCGCGTCAAGCACGGCCTGGCGCAGCCGGATGAGGTGCTGCAGGCACGCGCCCAGCTGGCCGACAGCGACGAGCGCCTGCTGCGCGGCGAGCAGCGCATCAGCGCCGCCGCCCACGCCCTCGCCGCGCTCAG
>NZ_LFDT01000014.1:0-83809 GCF_001037925.1 Vogesella sp. EB | reverse complement strand
GTGCGCTACCAGCTGATCCCGTGGCGCGAGGGGCTGGACACCCCGGAAGAGTGGCAGGCGCTGGTGCAGCACGCCTTCCAGCAGGTATACGGCGATGCCGCCGCGCAGTGGCTGTACCGCTGGAGCGGCAGCGGCTACGGCGGCCCGCTGCTGGCCAGCGCCATCGACAGCGAACTGCTGCAGGAAGCCGCTGCGCTGGCACAGGAGGCCGGCCTGCGACTGGCGTCGGTGCAACCCTATTTGATGGCGGCCTGCAACCACTGGCGCGGCCAGATCAAGGTTGGCCGCGGCGCCTTCCTGCTGGCGGAGCCGGGGCGGGTGGGACTGGCCTGCTTTGACGAGCGCGGCTGGAGCGACCTGGTGTTCGAGCCGCTGGACGGCGACATCGCCACCGCCTTGCCGGCGGCATTGCCGCGCATGCTGTTGCGCCTGCAGCGCAGCCCGCTGCCGCTGGAGGTGTACGCCTTTGCCGGCGACGGCAGCGCGGTGGTGTGGCCCGAGCCGCAGACGCTGCGCCTGCGCCCGCTGGCGCTGCCGTCGGCGCTGGCCGCCCTGTCCGCGGCGGACCGGGCCGCCTGCAGCATGGCGCTGCTGGGAGACTGAACATGCGCGCGATCGATCTCGACTACGTCAAAACCCGCCACCACTACGGCCGGGGCCTGCTGTTGCTGCTCGCGCTGGTGGTGGTGTTGCTGCAGGGCGGCTACTACGCGGCCCTGCAGCAGGAAGTCGCCAGCCAGCAGCAGATGGTCGCGCGCAACGAGACGGCACTGCAGCGGCTGCAGCCGCGCGCCGCTCCCGCCGTGGCACCGGCGCTGCAACGCGAGATCGCCCGCGCCAACGAGGTGTGGGCGCGGCTGAACCAGTCGTGGCCGCAGCTGTTCGACGCGCTGGAGGCGGCCAGGAACAACGAGGTCGCCTTGCTGGAAGTGGAGCCGGACAGCCTGCGGCAGACGGTGCGCATCACCGCGGAAGTGAAGCGGCGCCCGGCGATGCTGGCCTATATCGAGCGCCTCGGCCAGCAGCCGGCACTCGGCGACATCACCCTGCTGGAACACCACGTCAACCAGCAGGACAAGGAGCTGCCGATCCGCTTTTCGCTGTCGGCACAGTGGAGGGCCGGCTCATGAACACGTTCTGGCCCCGGCTGAACTACCTGCGCCAGCGCGCGGGCTGGCCCTTGCTGCTGCTGGTGTTGCTGGTAATCGGCATGCTGCTGTTCCACACCATGCTGACGCGACCGTTGCAGGGCCAGCTGGCGCAGCTGCAACAGCAGGCGCAGCAGCAGGAGCGCGACATCGTGCGCCTGCGCTACCAGCGCAGCCACCCGGTGGCCAGCCCGCAACTGCGGCTGCAGCGCTTTTATCGCGCCTTTCCGCACCAGGCGACCGCGCCGCTGTGGCTGGAGAAGATCTATGCCGCCGCCGAGGCGCAGCAGCTGGCGCTGCCGCGCGGTGACTACAAGGTGCTGCCGGACCGCAGCGGGCAGCTGCTGCGCTACGAGGTGCAGCTGCCGGTGCGCGGCAGTTACCGGCAACTGCGCGCCTTCGTGGCGCAGTTGCTGGCTGAGAACCCGACGCTGTTGCTGGCCAACCTGCGCTTCAAGCGTGACAGCATCGGCCAGCCGCAGGTGGATGCCGCCATCCACCTGGTGCTGCTGCTGAGGGAGAGCTGACCATGCTTGCACAACGACAACGCTGGTTGCTGCTGGGGGGCGCACTGCTGCTGACCCTGCTGCTGGCGGCCGGCATCGGACAGCCGGAGAGCGAGACCGGGGTGGTGGTGGTCGAGCCGGCGGCGGTGCGTCCGCGCGGCAGCCGCGTCGCAGTCGCACCGCCGGCCGAGCTGCAGGTCGGCAGCCTGGCCAGCCTGCCGCGCGATCTGGGCGCGGGACGGGTCAAGGACCTGTTCCCGGTGCAGAGCTGGTATGTGCCGCCGCCGCCGCCCAAACCGGCGCCGCCGAAGCCGCCGCCATTGCCGTTCACCTATCTGGGCAAGGCGGTCGACGACGGCCAGGTGACCGTGTTCGTGGCGCAAGGGGAACGTAATCTGGTGGTGAAAGCGGGCGATGTCATCGACGGGGTGTACCGGGCAGACAGCATCCTGCCGCCGGTGATGACATTCACCTACTTGCCGCTGCAAATGCAACAGACCTTAGAGATCGGAGTGGCAAATTGAAACGCTTACTCTTTCGGCTGCTCATCCTGTCCGTGTTCGCGGGATGTGCCAGCAACAAGGCTTTCATGGAAGGCAAACAGCTGCTGCTGGACGGCCGGGCGGAAGAGGGCTTTGCCCGCCTGGAAGAGGTCGTCAAGCAGTCTCCGGACAATGTCGAGTACAAGAGCTACCTGTACAACCAGCGCGAGCGCTTCATCAACCAGTGGCTGGCGCAGGCCAATACCGTGCAGCTCAACAGCCAGTTCGACGACGCGGAGATCCTGTACCGCCGCGTGCTGAACCTCGATCCGCAAAACCAGCGCGCGCAGGCGGGGCTGGATGGTCTGGTGCAGGAGCGGCGCCACCGGCTGATGCTGGACGAGGCGCAGGCGCAGCAGCAAAAAGGCGAGGTGGCCCCGGCACTGGCCACGGTACGGCAGGTGCTGGTCGACAACCCGCGCCATCGCGACGCCAGGATCATGCTGCGGCGGCTGGAAGAGCAGAGCGCCGGCGACAGCATCGTCAGCCCGCAGCTGAAATCGGCGCTGGCGCGCCCGATCACGCTGGAGTTTCGCGACGCGTCGCTGAAAGCGGTGTTCGAGATCATCTCGCGCACCGCTGGCGTCAACTTCGTCTACGACAAGGACGTGCGCGCCGACCTGAAGGCCACCATCTTTGTGCGCAACACCACCATCGAGGAGGCGGTGCAGCTACTGCTGGTGTCCAACCAGCTCGACCGCCGCGTGCTCAACGACCGCACCATCATGATCTACCCCAACAACCCGGCGAAGCAGAAGGACTACCAGGAACTGGTGGTGAAAAGTTTCTACCTGGCCAATGCCGAGGCCAAGGATGCGGCCAACCTGATCCGCACCCTGCTGAAGACGCGCGACATCTTTGTCGACGACAAGCGCAATCTGGTGGTGATGCGGGACACCCCCGAGGCGGTGCGGCTGGCGGAGAAACTGATCGCGTCGCAGGATCTGGCGGAGCCAGAAGCGATCCTGGAAGTGGAAGTGCTGGAGGTCAACCGTGCCCGGTTGCAGAACCTGGGCATCGAATGGCCGGGACAGATCGGCTACGGCCTGCTGCAGGGCGGCTCCACCACCGCGGTGCTGGGCACCGGCGGCAACACCATCTCCGAGGTCACTACCCCTGGAAATACCGTGGCGCAGGGCGTGATTGACCTGCGCGCCAACCCCAGCCGGCTGACCACCTTCATCGCCAACCCGGCGCTGCTGGTCAACCTGCGGGCGCAGGACACCAACGCCAACGTGCTGGCCAACCCGCGCATCCGCGTCAAGAACCACGAGAAGGCCAAGATCCACATCGGCGACAAGGTGCCGGTGTTCACCAGCACCGCGGTGGTCAATGCCGGCATCGCGCAGTCGGTGTCCTACCTCGATGTCGGCGTCAAGCTGGAGGTGCAGCCCACCATCGGCCTGGACGAGGACGTCACCATCGATGTCGGGCTGGAGGTCAGCAGCATCGTCAAGCAGGTGAACTTCGGCGACAGCATCGCCTACCAGATCGGCTCGCGCGCGGTGGACACCATGCTGCGCCTGCGCAATGGCGAAACCCAGGTGCTGGCCGGCCTGATCCAGGACGAAGACCGCAGCTCGGTGACCAAGATCCCGGGATTGGGTGACCTGCCGCTGCTCGGCCGCTTGTTCTCCACCAATAACGACAACCGCTCCAAGTCGGAAATCGTGCTGCTGATCACGCCGCATATCGTGCACAACCTGGCGCTGCCGGCCCGCAATATTTCCGAATTCCGCGCCGGTACCGAAAGCAGCATCGGCGGCATGGGCGCGGTCGGCGGCGCACCGTCGCCGATCCCGTCTTCGGGTGTGAGCAGTCGCAGCGTGCCGCCGGCCGCACCGGCGGTGCCGGGCATGATCCCCTTGCCGGGCATCGTGCCGTTCCAGCCGACCCCGGCGCCGAGCACCGCACCGGCCCCGGTACCGATTCCGCCGCCGGCCGCACCGGCCCCGGCGCAGTAGCCGGGCGGGGAGGGAAAATGAAGGCGCCAGCGCAAACCGGCGGCCACCGCGCCCGCGGATTCACCCTCATCGAGCTGGTGGTCACCGTGGCGATCGTGGCGCTGCTGGCCAGCATCGCGCTGCCGCTGGCGGAGCTGACGGTGCAGCGCGGCAAGGAGCAGGAGCTGCGCGTGGCGCTGCGCCAGATCCGCGACGGCATCGACGCCTACAAGAAGGCGGTCGACGACGGCCGCATCCTGAAGGCGGCCGACGAAAGCGGCTACCCGAAGACGCTGGCGGTGCTGGTGGAGGGCGTGCTCGACCCGAAGGACCCGGACAAGCAGAAGAAGATCTACTTCCTGCGTCGGTTGCCGCGCGATCCGCTGGCGGCCGACCCGCAGCAGGACGCCGCCGAGACCTGGGGGCTGCGCAGCTATGACAGCGAGGCCGACGCCCCGGAAGAGGGCGAGGATGTGTTTGATGTCTATTCCAGGGCGGATGGCAACGGGTTGAACGGCATCCCGTACCGGCAATGGTG
Source organism: Vogesella sp. EB (assembly GCF_001037925.1). Lineage (NCBI taxonomy): Bacteria > Pseudomonadati > Pseudomonadota > Betaproteobacteria > Neisseriales > Chromobacteriaceae > Vogesella > Vogesella sp. EB. Next base: position 79,132 of record NZ_LFDT01000014.1, on the reverse strand, counting down.
ATAACGCGGCCGCCGTGGTGTGCCGCGTGCGGCAGGGAAGATCGGGCGTGTCTATGAAAATGCACCAAGCGCGTGGCTTTACGCTGATCGAGCTGATGGTGGTGATGAGCATCATCGCCCTGTTGCTGACCATTGCCGTGCCGCGCTATCTCAGCAGTGTCGAGCGTTCCAAGGAGGCCGTGTTGCACAGCGACCTGTTCATCATGCGCGAGGCCATCGACAAGTACTACGGCGACCGCGCCAGGTATCCGGATGCGCTGGAACAGCTGGTGACCGACAAGTACCTGCGCAGCCTGCCGCAAGACCCGTTTACCGAGAGCAGCACGACCTGGGTGGTGGTGCCGCCGGACGACCCGGCCAAGGGCGGGGTGTTCGACGTCAAGAGCGGCGCCGAAGGCGAGGCACAGGATGGCAGCCGCTATCAGGAGTGGTAGTGTGCGCTGCCGTACCCGGCGGGCGCCGGCTGCCGGCCAGCGCGGCTTCACCTATCTCGGGTTGCTGGTGCTGATCGCGGTGATCGGCTGGACCCTGGCCGCCACCGCCGAGGTGTGGTCCACGGTGCAGCAGCGCCAGCGCGAGCAGGAGCTGCTGTTCGTCGGCAACCAGTACCGCGAGGCGATCCGCCAGTACTACGAGCGCTCGCCGGCGGCGGCCAAGCGCTACCCGCCGACGCTGGCCGACCTGCTGCTGGACAAGCGCTATCCCACTGTCCAGCGCTATCTGCGCCAGCTGTATCCCGACCCGATGACCAGCAAGCCGCAATGGGGGCTGCTGCGCGCGCCCGACGGCGGCATCGCCGGCGTCTACAGCCTCGGCGGCGGCGTGCCGTTCAAGGTCGACCAGTTCGAGCCGCGCGACGCCGCGTTCAAGGGCGCGCGCAGCTACGCGCGCTGGCAGTTCAGCTACCAGATCGTCGGTGGTGCCGCACTGCAACCGGATGCGGCCAACGAGGACGGCGAGAGTGAGCAGCCGTTCGACGCGCCGGCCGACAACGCCGATACCGGCACTGACGGCTGAGCGCCGATTGGACGCGATGCAATCTGCCGGGATGGCCCGCGCGCCGGTTCTTCACGATGCCCCGCCGGGACTGATCGGCCTCCGGCGTGCGCCACATGTCTTCAAATGCCCTGGATGGCAGATGATGTTGTGTGGCTGGCCGATCCGCTCGTCCTGATCGAATCCGCTGGCGCTGATGAAGGCCGGGTTGGCCCGCAGGATCACGCCCTTGCGGTCGGTCATGCTGACCAGCGGGCGATGGAACTCCCGCGGGTACGCCTGCCCGGTCACCGGTTGATGGTGTCGCCTGCTGCGCTTTCGTATCGGGTTATGGGCGTCATGGCACGCTTGCCGTCATCCGGCAAGCGGTCCGGCGTGTGCCAAGATCTTCTTTTGTAACCGTAGCAGCAGGTTTTTCTCGGACAGGCTCAGGACGGAGAATGTCCGCTCGGCCTGCTCGTGCAGGCGCGGCAGCAGCGCGTCCATTTGCGCGATGCCCCGCGCCGTCAGTCGCAGTTCGATGGTGCGTCGGTCATATGCACTCCGGGAGCGCCGGATCAGCTGCATGGCTTCCAGCTCGTTGCCAATACGGGAGACGTTGGTCGGCTGTTCCCCGGTGCTTGCCGCCAGCGCGGAGGGGGTCATCACCCCATCCTGCGCCTGGTACAGCACCAGCAAGGTGGCGTAGGTCACCGGGGTCAGGTGGGCTTCGCGCAGCGTGTCGTGCATGTCCGCCAGCATCACCTTCCATAGGCATTGGAGCTGGTGAACCAGTTCCATGCTTTGTGGCGAATTGGGCGGCAGGCCGGGCTTGCTGCGGGTGAGCAGTGCTTCGGCAGCCCGGACGGTACGCCGTCCGGGCTTGGCGGGATGGCTCATGGTGCGGTCCATTGGTATCGGCCTCAGTGCACGTTGCTGGTATCGGCGACGCGGGTGGGTCTGGGCGCGAGCCAAACCACACAGGCCGCCACCACGAACGACAGGCCGCTGATCCAGAACACCTCATTGGTCGACAGCATGATGCTTTGACTGTCCACCAGATAATTGAGCAGGTTGCGTGCCGGCTCCGTTCCGAAGACCGTCCCCATCGAATGTACCGCTTCGCCGCCGGCATCGGACAGGCCGGTCAGCACGTCGTGGTAGTACTTGGCCTTGTCCTCCCAGGCCGTGGTCACCAGCGAGGTGGCAATCGCGCCGGACATGGTGCGCAGGAAGTTCATCAAGCCGGCGGCGGCGGCCATCTCGTGTTCTTCCACACTGGACATGGCCAGGCCGATCAGCGGTACGAAGAAGAACGGCATGCCGAGTCCCTGGAAGAAAAGGGGCAGCGCTACCTGCACGAAACTGATGTCGGTGGTGGCAAAGCTGCGGAACAGCGTCACCGCGCCCAGCCACATCACGCCCATGAACACCAGTGGTCGCGGATCCATGCGCGTGGTCAGCTGCGCCACCAGTGGTGCGGCCAACACGGACAGGATGCCGCTGATGGCCTGCGCGATGCCGGCATCCGTCGCGGTGTAGCCCATATAGCTTTGCAGCCATTGCGGGGTGAGCACGGTGGCACCAAAGAACGAGCCGAAGGCGAGGGAAATGGTCAGTACGCTGACCCAGTAACCACGGTGGCGGAACACGCGCAGGTTGACCACCGGGTTGCGCTCGGTGAGTTCCCAGATCAGGAAGGCGGCGAAGCCGATCACCGCGACGATGGCCAGCGTCACGATTTCATTCGACGCAAACCAGTCGTGGTTCTTGCCTTCATCCAGCATCAGCTGCAGCGCCGCGACCCAGATCACCAGCAGTACCAGCCCGATGCTGTCAATGCGCGAACGCTGGATGGCGCTTTCGTGGCGCTTCAGCATCTGCCAGGCGATGTAGCTGCAGATCAGCGCGATCGGCACGTTGATGTGGAAAATCCACGGCCAGCTCACCTGGTCGCACAGCACGCCGCCCAATAGCGGCCCCAGCACCGGCGCCACCAGCGTGGTCATGCTCCACAAGCCAATGGCCGTACTTTGTTTCTCTTTCGGGAAGATCTGTTGCAGCAGGGTCTGCGACAACGGCATCAGCGGGCCGCCGGCCAGACCCTGCAGCACGCGGCAGGTCAGCAGCATCTCCAGCGAGGTCGACATGCCACAGAGCATGGAGAACAGGCCGAACAGCAGCATCGAGGTCACGAACAGGCGCACGGTGCCGAAGCGTGCCGTCAGCCAGCCGGTCAGCGGCACGGTGATGGCTTCTGCCACCGCATAAGAGGTAATGACCCAGGTGCCCTGGTTGGCAGCCACACCTAGGCCGCCGGCGATATTGGGTACCGAGACATTGGCGATGGTGGTGTCGAGCACCGCAATAAAGTTGCCCGCCGCCAGCGCCCCCGCGGCCAACCATAACTGGGCGCCGCTTAGCGGCGCAGGCGCGGCATGTGTTGTCGTTGCTGACATCGTGGTTTCCTCAGTTGTCGCGGGTGTCGATGGTTGCGGTCATGGACAGGCCCACGGACAGCGGGTGTGCCTTGAGTTCGGCCGGATCCAGCGCAATGCGTACTGGCAGACGCTGTACCACCTTGATCCAGTTGCCGGTAGCGTTTTGTGCCGGGATCATGGCGAAGGCCGAGCCGGAGCCGCCGGCCAGGCCCACGACCTTGCCGTGATAGACCGCCTTGCTGCCATACAGGTCGGACGTCAGCTTGACGGCTTGGCCGAGACGAACCTTTTCAAGTTGCACTTCCTTGAAGTTCGCATCGACGTGGGCCTGTTGCAGCGGCACCACCGACAGCAGGTTGACGCCGGCCTGTACGCGCTGGCCTACCTGCACCTGGCGCTTGGCCACCACGCCGTCAACTGGGGCGCGGATGACGGTGCGCGCCAGGTCGAGCCGGGCCTGGTCGCGCTTGGCGCGCGCCAGGGCCACTTCAGGGTTGGTGTCGACCGTGGTGTTGGCGGTCAGCGTCTGGTTGCTCTTGAGCGCCTCGACCGCCGCTCGGTAGTAGGCTTCGCTTTGTGTCGCGGCTGCTTCCGCGTCGCGGTATCTGGCCTCGGCAACGGACAGTGCGTTCTTGGCATTGCTCAACTCCTCGGCCGATACGGAGCCATTCTTGACCAGTGCCTCGCGACGCTTGAAGTCAAGCTGCGCGCGCTCCAGGTCCGAACGCGCCGACGCCAGTTGCGCGGCGGCTCGAGTCTGCTCGGCGCTGCGTGCCTGCACCTGCGCCGTCAGCCCGGCATCGTTGGCGAAGAAACCGCGTACGCGACGTTCCGCGCGTTCCAGATCGGCTTGTGTCTGCGCCAGCGCCAGCCTGGCATCGCTGTCGTTCAGCAGCACCAGGATGTCTCCTCTCTTGACGTGCTGGGTGTCCATCACCTGCACCGTGCGCACGGTGCCGGCGACTTCCGGGGTGACCTGGGCAATTTCGGCGGCCACGTAGGCGTTGTCGGTGCTGACGTAGTGCGAGGCGACAAGCACCCAGTAGCTGCCGTAGCCGATGGCGGCCGCGGCGATGGCGCCGCCCAGCAGCATGAACAGTTTTTTGCGACGTACCGGCATTTCGTCTGCAGGCATCTGGGCGGCGGGAAGAGTTTGGGCTTGGCTGGTCATGTCATGTTCCTCGAAAAGTGTGATGGTTCGTATGTGTTATCAGGTGCGGTCGCTCTGGTAGCCGCCACCCAGCGCCTTGATCAGGGCGACGTCCTGGGTAAATTGCTGGCTCTGCAGGTCGGTCAGCACTCGGCGGGCGTTGATGACGCTGTCTTCTGTATTCAGCACGGTCAGGTAATTACCCAGCCCGCCCTGATAGCGTTCCAGGGACACGCGGTAAGCCAGTTGCGCTGCCTGCAGCGAGGCCTTGCGCAGCTGCAGTTGCGGATCCAGCATGCGCTGTTGCGTGACGGCGTCGGCCACCTCGCGCAGCGCCTGGGCCAGCGTCTGGTTGTAGCTGGCGACCGCACTGTCGTATTCGGCGCGCGCGACGCGGTAGCCGCCTTCCAGCTGGCCGCCACGGAAAATCGGCAGGCTGATGGCCGGGCCGATGCCGGCGATGCCGGCGCCGCCCTTGCTCAGCATGTCGATGCCGAGCGACTGGACGCCGAGGTAGGCGCCCAGATTGACGTTGGGGTAGAAGCCGGCGTGGGCCACGTCGATACGCTTGGCAGCGGCTTCGGCGCGCAGGCGTGCCGCGACCAGATCCGGCCTGCGGCCGATCAGTTCGGCCTGTACCTCGGACGGCAGACCCTGCGCCTGGCTTAGGTCAACGCTCGGCCGCGCAATGCTCTGGCCGCGGTCCGGACCGGCACCGGTCAGGGCGGCCAGCTTGTTGCGCTGCAAGGCGATCGCCTCGTCGACCGCGATCAGGTCGGCTTCCGCGCCAGCACGGCGCGATTCGGCCTGGTAGCCGCTGCCGAGGGTTTCCAGCCCGTTGCGCTGGCGTTCGTTCAGCAGTGCCTCGCTGCGGCGGCGGACTTCCACGGCTTGCGCGGTGGCGTCGCGGTCGGCATGCAGGCGGGCCAGTTCGGCGTAGGCGGCGGCGATGGCGCTGGTCAGCATCAGCCGGGTCTGTGCGGCTTCGGCCTGGGCGGCGGCGAGCTCGGAGGTCGCGGCGGCGACGGATGCACGATTCTTGCCCCAGAAGTCCAGTTCATAGCTGAAGTCCAGCGCTATGCGGGCCGAGGTGTTGAAGCCCTGCGGCATGGCGGCACGCGGCGTGCCGTTGTTGTAGCTCTGCTTCTGGCGCATCACGCTGGAATTCAGGTCCACGCCGGGGAGGCGGCTGGCGCCGGCCTGCTGGGCATAACCTTCGGCCTTGAGGATGCGGGCCTGTGCGGTGGCTAGGTCCGGCGCATTGGCCAGCGCCTCTGCCATCAGCTGGGTGAGCTGGGCATCGCCGTAGCGTTGCCACCACTGTTGCCCAGCCCAGCTGTTGCCGGTACCGGCCAGGCTCTGGCTGCTTTGCAATTTTTCCGGGGTGTGCAACTGCGGCTGCGGGCCGAGATCCGGCACGCTGGCACAAGCTGCCAGTGCGGCAGTAAATGCCAGAACAAGGCCGTTGCATGCGATGTTACGTGCTGAGTTTCGCGGGTAAGCGGGCATTGCGTTCTCCTATAAGTAAACCCATTGGTAAAGTTATAGCAATAAGCTACAATGGCTGTCAATACTTAACTTAACCGTACAGTAAACTTATAAAGAGAGGGAGATATGCGAGTGAAGAGCGAGAGCCGGCGGCAGGCGATAGTCGCCGCAGCGGCCGAAGTGTTCCTGGAACGTGGTTACGAGATCGCCTCCATGACGGAAATCGCCGAGCGATCCGGCGGATCGAAAGCCACGCTGTACAGCTACTTTCCTTCCAAGGAAGCGCTGTTCCTTGTGGTGATGAAGCAACAGGCCGAAGAATACATGGTGGAGGCGTTTGGCCGTTTGTCGCCGGGCAGTGATCTTGCCGGGACCTTGCGGAAATTCGGAGAGCACTATCTGAATGTGATACTGCTCCCGGATCTGCTCATCATGCGCAGCATCGTCATGGGCGAGGGGCCGCGTTCAGGTATGGGGCGGGTGTTTTTTGACAGCGGCCCGGCGGAAGGGTGGGGGCAACTGGCGCGGTTTCTCGAAGGGGAAATGGCGGCCGGCCGCCTGCGCCCCGCCAGGCCCTGGCGGGCGGCCCTGCATCTGATCAATCTGCTGGAAGCAGACTTCCTCGAGTTCTTTATGACCGGATTCGTGCAGAAACCCGGTGCAGAGCAGATCGTGGAGTCAGCTCGGGAGGCGGTCCAAATGTACTTGCAGGGCTACAGTCCGGAACCGCTCCCGTGCACGGGTCATGGCTGAGGATTGCAGGTCTGGTGGCCAGGGAGCGGGAGGCATGCGGGCAAGCCCGCAACTGAACGAAGGCCGCTGTTCATGTTATAACTAAACCGTTTGGTTAAATACCAGTGCCATTGGTGATGAACGATGAACAGGGTTGAGGCGGCATGCGTGTAAAAACTGAAGACAGGCGCCAGGCAATTGTTGCCGGGGCGGCCAAGGTGTTTCTCGAGCAGGGCTTCGATGCCACCTCGATGGCACAAATCGCCGCGCAGGTCGGCGTGACCAAGCCTACGCTTTATGGCTATTTCCCGTCGAAGGAAGATATCTTCCTCCACGTGATGAAAAAAGTGGCGACCGAGCTGCTGGCGGCATCCTTCGAGCGCCTGGCGCCGGGCAAGGATCTGGGGCAGACCTTGCTGAATTTCGGTGAGCACTTTCTCGCCAGCATGCTGCAACCGGATCTGATCACGTTACGCGGCATCATCATGACGGAGGGACGGCGTTCGGGTATCGGGGCCCTGCTGTTCGACAAGGGGCTTGCCCAGGAAATCGCAAAACTGGCCGCTTTCCTGGCGACAGAAATGGAGGCCGGCCAGCTGCGCCGGGCAAAGCCCGACACCGCGGCCGCCCATCTGCTGGGCATGCTGGAGTCGGAATACCAGCAGCACCTGCTTGGTGCCGCCAGTGAGCCGCCTACGCCAGCACAAGTTTCACAATCCGTTCAAGATGCTGTGGCCGTGTTCCTGCGCGGCTATGCGCCGGCTGCGTGACGCGGCTGCATTCAACGGCGCCAGTCAGCCGGCGCCCGACATCCCTTAGTCTGCCGGCTTGATACCGCTAGTGCGCCTTGCCCAAGCGTGCCGCCTGCAGCCGCTCGCGCTCCTCGCGCGGGGTACAGCCGTAGCGCTGCTTGAACACCCGTGAAAAATGCGACTGGTCGGTAAAACCCCACTGGTAGGCCAGCTGCGCCAGCGTTTGCGGCTGCGGGCTGCCCAGCGCCTGGCGTGCGCCCGCCAGCCGCTGTTCGCGCAGCCACAGGCCGAAAGTCTGGCCGGTGTCGCGGAACAGGTCGTGCAGGTAGCGCACCGAGATGCGGCAGGCGCCGGCGATCTGCTCCGGGGCCAGGCGGGTATCGGCCAGATTGGCGCGTACGTAGCGCTCGATGCGGTTCAGGTGCGCGGCGCGCACGCAGGAGGCCTGCGAATCGAGCACCGCCGGGTTGCCTTCGGTGGCGGCGACGAACAGCTCCAGCAGCTGCTGGCCGACCAGCGGGTGCAGGCAGTCGTCGCCCTGTTCCAGCCGTCGCCCGACCGCGCCGAGGTAGTCGGCAAACAGCGCGCCGATGCTGTGGCTGCCGTCAAAGGTCACCGCGCAGTAGCGCTCCGGATTGCGCAGCCGCGCGCGCAGCAGGTGGCCGGGGATTTTCAGCACCCACAGGTTGTTGGCGCGGGTGTGGTGGAATTCGTAGGGATCGTTGCTGCGTTCGAGGATGAAATGGCCGGCGCCGCAGTGCGCCTCGCGTCCCATCTGGCTGAAAAAGATGGCGCTCTGCCGCGGCAGCGACACCAGGAACTGCTCCTCGGCGGTGTCGTGCATCTCGCCGCGCACGCGGCGGTAGCTGAGCGGGCCGCTGCTGAGCCGCGACAGCGACTGCTGCCCCAGCTGCCAGCAGCTGAGGTCGCCCTCGAAGCGCGCCGGATCGAGAAAATCCAGCTGCAGGTTGAAATAGGTCTGGCCGATAATTTCCTGCCAGCGGCGATGGCGCTCCGCCGGCGCGGCGGCGGAGGTCGAGTAGTGCTGCATCATGTGTCGTCTCCTCTGGTGCCACCCCGGGATCGAGTCCGCCCGTCGTCGTTGCGACAGGATGCGCGGGTGTGGCGGCCGGCAGGTTGCCGGCGCTCATCACATGGGCCGACTGCAACGTTGGCCGCAGTCGACATTGCATCATTGCCTATTCTGCCCAGCGTGTCAGTTGATAACTGCCGGACTCGTGCAGCACCGCCTGCCAGCCGGGGCGGATGATGACGGTGGTGGTCGGCTCCTCGATGGCGGCGGGGCCGACGATACGGTTGCCGGCCTTCAGTTGTTCGCCGCGATAGACCGGTGTTTCCACCCAGCGGCCACTGTCGTCAAAAAGCATCGCCCGGAAGCCGTCGTGCGCCTGCGCCACGCCATCCTCGCCGGATGCCAGGTTCGGCAGCGCCGGCTTGTCGACCAGGCCGCTGACGGTGCACTCCAGGTTGACCAGCTCCACCGGGTTGTGCGGTTCGCTGTAGGTGAACAGCGCCTCATGGCGCGCATGGAAGGCCTGCAGGATCTGTTCGGCGCCGTCTGGCGTGATCTCGCCGTTGGCGATCTCCACCGTGCACTCGTGGATCTGGCCCTGGTAGCGCATCTCCAGGCTGCGGTGCACGCGGATGTTGCCGTCGTCAAAACCGTCGGCGCGCAGGTGACTGCGGCCCTTGGCCTCCATGTCGTCGAACAGCCGGTTCAGCGTGGCGAGATCGGCCTCGCGGTGCAGCCGCATTGGCGCGCTGGCAAGGAAGTTGTACTTCACGTCGGAAATCACCTGCCCGAACGCGCACAGGCAGGACGCGAATTTCGGCACCAGTACGGTATGGATACCCAGCTCCTCCGCCAGCGCGGTGATGTGCATGCCGGTGGCGCCACCGGCGCAGATCAGCGCGAAGTCGCGCGGGTCGTAGCCCTGTTCGATAGAGATGCGGCGGATGCCGTTGGCCATGTTCATGTTCACCAGCGTGCTGATGCCGTAGGCGGCGCGCTCGACGCTGATGCCCAGCGGCTCGGCCACGTTGGCCGCAATCGCGGCGCGTGCCTTCGGCTGGTCGAGGCGGATGCTGCCGCCCAGCACCGCGTCCGGGCGCAGGTAGCCCAGCGCCAGGTTGGCGTCGGTGACGGTGGCGCGCTCGCCGCCCTTGCCGTAGCAGGCCGGGCCGGGGCTGGCGCCGGCGCTGTGCGGGCCGACTTCCAGCATGCCGAAGGTGTTGATGTGCGCGATGGAGCCGCCGCCGGCGCCCAGCGTCTCGACGTGGATCATCGGCACGCCGATGCGGTGGCGCAGGAAGTCGATGTTGCGGTTGAGGTTGGTCTGGCCGTCCTTGGCCAGCGTGATGTCGAACGACGTGCCGCCCATGTCGACGGTGATCACGTTGTCGATGCCGAACGGCCTGGCGATGTACAGCCCGGCCTGTGGTGCCGACGCCGGCCCGGAGTTGATCGCGTTCACCGCCCGCTCGCGCATGATGTTGCCGACCGCCAGCCCGCCGTTGGACTGGAAGTAGCGTACCGGGCTGTGGGCGCCCAGCTCGGCGAAGAACTGGTCGATGCGCTGCACGTAGCGGCCCATCACCGGGCTGAGGTAGGCGTTGACGATGGTGGTGGAGGTGCGGGTGTACTCGCGCACCTGCGGGTAGACCTCGCTGCCGCTGCACACGAACACGCCGGGCAGGTGCTGCGCCACCAGCTCGCGGGCGCGCTGCTCGTGCGCCGGGTTGCGCACCGACCACACGAAGGAGATCGCCACGCTCTCGACGCCCTCGGCGCGGAAGTGTTCGATGGCGGCGAGGATGTCGTCCTCGTTCAGCGCCTCGTGCTCGCTGCCGTCGGCCAGCACGCGGCCGCGCACCGGGCGGCGCAGGTGGCGCGGCACCAGCTGCGGTGCCGGCGGGTAGCTGGCGTCGTAGCGGTAGCCTTCTTCCTTGTGGCCGAGGCGGATCTCGATGCTGTCCTCGTGGCCGGCGGTGCACAGCAGGCCCACCTTCACGCCTTTCAGCTCGATCAGCGCGTTCAGCGCCACGGTGGTGCCGTTGATGCACAGGTCGCAGTTCTGGATGATGTCGCCGACCGGCATGTCCAGCGCCTCGGCCATCTGCTGCAGGCCGGCGGCGATGGCCTTGGTGCCGTCTTCCGGCGTCGATGGGCTCTTGAACAGGCGTAGCGGGCCGTTGTGCTCGGCCAGCACGAAGTCGGTAAAGGTGCCGCCGGCGTCCACGCCCAAACGGAATCGCTGTTTCATGCTGATGCTCCCAGGTTCAGTTGCTGACGCAGCGCGGTGGTGGCGGCGTCGTCGATATGCAGGCTGTCATCGGCGATGACCACGCCGTATTCCTCGCGTGCGGCCAACCTTGAGATCAGCCCGTTCTTCAGGTCGGCCAGTACCTGCGCCGGCGGCCGCTGCCACGGCAGGCCGTAGCCACCGCCGCCGGGGTTGATGTTGCGCGCACGCTGGCCGGGCTTGAGGGTGGTGATCACGTTGTGGCGGTGCACGGTCAGCGCGCCGTCGTGTTCCACTTCCAGGCGGCCGAGCTTCTTGTCGAGCAGCACGTCGTGCGCGCCGGCGGCGCCCATGGTCGGGATCTGGCGGCCTTCGCCGAAGGCGATCACCGTCATGTCGTGGCCGCGCGGCTCCACTTCCCACACCGTGCCGCTGCCGCCGCGGTGCGCGCCGGCGCCACCGCTGTCCTGCAGCAGGCCGTAGCGGTGGATGATGATCGGGTAGGCGTATTCCAGCAGCTCGATGTCGCCGGAGCTGAGCGCGCCAAAGCAGCACAGCGGGCCGCAGGCGTGCCAGCCGTCCATGTACTGGGTGGCGCCGGCGCCGGAGATGATGGAGGCCAGCACCATGGTCACGTATTGCTCGCCGGTGGCGGGGTTGATGCCGGCGATGTTGATGCCGCTGGCGTGACCCCAGGAGGCGGTGACGCGCTCCGGCGCGGCGGCCTCGAACGCCATGCGCACCGCGTCGGTCAGCGTTTCCATCGGCGTGGTGGTGCAGTTGACGTGCGGCGCCGGCTCGGCGGCGTTGCACAGCGTGCCGTGGGCGCCGAGATCGACCGATACGCAACGGTACAGCCCGGCGTTGTACGGCGGCGGCACCTGCGCGAACATCATCAGCCCGAGGTAGACGCCGGACATCGAGTTGCCGGCGTAGGAGTTGATGAAGTAGGGGATCTGCGGCGGGCTTTGCACGCTGATGTGCACCTTGTCGCCGCTGACGGTGACCTGGGTCTTGATGGTCAGTTCGCCGTAGCCGTGGCCGGCGTCTTCCAGCACCGCCTCGCCGTGGTAAGTGCCGTCGGGAATGGAGCGGATCAGCGAGCGCATGTGGCGGTCGGCCATGTCCTTCAGCTCGGCGATGGCGGCGCGCACGGTGGCGAGGCCGTACTTGTCCAAGAGCGCCAGCAGGTTGCGCTCGCCGACGCGGCAGGCACCGAACTGGGCGTTCAGATCGCCTTCCTGGTCGCGGCGGGCGCGCATATTGCACAGCAGCAGGTTGACCACGTCGTCGCGGCGGCGGCCCTGGTCCCACAACTTCACCGGCGGGATGCGCAGGCCCTCGGCGTAGATCTCTTTTGCGTCCGGGTTGTAGCCGGCCGGTACCGGGCCGCCGATGTCGGTGAGGTGGCCCTTGCACACCGCCCAGAACACCAGCTCGCCCTGGTAAAACACCGGCTTGTACATGCAGCAGTCGAGGATGTGGCTGCCCTGGTACACCGGGTCGTTGTGGTAGATCACGTCGCCTTCGTGGATGTCGTCGCCGAAGAAGTCGGCCACCGCCTTCATCGCCGGGATCAGCGAGCCGAGGTGGATGGGGATGTCCTGGCCCTGCAGGATCATTTCCGGCAGGTTGTCGAACAGCGCGTTGCTGTAGTCGTGTGCCAGGTTGAATACGCTGGAGCGGCCGGTTTTCTCCAGCGTCAGCGTCATTTCGCGTTGCGCGGTTTCCAGTGCGCCGCGGACCACGGCCAGCGTGATCGGGTCGATCACGGCTGGGACTTGATGCGCTTGTGTCATGGTGTGTCTCCGTTTTCTGGGGGGCAGCAATGCCTGTTGCCTGACTGCTACGGTAAGAACTTGTCCGGCCAGCGGCTTGCACCAGCGCGCAGGAAATCTGGTCTGCCAGTGCAGTGTGTGGCGACAAAAAAACCCCCGCAGCCAGGTGCGGGGAAAAGAGGAGTGAAGACGGTAAAAATGAAGCGGGAACGGCGCGCTCAGCCGCCCTGCGCCGCGGCCAGGCGGCTTTGCGACAGCTGCTGCAGGTAGCGGTACAGCCCGAACGACACCAGCGCGGTGGCCGGCGCCGAGAAGCTGGCCAGCAGGCCGCCGCTCTCCAGCAGCGCGATGCCGCAGCCGGCGGCGACAAACCAGGCGCTGATGCCCTCGCGACGCACCGCCTTGTTATCGTCCGGCGCAAGGTTGGCCGCAGGGTGGCTGAGGATGTGGGCCAGCGCGATGCCGACCCACGCCACCACGAAGATGCCCTGGTAGGCCAGCGCCTGCAGGATGACGCTGAACACATTGCCCAGCATCAGCAGGTAGACGATGGCGCCGACCACCACGCCCCACGCCGCCTTGGGCAGGCGCAGGCCGCAGCTCTTGTCGAAGAAGGTCTGCATGTTGACGGTGGCGAGGTAGAAGTTGGCGGTGTTGATGCGCGTCTGGCTGACCCAGACAAAGGCCAGCCCGACCCAGCCCATCAGTTTCAACAGCGCCAGCACCACCGATACCTCGCTGACGCCGCCGCTGGTCGGAATGCTGGCGGCGAGGAAGATACCGACCACGCCGTTGAGCAGGAAGGTGAACAGGTAGAACGGCAGGCCGAAGTTGAAACGGGCGTGATAGTCGCTGTCTTCGTTCTTGCCGAAGCGGGCGTAGTCCCAGGTGTACATCATCAGGATCCACACCCCCATGAAGTAGCTGAAGCAGTGCCACCAGCCGTCGGCCGGCGCGCCGCCGGCCGGGGCTAGCTGCAGCCAGGCGTCGCTGTAGCCGTACTCGCTGATGGTCAGGATCACCGCGGCGGCCAGGCCCGACAGGTAGAACGGCAGCAGCACGCCATTGAGCTTGTCCAGCCAGCGCTGCACGCTGCCCAGCACCAGCGGCACGCTGTACACCACCACCAGCAGATAGGCGTGCTCGATCGACAGCGCCGGAAACATGTGCTGGATGGCGACCGCGATCACCGAGCCCTCGAACACCGCGTAGTAGATGGCGGTGGCGAAGAAGATCAGCGTCGCCAGCGAGGCGCCGGAGTTGCCGAACAGGATGCGCGAGAACAGCCCCACCGACAGCCCGCTGCGGATCGCGTAGCGGGTGATGATGCCGTTGATCACGCTGTAGCACAGTGCCGACAGCGCGAGGCCGATCAGCGTGTTGACGGTGCCGTAGTTCAGCGCCAGCGTGGCCGAGACCACCAGCCAGAACATCGCGCTGCACACCGACCACCACGCCATGCTCAGCCCCAGTCGCCCCATGCGCGCATCGGCCGGCACCGCGCTGCGGGTGAAGTCCGGGTCGTCGTGCCGCTGTGCTTGATTGATGATTGTTGCCACGATTGTCTCCTTTGTTATCAGCCTGATGGCCTGGAGTCATCGTAGGAAGGCGCTGCCCGGCGGGATAGCACGCCAGCGCAGGCTTTATGGTGCGCCAGTGCAGGCGCACGGCTGCCGCGCAATAAAGCAAGCCCGCCGCCGGCTTGCTTTATAATGCCGCTTTTGTTGACGGGCGGTGCGCAGGCAATGTCGGTTGGTCATTACGAGAATTTCCCGGTCGGTTCCCTCCTGCTGCCGCGGCGCATGCGCCGCGCGGTGCACGTGATCTATCACTTTGCCCGTCATGCCGACGATATCGCCGACGAGGGCGATGCCCAGCCGGCGCAAAGGTTGGCCGCATTGCAGGCGCTGCGCGACGAGCTGGCGCGCATCGAGGCCGGCACCGCGCCACAGCTGCCGCTGATGCAGGATCTGGCACGGGTGATCGCCGACTACCAACTGCCGCTGGCGCCGTTTTACGACTTGCTGTCGGCGTTCAGCCAGGACGTGGAAAAGACGCGCTACCAGGACTTTGCCGAGCTGGTCGACTACTGCCGCTGCTCGGCCAACCCTGTCGGGCGCCTGATGCTGGCGCTGTACGGCGAGCGTGATCCGCGCAGCCTCGCGATGTCGGACGGCATCTGCACCGCGTTGCAGCTGATCAACTTCTGGCAGGACGTGGCCATCGACTGGCAAAAGGGCCGCGTCTACATCCCGCAAGACGATCTGGCAAAATTCCGCGTCAGCGAAGATCAGATCGCGCGCGGCGACGCCGGCGGGGTGTGGCCGATGCTGATGGACAAGGAAGTGAAGCGGGCGCTCGCCATGCTGGAGGCCGGCTCGCCGCTGGCGCTGAAGCTGAAGGGGCGGCTGGGCTGGGAGCTGCGCCTGATCGTGCTCGGCGGCGAGCGCATCCTGAAAAAGATACACGACGCGCGCGGTGACGTATTCACGCAGCGGCCGGTGCTGACCAGCCGTGACTGGCTGGCGATCATCTGGAAGGCGCTGAGCGCGCGTTCCGGCAAAAACAAGAGGAGACGGGCGTGACCCCGCAGCAATATTGTGAAGACAAGGCAAAGCAGAGCGGCTCCAGTTTTTACGCCAGCTTCCGCTACCTGCCGCCGCAACAGCGTGACGCGATGGTGGCGCTGTACGCGTTCTGCCGCGAGGTGGACGACGTGGTGGACGAGATCCACGACGACAACGTGGCGCGCACCACGCTGGCGTGGTGGCGCACCGAGCTGGCGGCGCTGTACCACGGCACGCCCAGCCATCCGGTGATGCTGGCACTCAAGCCGCACGTGGCACGCTTCGAGCTGCCGCAGGCGTGGCTGGCGGAGATCATCGACGGCATGCAGATGGACCTGGACGTGCCACGCTACAACCGCTTTGCCGACCTGCAGCTGTACTGCCACCGCGTCGCCGGCGTGGTCGGCCAGCTGTCGGCGCAGATTTTCGGCTATACCGACCGCGCCACGCTGAAGTACGCGCACGAGCTGGGGCTGGCGTTCCAGCTCACCAACATCATCCGCGATGTCGGCGAGGACGCGCGCCGCGGCCGGCTGTACCTGCCGGTGGAAGACCTGCAGCGCTTCGGCGTGCCGGCGTCCGAGGTGCTGGCCTATCGTGAGTCGCCGCAGTTCGAGGAGCTGATGCGCTTCCAGATCGAGCGCGCGCACCAGCACTACCGCAAAGCGTGGGAGCTGCTGCCGGCGGCGGACCGCAAGGCGCAGCGCATCGGCCTGGTGATGGCGGCGATCTACCGCGCCACGCTGGACGAGATCGCGCTGGACGGCCCGGGCAAGGTGCTCAACCAGCGGTTGTCGCTGTCGCCGGGGCGCAAGATCTGGCTGGCGTGGAAAACCTGGACCTTCGGCTACAAGCCTTGACACCACGCGTCGCCGTCATCGGCGCCGGCTGGGCCGGCCTCGCCGCCGCCATCACACTGGCGCCTGCGGCCAACGTGGTGCTGTTCGAGGCCGGCAAGATCGCCGGCGGTCGCGCCCGCCGCGTACCGCTGGACGGCATGGCGCTGGACAACGGCCAGCACATCCTGATCGGCGCCTACCGCGAATCGCTGCGCCTGATGCGGCAGGTGGGCGTCGATCCGGCGCAGGCACTGGCCAGCCAGCCGCTGCGCTGGCACCAGATCGACGGCGTGCAGCTGCACTGCCCGGACTGGCCGGCGCCGTGGCATATGCTGGCCGGGCTGTGTCGTGCCAGGGGGCTGGGCTGGCGCGACAAGCTGGCACTGGCACGGCTATTGACCCAGCTCAGGGTGCGGCGCTGGCGGATCGGGCAGGATGTCGCGGCGCTGGACTGGCTGCGGCAGCGTGGCCAGTCCAGCGCCGTGCTGGACGGATTCTGGACGCCGCTGATCCTGGCGACGCTGAATACGCCGCCGGCGCAGGCGTCGATGCAGCTGCTGGCCAATGTGCTGCGCGACAGCCTCGGCGCCGCGCAAGCTAACGCCAGCCGCCTGCTGCTGCCGCGCACCGACCTGAGCGCGCTGTTCGCCGAGCCGGCGCTACAGTGGCTGGCCGGCGCCGGCGCGCAGCTGCGCCTCGGGCAGCGGGTGCGGCACATCGACTGGCACGCGGCGCGGCCGCTGGTGGACGGCGACGCGTTCGATGTGGTGCTGATTGCCACCGCGCCGTATCACGCCGCCGCGCTGGCGGCGGACGAAAAACTGTCCGCCATGCTCAAGGCGTGGCAATACCAGCCGATAAGTACCCTATACCTGCGTTTCGAGGGCAGGGTGCGCCTGCCGCAGGCGATGACCGGCTTGCAGCGCGGCATCGGCCAGTGGTGGTTCGATCGCGAGGCGCTGACCGGCGAGGCCGGGCTGGTGGCGGTGGTGATCAGCGCCGCCGGCGAGCACGACACGCTGTCGCGCGCGGCGCTGACGGCGCGGGTGCTGGCCGAATTGCAGCAGCATGTGCCGGACTTGCCGCCATTGGCGGCCAGCTGGCAGATCACCGAACAGCGCGCGACCTTTGCGGCCAATGTTGGCCTTGCGCGCCCGGCGCCGCGACTTGGCGTAAAATCCGGCTATCTCGCGGGTGACTGGTTGTGTGCCGACTATCCGGCGACGCTCGAAGGCGCCGTCCGCAGCGGCATCGCCAGCGCCCATGCCCTCATGCAGGACTGGAAAAAAGAACATGATGCAAACGTTTGACAAAGATTATCTCGCTGGCCGCGTGGTGCTGGTGACCGGGGCAACGCAAGGTATCGGCCGCGAGACGGCGCTGGCCGCCGCGCGCCATGGCGCCACCGTGGTATTGCTGGCGCGCAGCGTGAAGGGCCTGGAAAAGGTGTACGACGAGATCGTGGCGGCCGGCCTGCCGGAGCCGCTGGCGATTCCGCTGGACCTGCTCAAGGCCAGCGACGACGAATTCAATACCCTGGCGTTCCAGATCAAGCAGGCGGTGGGACGGCTGGATGGCATCGTGCACTGCGCCTCGCACTTCTATGCGCTGTCGCCGCTGGTGGACCAGCGCATCGACGAGTGGATGAACCAGTACCGCATCAACACCGTGGCACCGTTCGCGCTGACCCGCGCCTGCCTGCCGCTCTTGAAGCAGGCGGCCGACGCCAGCGTGGTATTCGTCGGCGAGACCCACGGTCAGCGTCCGGGGCCGTTCTGGGGTGCCTTTGGCGCCTCCAAGGCCGGGCTGGGCTATCTGGTGAAAGTCGCCGCCAACGAGTGGGACGTGTGGCCACAGCTGCGCGCCAACCTGCTGGTGCCGGGGCCGGTCAACTCGCCGCAGCGCACCCGCACCCATCCGGGCGAAGCCAAGAGCGAGCGCGGCGAACTGGCGGCACTGATGCCGCACATGCTGTACTGGCTGGGACAGGCCAGTGCCGGGCGCAGCGGCGAGATCATCGAGCTGGATCTGCGTCCGTCGTAAACCACAAGGACAAGTATGCGTGCCTATCTGTTATTACCAGCGCTGGCGCTGCTGAGCGGCTGTAACTGGGTGATGAATGTCAGTGGCCTGGCCGCCGAGGCCAACAAGGCCATCGGCGCCGCCTGCCGCCAGACCGGCCGCTCGCTGGAGACGTGTTACACCCGCAATCCGGACGCGGACAAGGCGCAGATCTACGCCGGCTGGCGCGAGATGCACGAATACATGGCCAAGAACAAGCTGGAAACCATGGAGCCGCCACCGGAGCCGGCGCCGGACTTGTCCGCGCCGCTGGCCGCGGTCGACAGCAGCAGTGCAAAAACGGCGGAACATGCCGCTCAAAAAAAAAATGAGCCAGCCGTAGCCTCGCTGGCACCGCTGGCGAAGCGGCACCCACTGACCAGCGATGAAGCCGACGAACTGGCGCGCAACGACCCGCAAGTGGAGGCGATCCTGTCGACCATCCGCCGCAACGAACAGTCCGAGGCCAAGCCCAAACCCAGCGGCCCGTCGCCTTCGGAGCAGCGTCTGCTCAGCCTGATCAACGAGCAGAGCGCGCCGCCGGTGGCCGCGGGGCAGGAGGATTCCTTCGGCAAGCCGGCCGCCGTGGTCAAGAAATAATCACCCCTGCTACGCAGCTCGCGGGGACGCCCCGCATTTCCTGTTTCAACCCGCTAGTGCCGGCACTAACGGGTTTTGTCATTTTTTGAAGACGCCATGGCCAAATTCAACAAGACCCTCTATCAATGCACGCAATGCGCGGGCAGCTCGCCCAAATGGCAGGGCCAGTGCCCGCACTGCGGCGAATGGAACACGCTGACCGAAACCGTGGCCGCGCCGGCCCCGGTGGCCAACGCCCGCTACCAGAGCTGGACGGCGCAGACGCAGCCGGTGCAGCAGCTGTCGCAGGTGCAGGCGGCGGAAGTGCCGCGCGAGCCGTCCGGCATCGAGGAGCTGGACCGCGTGCTCGGCGGCGGCATCGTCAAGGGCGCGGTGGTGCTGCTCGGCGGCGACCCCGGCATCGGCAAGTCCACGCTGCTGCTGCAGGCGCTGTCCGCCATCGGCTCGACACGCAAGGTGCTGTACGTGTCCGGCGAGGAGTCGCCGCAGCAGATCGCGCTGCGCGCCTCGCGGCTGGCGGTGGACGCGGCGCGGGTGCGGCTGCTGTCGGAGATCCGCCTCGAATCCATTCTTGCCACGCTGCAGACCGAGATGCCGGAAGTGGCGGTGATCGACTCGATCCAGACGCTGTATTCCGACCAGGTGACGTCTGCGCCCGGCTCGGTGTCACAGGTGCGCGAGTGTGCGGCGCAGCTGACGCGGATGGCGAAGCAGAGCGGCATCACCATCATCCTGGTCGGCCATGTCACCAAGGAAGGCTCGCTGGCCGGGCCGCGCGTGCTGGAGCACATCGTCGATACCGTGCTCTATTTCGAGGGCGACAGTCACTCCAGCTACCGCATGATCCGCGCCATCAAGAACCGTTTCGGCGCTGCCAACGAGCTGGGCGTGTTCGCGATGACCGACCGCGGCCTGAAGGGGGTGTCCAACCCGTCGGCGATCTTCCTGTCCAGCTACCGCGACGACGTGTCCGGCTCCTGCGTGCTGGTGACGCAGGAGGGCACGCGGCCGTTGCTGGTGGAAATCCAGGCGCTGGTTGACGATGCCCACGGCTTCCAGCCCAAGCGCCTGACCGTCGGGCTGGAGCAGAACCGGCTGGCGATGCTGATGGCGGTGCTCAACCGCCATGCCGGCATCGCCTGCTTTGATCAGGATGTGTTCCTCAATGCGGTGGGCGGCGTCAAGATCAACGAGCCGGCCGCCGACCTGGCGGTGATCCTGGCAATGGTGTCCTCGCTGCGTAACAAGCCGCTGCCGGAGAAGCTGGTGGTGTTCGGCGAGGTCGGCCTGTCCGGCGAGGTGCGGCCGGTGACACGCGGCCAGGAGCGGCTGAAAGAGGCGGCCAAGCTCGGTTTCGAGCGCGCCATCGTGCCGGCGGCCAACAAGCCGCGCCAGGCCATCGACGGGCTGGAGGTGATCGGGGTGGAACGCTTGTCCGAAGCCGTGGAATACTGTGCCCGTCGTTAACCGCGGGAGCCGGCATGCCGCCCAGTGTTGAACAGATCGAGGCCGAACGGCCCTACCTGCTGCGCTTTGCGCTGGCACAGCTGCGCGACAGTGCCGCCGCCGAGGACGCGGTACAGGACGCGCTGCTGGCGGCGCTGGAGGCGCGCGAGCGCTTTGCCGGCAAGGCCAGCCTGCGCACCTGGCTGACGTCCATCCTGCGCTTCAAGCTGATCGACATCGTGCGCAAGCAGCACCGCGAGGTGGCCACCGACCTGTCCGAGGATCTCGACGACAGCGACCTGGACGGCCTGTTCAGCGCCAGCGGCCACTGGCAGGAAAAGGTCAGCGCCTGGGGCGCGCCGGAACAGTCGCTGCTGGCCGCCCAGTTCTGGCAGGTGTACGCGCGCTGTGCCGAGGCGATGCCGCGGCGCACCGCGCTGGTGTTTGCCATGCGCGAGGTGCTGGACATGGAAATCAGCGAAATTTGTCAGAATCTGGAGATCAGCGCGACCAACTGTTCGGTGATGCTGTATCGCGCACGGATGAGCCTGCGCGAATGTTTGCAGCTGCGCTGGCTGCAGGGGGAAAACGCATGATGCTCAGTTGCCGCGAGGCCAGCCGGCTGATCTCCGACGCCATGGATCGCAAGCTCAGCCGCTATGAACAGGTCAGCCTGCAGTTCCACCTGCTGCTGTGCCAGAACTGCCGCCATTTCCGGCAGCAGATGGCGACGCTGCGTGCCGGCATCCGCGAAGGACGCCAGCGCTGACGCTAATGGCAAAAAGCCGGATCACGAGCAGTGATCCGGCTTTTTTTATGGCGGCGCGGCGGCTTAGAAGCCGACCAGGGTGACCACCCCCAGTACCGCGAAGATACAGGCGGCAATGCGGTGCACGGTGGCCACCGGCAGCTTGCGCGCCGCCACTTCGCCCAGCAGTACCGCCGGCACGTTGGCGATCATCATGCCCAGCGTGGTGCCCATCACCACCGCCGGCAGCGCGTCGAAGCGGGCCGACAGCGCCACGGTGGCGATCTGCGTCTTGTCGCCCATCTCGGCCATGAAGAAGGCGATCACGGTGGCGCCGAACACGCCGACGCGGTCCAGCAGCGGCATGTCGTCATCCAGCTTGTCCGGAATCAGCATCCACAGCGCCATGGCGATGAAGGAGATGCCCAGCACCCAGCGCAGCAGGTTGTCGGTAATGTAGGCCGACGCAATCTGGCCGAGCCAGGCGGCGGCAAAATGGTTGAGCACGGTGGCCACGAAAATGCCGGCGATGATGGGTAGCGGTTTCTTGAAACGGGCGGCGAGCAGCAGCGCGAGCAGCTGGGTCTTGTCGCCGATTTCGGCCAGGGCGACGATGCCGGTAGAGAGCAGGAAGGCTTCCATGAAATGATCCGGGGGGCTGCGCGGACAACATGATTCTCCGCTGCCGCAGCCCCCGCTACGCACCGGAAAATCATGAGTCTTGCCAGGCCTTGCGGCTGTTTGCGCCATGGTGCTGCCGGATTGCCCGGCGAACCAAGTGTGTTGACGCAAGCCTCTGTCAGTAATGCAGAGCGGCTACTCCCTCAGGACGAGGCGGATTGTACGCGATGGTGGCAGGCGCTTCAAGGTTGGCCGCAAGCGTTGCGGCCAACCCCGGGCCGGATCAGCCCAGTTGCGAGGTGCAGTGCGGGCAGCGCGTCGCCTTCAGCGGAATGCTGGACAGGCAGTAGCCGCACTCCTTGGTGGTGACTTCCACCGGTGCCGCCGGCGCCGGGCGTTGCAGCTTGTTCAACGTCTTGATCAGCATGAAGATGGCAAAAGCGATGATGGTGAAGCTGACCAGCGCGTTGATGAACAGGCCGATGTTCAGCGTCACCGCGCCAGCTTCCTTCGCCGCCGCCACCGACGCGTACGGTGCCGCCT
The DNA here is from genome assembly GCF_001037925.1 of Vogesella sp. EB. Taxonomy (NCBI): domain Bacteria; kingdom Pseudomonadati; phylum Pseudomonadota; class Betaproteobacteria; order Neisseriales; family Chromobacteriaceae; genus Vogesella; species Vogesella sp. EB. The sequence goes on along the minus strand of NZ_LFDT01000014.1, from coordinate 57,128 downwards.
TGGCGCCTTCCTTCAGCACGAAGAACAGGTTGGCAAAGTCGACGTTGCCGATCAGCAGGCCGATCGGCGGCATGATTACGTCATCAACCAGCGACTTGACGATGGTACCAAAAGCACCGCCGATGACGACACCAACGGCCAGATCGATGACGTTGCCACGCATGGCAAACTCGCGAAACTCTTTCAGTACGGACATGTTGTTCCCTTCGTTTAATGTCGGATATCAATGACAAGCTAGTATCTGACAGCGGCAAAGGTAATGGCAACGGCTTTTTGTACGCAAAAAACCCGCTACCGCAAGCGGTAGCGGGTGTGCGCGCCGGGTTCAGGCGGGCTGGGTGTCCGCTTCTACCTCGAAGTGGGCGGCCAGCGCCGAGACCCGCGCCGCCTGGTCGGCCAGTTTCTCGATGCCGTGATTGGCGGAACGGATGTGCTGGTGCGACTCGGCAAACTGCTCGGCGATGTGGGCCATGCGCTCGGCGAGGTGGGCGGCGGCGGCAGACTGCTGCGCGTTGGTGCCGGCGATGGCCTGCATCATCTGGTTGACGCTGTGCGAGCTGTCCTGCACCCCCTGCAGCTTGGCGGTGGTGCGCAGCTGCGCCTCGGCGCCGGCACGGGTCTGCTCGGTGATGGTGGCGATGGCGCTGACGGTACTGTTGGCCGCCTCGCGCACATTGTGGATCAGCTGCTTGATCTGGTCGGTGCTGAGGCTGGTGCGTTCCGCCAGCTTGCGTACCTCGTCGGCGACCACGGCGAAGCCGCGGCCGGATTCGCCGGCACGCGCCGCCTCGATCGCCGCATTCAGCGCCAGCAGGTTGGTCTGGTCGGCGATGTCGTGGATGGTCTGCGTCACCTGGGTGATGCTGTCGATGGCGCTGGCCAGGTCGGTGATGATGTGCTGCGCCTGCTCCACCGACTGGCTCGCCGCCAGCGTGCGCTGCTGCGAGGTGTTCATGTCGGCATTGCTCTGCGCCACGCTGCTGCTGGTGTCGATGCTGAGGCGGGCGGTTTCCTCGGCGTGGCCGGCCACCTGTTCGATGGAGGCGGACAGTTCTTCCACCGCGCTGCTGATCTGGCTGACGCTTTCGTTGCCGGCGGCCATGCGGTTGAACAGCTCGGCGATGCGCTGCTGCATGTGCATGGTTTCCTCGGCCTGCGCGCGCGCGGTCATCTGCAGCTCGTCCAGCATTACCTTGAGGTGTACCTGCATGTAGGCGAGCGCGGTTTCCAGCTTGCCCTGTTCGCCGGCGCGGTTGATGGCCAGCTCGTTGGTGAGGCGACCTTCGGAGATGTTCATGCAGCTGTCCAGCAGGTGCTGCTGGTGGTCGCGGCGGTGTTTTTCCGCCAGCAGCCAGCCCAGCGTCGACAATGCACTGGCACCGATGATCACGCCGCCGGCGACACCGCCGGTCAGCACGCCGGCGCCAAGCACCAGCACCGTGCTCAGGGCGACATGGATGCGGCGGAACCAGGCCAGCATGCGGCCGGGCGCCTTGGCCTTGGCTAGCGGTTTGCCCTGCATCAATTGCGGATACAGCAGTTTCGCCTCGCGTACCGCCTCCGGTCGCGCCGGGCTGCGCACCGACATGTAGCCGCGGACGGCACCGCGTTCCTTCACCGGCACCACGAAGGCGTCGACCCAGTAGTAGTGGCCGTTCTTGCAGCGGTTCTTGACCAGGCCGCGCCAGCAGTCGCCGCGCTTCACCGTCTGCCACAGGTCCTCGAACAGCACCGGTGGCATGTCCGGATGGCGCACGATGTTATGGTTCTGGCCGAGCAACTCCTCGCGGCTGAAGCCGGACAGCTGGACGAAGCTGTCGTTGGCGTAGGTGATGCTGCCCTTGAGATCGGTTTGGGTAACAATGAGGCCGCTGGTAAACGGCACTTCAATATCATGGACTGGCAGATTCTTTTTCATGATTCGGACACTGAGACGGCTAGGCAATCGTGGAGGTGGATAACGCTGCAAGCCACGCATGGTATAACCACGTCATGAAGCGTGCCATTTATCCGCTTGATCTGGATCAAGGCTGCGCGACTCTGATTTTCCTGTTTAAAATCATCGGGGTTATTGCAGTGGCTTTTAATGAATGGTGCCGTTTGATACGGCAGATTTGTATCGAATCCGATACAGCATGGAGAGACCGCACATGAAAATCGCCGTTTTCGATAGCAAGCAATACGATCGTCAGGCGCTGACCTTAGCAAATCATGATTACGGTTTTGCGCTGAGCTTTTTCGAGCCGCGTCTCAATGGCGACACCGTGGCGCTGGCCGCCGGCTTCGAGGTGGTGTGTCCGTTCGTGAACGACCGGCTGGACGCGGCGGTGGTGGCAAGCCTGGCCGCCGGCGGTACGCGGCTGGTGGCGCTGCGCTGCGCCGGTTTCAACGGTGTCGATGTGGCGGCCTGTAGCCGGCACGGCATCCGCGTGGTGCGGGTGCCGGCGTATTCGCCGCACGCGGTGGCCGAGCACGCGTTTGCGCTGCTGCTGGCGGTCAACCGCCGCATTCACAAGGCCTACGTGCGGGTGCGCGAGATGGACTTTTCACTGGACGGGCTGGTCGGCTTTGACCTGCACGGCAAGACCTTTGGCGTGATCGGCACCGGCCGCATCGGCGAGGCGGCGATCGGCATCGCCCGCGGCTTCGGCATGCGCGTGCTGGCTCACGACGTGGCGCAGGACCGGCTGCTGGCCAATCAGCTCGGCTTCAGCTATGTCGACCGCGCCACGCTGCTGGCCGAATCCGACGTCGTCAGTCTGCACCTGCCGCTGCTGCCGGCGACGCGGCACCTGATCGACGCCATCACCCTGGCGCAGATGAAGCGCGGCGCGCTGCTGATCAACACCAGCCGCGGCGGGCTGATCGATACCCCGGCGCTGATCGAGGCGCTGAAGGATGGCCGCCTCGGCGGGGTGGGGCTGGATGTCTACGAGATGGAAGAGGGCGTGTTCTTTGAAAACCTGTCCGAGGCCGGGCTGCAGGACGACCAGCTGGCGCGGCTGCTGACCTTCCCCAATGTGCTGATTACCTCGCACCAGGGCTTCCTCACCCGCGAGGCGCTGGACAATATCGCCCGCACCACGCTGGGCAATGTGCAGGCCTTCGCCCGCGGTGCGGTGCTGGACAACGCGGTGCACGGCTGACGCCGGCTGCGCTTGCGGCCAACGTTGGCCGCAACCGTCATTCGCGGCCCGGTTGCCATTCGGCAAACTGTGGCTGGCCGCCGCTTGCCAGCCACGGCCGGTCGTGACTGCACCAGATGTGCTGCTGCGGGCTGACGCCGGGGTCGTCGTCCAGCGTCGCCACGCGCACGATGACGTGCGGCTGGCCGGCGCGCTCCGCCACCAGCTGGCTGCCGCAGCGCGTACAGAAGTGGCGCAGCTTGCCGGGCGACGACTCATAGCTGCCCAGCGCCTGCTGCCCGGCCAGCCAGCGGAAGTGCTGGCGCAGCACGCCGGCGGTGCTGGCGAATGCCGCCGCGTGCGCCTTCTGGCAGGTCAGGCAGTGGCAATGCGTGATCGGCGCGTCGAGCCGGTCGATTTCATAGCGGACGGTGCCGCACAGGCAGCTGCCTTGCATCGGGGACTCCTTTCGCGTTGCCGCGCATGGCCAACGTTGGCCGCAAGCGGGTGGCCGCGTGGTTTCCTGCGTCGTTTCCCACTCAGCTTATTGCGCTGCCGGGTCGCGGCGGAACAGCCAGGTCTGGGCATCGGACAGCTCCGGCACGAAGGCATAGCCCTCGCTGTCGAACGCCTTCAGCTGCTCGGCGTCTGTCACCTGCCGCTGCGTCGCCCAGCGTGCCATCAGCCCGCGCGCGCGCTTGGCGTAGAAGCTGATGATCTTGTACTGGCCGTTCTTCAGGTCCTGGAACACCGGGGTGACGACGCTGGCGTCAAGCAGCTTCGGCTTCACCGACTTGAAGTATTCATCCGACGCGAGGTTGACCAGCACCGGCGCCGCCTCCTTCGCCAGCTCGCGATTCAGCGCCTCGGTGATCAGCGTGCCCCAGAACTCGTACAGGTTCTTGCCGCGCGGATTGGCGAGGCGGGTGCCCATCTCCAGCCGGTACGGCTGCATCAGGTCCAGCGGCCGCAGCAGGCCGTACAGCCCGGACAGGATGCGCAGGTGGCGCTGCAGGTAGTCGTGCTCGGCCGCATTCAGCGACGCCGCATTCAGCCCCTCGTAGACGTCGCCCATGAACGCCAGCACCGCCTGCTTGGCATTGTCCGGCGTGAAATCCGGCTGCCAGTCGTGGTAGCGGCCAACGTTGAGTTGCGCCAGCGCATCGCTGATGTCCATCAGCTGGCCGATATCGGCCGGCGACTTGTCGCGCAGCACGCGGATCAGCGCCATGCTGTGATCGAGGAAATCCGGCTGCGTGTACGGTACCGTCCGCGGCGGGGTGTCGAAATCCAGCGTTTTCGCCGGAGAAATAAGCATTAACATAGCAATCCTTGTCACGCGCAATGGCAGGGATTGTAACGCAGAGCCGAAACGCTTTTCAGGAGGGATGATGCGAGTATTGGTACAAAGAGTGCGCGAGGCGTCGGTCACCGTCGACGGCCAGGTCACCGGCGCGATCGGGGCCGGGCTGTTGCTGCTGGTCGGCATCGAGGCGCCGGACAGCCGCGCCGACAGCGAGTGGCTGGTGAAGAAGATCAGCCAGCTGCGCATTTTCAACGACGACGACGGCGTGATGAACCGTTCGCTGCTCGACTGCGGCGGCGAGGTGTTGGCGGTGAGCCAGTTCACCCTGTTCGCCACCACCAAAAAGGGCAATCGCCCCGGCTACAGTCGTGCAGCGCGGCCGGAGCAGTCGTCGCCGATGTTCGACGAATTCGTGCAGTTGCTGGGCGCGGCGCTGGGCAAGCCGGTGCCGACCGGAGTGTTCGGCGCCGACATGCAGGTGGCGCTGGTCAACGACGGCCCGGTCACCATCTGGCTGGACAGCAAGGCGCCGGAATGAGCGCTTTCCCCGCGCTGCAGAGCGCACGGCTGACGTTGCGCGAATTCCGGCCGCAGGATGCACCGGCACTGTTTGATATCTACCGCGATGCCGTGTCCATGCAATGGTTTGGCTCCGAGCCGCTGCAGACGCTGGCACAGGCCGAGGCGCAGGTGGCGGTCTTTATCGGCTGGCAGCAGCTGCCCAATCCGTGGCTGCGCTGGGCTGTCGAATCGCGGGCCGATCAGCAACTGGCGGGTAGCTGCGGCCTGTTCAAGTGGAATCGTGGCTGGCGCAGTTGCACGCTCGGTTACGAGCTGGCACCGGCTTATCGCGGGCAGGGCATGATGCGCGAGGCGTTGCAGCTGGCGCTGGACTGGGGCTTTGCGAACATGGCGCTTAACCGTATCGAGGCCCAGGTCCACCCGGACAATCTGCCGTCCATCCGCCTGCTGCAGGGCTTGGGCTTTGTGCAGGAAGGGCGTTTGCGCGAGGCCGGATTCTGGCTCGGCCAATATCATGACCTGCTGGCGTTTTCCTTGCTGCGGCAGGATTGGGTGCAGCCGTCCTGAACGAAGCGCGGCCAGGTTTGGCCGCGAAATTTTTAATCACGGAAAACCGATAATGACAACACAGATTCCGGCCTTGCTGATCATCGACATGCAGCAGGCGATGGCGCTGCCGCAGGCCGGCGAGCGCAACAACCCGCTGGCGGAGGCTAATATCGCGCGCCTGCTCGCCGCCTGGCGCGCCGGCGGTCACCCGGTGATCCACGTACGCCACATGTCGCGCACGCCGGGCTCGCTGTTCTGGCCCGGCCAGAGCGCCGCCGCGTTCCAGCCGGCTTTCCAGCCGCTGGACAGCGAGATGGTGTTCGAGAAGAACGTGCCCGATGCCTTCACCCACAGCGCGCTGGAGCGCGGGCTGCACGTGCGCGGGATTCGCCGTCTGCTGCTGGTTGGCGTCAGCACCAACAACTCGGTGGAATCTACCGCGCGCAGCGCCGGCAATCTCGGCTTCGACACGCTGGTGGTCAGCGACGCCACCTTCGCCTTCGCCAAGGCTGACTACCACGGCAGGCCGCGCAGCGCGGACGAGGTGCACGCGATGGCGCTGGCGAATCTGGATGGCGAGTATGCGCGGGTGCTGACGACCGAGCAGGCGCTGGCCTTGCTGGCGGCGGACTAAGAGCCGCTAACAAACCCCCTGATCCTGCGTTGCGCCTCCTTGCCGTACGACTTGTACTGTCTGCGTCGGCGCGCCTTGGCTCAGGTGCTCTGCGAGGTTTTGTTAGCGGTTCTAACTACGGTCGCCGCTCAGTCCTGCCGCTGCGCTGCCAGCCAGTGTTCGATGGCGTGGCAGGCCGGGCTCAGGATGTCGTCGTGGTCGGCGGCCAGGTTCAGGTTGTCTGCCGCCATGCTGCGCAGCCAGGTGATCTGGCGCTTGGCCAGCTGGCGGGTGGCGGCGATGCCGCGCTCGACGAATTCGGCGTGGCCGTACAGGCCGTCCTGGTATTCCCACGCCTGGCGGTAGCCGACGCAGCGCATCGACGGCAGCTCCAGCGACAGCTGCGGCCAACGTTCGCGGATGCGGCTGACCTCGTCGAGGAAACCCTGCTCCAGCATGATGTGGAAGCGTAGCGCGATGCGCTGGTGCAGCCAGCTGCGTTCGTCCGGATTCAGTGCCAGCCGCAGCAGGTTGCCGCGCGCGGCGTCGTCGCGGCCGCGTGCCAGCAGCGCCGACATGGTCTCGCCGCTGAGCAGGCAGATTTCCAGCGCGCGCTGGATGCGTTGCGAGTCATTGGGGGCGAGGCGGGCGGCGGTGACGGCGTCGAGGGTAGCGAGACGCGCGTGCATGGCCGGCCAGCCGAGGCGGGCGGCGTCGGCTTCCAGCTGCTGGCGCAGCGCCGGATCGGCCTGCGGCAGGTCGGACAGGCCGTCGGTCAGCGCCTTGAAATACAGCATGGTGCCGCCGACCAGCAGCGGCAGCTTGCCGCGGGCGTTGATGTCGGCGATCAGGCGGTTGGCGTCGGCGTGAAACTGCGCCGCGGAGTAGGCGTCCGTGGGGTCGATGATGTCGATCAGGTGGTGCGGGCACTGCGCCATCTCCGCCGCCGTCGGTTTGGCGGTGCCGATGTCCATGTCGCGGTAGACCAGCGCGGAATCGACGCTGATGATTTCGACCGGGAAACGCTCGGCCAGCGCCAGCGCGAGGCCGGTCTTGCCGGAGGCGGTGGGGCCCATCAACAGGATGGCGGCAGGATGATCGGACATGGCGGTGTCAGGTTAAGGAAATGGCCGGCCATTGTCGCATGGCGCGGCCGGCTGCGGCCAACGTTGGCCGCAGCGGCGACTCACCGGCGTGCTGCCGTTCAGCGTTCCAGCAGGTGGCGCTTGTCCTTCACCGGCAGCCAGTCGGCGTGGTCGGGCAGCGCGTCGATCTTGGCGGACAGCACCGGCCACAGCGGCGTCAGCTCGGCGTTGATGGCGATGAAGTCCTGCTGGTCGGACGGTAGGTCTTCCTCGGCGAAGATCGCCTCTGCCGGGCACTCTGCCACGCACAGCGTGCAGTCGATGCACTCGTCGGGGTCGATCACCAGGAAGTTGGGGCCGGCGTGGAAGCAGTCCACCGGACAGACATCGACGCAGTCGGTGTATTTACATTTGATGCAGGCTTCGGTTACAACGTGCGTCATCTGGGCGCGCTCCTTTTAATGGATGTGGGTGTCCGGGGTAATGCTTGAGTCGTTTAGTCAACATTTTAGTCGTCTCTCCCTATTTTCGCTGCTCCTGCCATGTCCGTCACTGCTCCCGTTCCCGTTTTGCCCTATCGCGGCCGCTTTGCGCCCAGCCCCACCGGCCTCTTGCACGCCGGCTCGCTGACCACCGCAGTCGGCAGTTATCTGGAGGCCAAGCGCCACGGCGGCGAGTGGTGGCTGCGCATGGAGGACCTCGACCCGCCGCGCGAGATGCCCGGCGCCGCCGACGCCATCCTGCGTACGCTGCAGGCCTTCGGCTTCGAGTGGGACGGCGAGCTGGTGTACCAGCACGACCGCCACGAGCGGTATCGCGCGGCGCTGGCGCAGCTGGTGGCGCAGGGTGACGCCTATGGCTGCGCCTGCACGCGCAAGGAGATCGCCGCCGCCGGCCGTCACGGCGCCGACGGCATGGTCTATCCCGGCACCTGCCGTCACGGCGTGGCGCCGGGGCGCAGCGCGCGCGCGTGGCGGCTGCGGGTGGACGACAGCCTGACCGTGTTTCACGACCGCTTGCAGGGCGAGTACGGCCAGCATCTGCAAAGCGAGATCGGCGATTTCGTGCTGCTGCGCGCCGACGGCTTCTGGGCCTACCAGCTGGCGGTGGTGGTGGACGACATCGCGCAGGGCATGACCGACATCGTGCGCGGGGCCGACCTGCTGGTGTCCACGCCGCGCCAGCTGTGGCTGCGGCAGAAGCTGGGCGGGCCGGCGGTGACGCACTGCCACCTGCCGCTGATGGTCAACGCCGCCGGCGAGAAGCTGTCGAAACAGACGCTGGCGCCGGCGATCGACGCCAGGTCGGCCGCCGCCGGGCTGCGGCAGGCGCTGACGCGGCTGGGGCATGCGCCGCCAGCGGAGGCGGGCGACGTGGCCGAGCTGTGGCAGTGGGCGCGCGGCCACTGGCAGCTGGCGCGGGTGCCGGCGGGACCTATCGTCATTGCATAGTGAACTTGGTATACAATCGCCACCCTTTCGCCAGACGGGCCTCTTTCGAGGCCCGTTTGTCATGACAGAGCAACCGGAACAGGTTGCCAGGGTGCCGCTGCCAGGCGGCGGCACGCAGACAGAGCAAAGCGGCCGCGCCGCCCATTCAGGACCCTCGAATAATCATGCAGGATTTCATCGCTTGCACGGCCGCCGCGCCGTGCCCGTTTTCCCGTTTATCGCAGCGTTCTTCCGCAAGGAGGGCTGCATGAGTCACGCTCCGCAAACCGCCGCCAAAGGCAAACTCGGCATCTGGATGTGCACCGCGCTGGTGGTGGGCAACATGATCGGCTCCGGTGTGTTCCTGCTGCCGGCGTCGCTGGCGCAGTACGGCGGCGCCTCGCTGATCGGCTGGGTGATCACCTCGCTGGGCGCGATCTGCCTCGCGCTGGTGTTCGCGCGGCTGGCGACGCTGCTGCCGCACAAGGCCGGCGGCCCGTATGCCTACATCCACGAAGGCTTCGGCGATTTCGCCGGCTTCCTCATCGCCTGGGGCTACTGGATCGCGCTGTGGGCCGGCAATGCCGCGCTGACCGTGGCCGGCGTCAGCTATCTGGGGGTGTTCTTCCCGCAGCTGAACGACAGCAACCTCGCCGCCGGCGCCACCGCCATCGGCCTGATCTGGCTGGTGACGTGGATCAACAGTCGCGGCGCGCAAAGCTCCGGCCGGGTGGCGATCGTCACCACCCTGATCAAGCTGCTGCCGCTGGCCGGGGTCACCGTCGCCGGCCTGCTGTACCTCAACCCCGATTTTGTCGTGTTCAACCCGCAGCACAAGCCGCTGTCGGAGGCGATCCCGGCGACCATGGCGCTGACGCTGTGGGCCTTCCTCGGGCTGGAGTCGGCGTCGGTGCCGGCCGGTGACGTCGAGCGGCCGGAGCGCACCATCCCGCGCGCCACGGTGCTGGGCACGCTGCTTGCCGCCGCGCTGTACATCGCCAGCACTGTCGCGTTGCAGGGGCTGATGCCGGCGGCGACGTTGGCCGCATCGGCGGCACCGTTTGCCGATGCCGCGCGCAGCCTGTGGGGCGATTGGGCGTACTACGCCGTCGGCCTCGGTGCGGTGATTTCCTGCTTTGGCGCGCTCAACGGCTGGTGCCTGATGCAGGGCCACATCCCGGCCGCCGCCGCGCGCGACAAGCTGTTCCCGGCCTTCTTCAAGCGCGAGAACGCGGCCGGCGTGCCCATCGTCGGCCTGCTGCTGTCCACGCTGCTGGTCACCATCCTGCTGGCGTGCAAGTACGCCGGCGGCGACAGCGGGGTGCAGATCTTCGAGTTCGTGATTTTGCTGGCCACCGCCACCACCTTGCTGCCGTACGCGTTCTGCGCGATGGCGCTGTTGGCGGTGATGCTGCAGCGCCAACGCCAGTTCCATCCCCGCGACTGGCTGGCGCCGCTGGCGTTCTCCGGCGGCGGCTTCGTGTTCGCGCTGTGGACCATTTTTGGCTCCGGTGCCGAGGTGGTGATGTGGGGCGTGCTGTTGCTGCTGGCCGGGCTGCCGGTGTATTTGTGGCAACTGCGTGAAAATATCGTAAAAGCATAAAACGCCGCTAAAAGGTTGGCCGCAAAGCCCTTCCGGCGTTGCGGCCAACCTTCTTTGCGCCAAGTGTCTGATCCTGTTGCAAAACCCGACTTGCCAAGCGCCATGGCTGCGCTGATAATGCGCCCATTCCGCAGGAGAGAGCCGCGCCGGACCAAACCGGACGCCGCCGCCGAAGGCGCAAGTGCACCCGCAATCGCTCAGGCAAAAGGACTGCAAGAATCGGGCCGTAACCGGCCCGCAGAATCTGGAGAGCGGCGCGTACAGCGCCCACCGAAGGGGCTAACGGCGCAATGCCGGAAAATCTCAGGTGCAGGGACAGAGGGGTGTGAGGTAGGGACAAATCTCACTCCTAAGGACTTGCAATGACGGCCCCGAAACGTACCCCTTTATTTGATGCCCACGTCGCTTCCGGCGCGAAGATGGTTGATTTCGCCGGCTGGGAAATGCCGATCCACTACGGCTCGCAGCTGAAAGAGCACGAGATCGTGCGTAGTGACGCCGGCATGTTCGACGTGTCGCACATGACCGTGGTCGATATCAGTGGCAGCGACGCCAAGGTCTGGCTGCAAAAGCTGATCGCCAACGACGTGGCCAAGCTCGGCTTCGAAGGCAAGGCGCTGTACTCCGGCATGCTCAACGACGATGGCGGCGTGGTCGACGACCTGATCGTGTACCTGACCGCCACCGGCTACCGCATGGTGATCAATGCCGGCACCACCGAAAAAGACCTGGCGTGGATGGACAAGCAGTCCGCCGGTTTCGACGTGCAGCTGCAAGTGCGCCGCGACCTGGCCATGCTGGCCGTGCAAGGCCCGACCGCGATTGCCAAGGTGTGCAGCGTGAAGCCAGCCCTGGCCGAGCAGATCCAGGCACTGAAAGTGTTCCAGGGTCTGCCGTCCGGCGACTGGTTCTACGCCCGCACCGGCTACACCGGTGAAGACGGCCTCGAAATCATGATCCCGGCCGATCAGGCCATCACCTTCTTCAACGAACTGAAAGCCGCCGGCGTGGCGCCGATCGGTCTGGGCGCGCGCGACACCCTGCGTCTGGAAGCCGGCATGAACCTGTACGGCCACGACATGGACGAAACCGTGTCGCCGCTGCAGGCCGGCATGGGCTGGACCATCGCCTGGAACCCGGAAGAGCGCGACTTCATCGGCCGCAAGGCACTGGCCGCGCAAAAAGCCGCCGGCGTCCCGATGAAGCAGGTCGGTCTGGTGCTGGAAGGCCGCGGCGTGCTGCGCGAAGGCCAGAAGGTCGTGGTCGACGGTGCCGAAGGCATCATCACCAGCGGCACCTTCTCGCCGACCCTGAAACACTCCATCGCCATCGCCCGCGTCCCGGCTGCCACCGGCGCCACCGCCCAGGTTGACCTGCGCGGCACGCTGACCGACGTGCGTGTGGTGAAAATGCCGTTCGTGCGCAACGGCAAGAAAGTTTTTGAATAAGCTGGTGTATAACGACGGGGCGAGCCGAGGCAGTCCCGATCCACACCATGACAACGCATTTTTCTGGAGAGAAACCATGAGCAACATTCCTGCCGAACTGAAATACGTATCCAGCCACGAATGGCTGCGCCTGGAAGCCGACGGCTCCGTAACCGTAGGCATCACCGAGCACGCACAAGAGCTGCTGGGTGACATCGTATTTGTCGAGCTGCCAGCCGTTGGCGCCAACCTGGCGGCCGACGAGCAAGCCGGTGTGGTGGAATCGGTGAAGGCCGCTTCCGACGTGTACGCGCCGATCGCCGGTGAAATCCTGGAAGTGAACGCCGAACTGGAAGCCAACCCGGAGCTGGCCAACAGCGAGCCGTACGCCGCTGGCTGGTTCTTCAAGATCAAGCCGGCCAACGCCGCTGATCTGGACGGCCTGCTGGACGCAGCGACTTACGCTGCCGAAATCGGCGCCTGATGAACGAGCCCTGCTGTCGTCAGACAGTAGGGCTTTTTGTTTTTTAGCCACGGACCACACGGAAACACACGTCCCACCGGCAGCCTGCCTGCCCCGTGTCCTTCCGTGTGTTTCGTGGCTTATTTAGCAAACGGAATCGAAGACATGTCGCTCTCGCAACTCTTCAATCATCAAGAATTCATCGCCCGCCACATCGGCCCGTGCGAATCCGAAAAAGCCGACATGCTGGCCGCCATCGGCGTCAGCTCCGTCGAAGACCTGGTGGCACAGACCGTGCCGGCCGGCATCCGCTTCAACCGCGCGCTGGACCTGCCGCCGGCGATGCGTGAAGCCGACGCACTGGCGGCACTGAAAACCGTCGCCAGCAAGAACATCGTCAACAAGTCCTTCATCGGTCTGGGTTACTACCCGGTACAGGTGCCAGGCGTGATCCTGCGCAACGTGCTGGAAAACCCGGGCTGGTACACCGCCTACACCCCGTACCAGGCCGAAATCGCCCAGGGCCGCCTGGAAGCGCTGCTCAACTTCCAGCAGATGGTGATCGACCTGACCGGTCTGGAACTGGCCAACGCCTCGCTGCTGGACGAAGCCACCGCCGCCGCCGAAGCGATGACGCTGGCGCGCCGTGTGTCGAAAGTGAAGTCCGAACAGTTCTTCGTCGATAGCCGCGTGCTGCCGCAGACGCTGGACGTGCTGAAGACCCGCGCCGAATACTTCGGCTTCGAGCTGGTGCTGGGCCATCCGGAAGAAGCCGGCAACGGCGACTACTTCGGCGCGCTGTTCCAGTACCCGGGCGAATCCGGTGAACTGCTGGACCTGACCCCGTACATCGCTGCGGCAAAAGCCCGTGGCGCGGTGGCCATCGTGGCTGCCGACGTGATGGCGCTGGTGGCACTGAAATCGCCGGCCGAAATGGGCGCCGACGTGGCGGTGGGCAACACCCAGCGCTTCGGCGTGCCGATGGGCTTCGGCGGCCCGCACGCTGCCTACTTCGCCTTCCGCGACGACATGAAGCGTTCCGCGGCCGGCCGCATCATCGGCGTGTCCATCGATGCCAAGGGCAAGACCGCGCTGCGCATGGCGCTGCAGACCCGCGAGCAGCACATCCGCCGCGAAAAAGCCAACTCCAACATCTGCACCAGTCAGGTTTTGTTGGCCAATATGGCCGGCATGTACGCGGTGTACCACGGTCCGGAAGGCGTCAAGCGCATCGCCACCCGCATCCACCGTCTGGCGGCGATCTTCGCCCACGCGGTGAAGGCCGCCGGCGGCAAGCTGGTATTCGACCGCTTCTACGACACGGTACAGGTTGAGCTGGGCGATCGTGCGGCCAACGTTTACGCCGCGGCTCTGGCCGCCGGCATCAACCTGCGCGATGCCGGCAACGGCGTGCTGGGCGTGGCCTTCCACGAAGCCGCCACCGAGGCGGATCTGGCGCAACTGATCGAGCTGTTCACCGGCAAGGCCGCCGACATCGCCGCGTTGGATGCGGCTGCTGCCGACGCCATTCCGGCCGCGCTGAAGCGCGAATCGGCGATCCTGTCGCACCCGGTGTTCAACGAGCACCACAGCGAGCACGAGATGCTGCGCTACCTGAAGAAGCTGGAAAACCGCGACCTGGCGATGAATCACTCGATGATTTCGCTGGGCAGCTGCACCATGAAGCTGAACGCTACCAGCGAGATGATCCCGGTGACCTGGCCGGAATTCGCCAACATGCACCCGTTCGCCCCGCGCGACCAGGCCGTTGGCTACCTGGAAATGATCGAAGGCCTGCAACAGCAGCTGCTGGCGATCACCGGTTTCGACGCGATCTCGATGCAGCCGAACTCCGGCGCGCAGGGTGAATACGCCGGCCTGCTGGCGATCCGCCGCTACCACGCCAGCCGTGGCGAAGCGCACCGCAGCGTGTGCCTGATCCCGCAATCGGCGCACGGTACCAACCCGGCCACCGCGCAGATGCTGGGCATGCAGGTGGTGGTGGTGAAGACCGACGACAACGGCAACGTGGACATGGCCGACCTCAAGGCCCGCGTCGAGCAGCATGCGGCCAACCTTGGCGCGCTGATGATCACCTATCCGTCCACCCACGGCGTGTTCGAGGAAGGCATCAAGGAAATCTGCGCCCTGATCCACGCCAACGGCGGCCAGGTGTACATGGACGGTGCCAACATGAACGCGCAGGTGGGCCTGACCCGTCCGGCTGACATCGGCGCCGACGTGCTGCACATGAACCTGCACAAGACCTTCTGCATCCCGCACGGCGGCGGCGGCCCGGGCATGGGCCCGATCGGCATGAAGTCGCACCTGGCGCCATTCATGGCCAACCACGTGGTGTCGGAAGTGCCGGGCGCGGTGGCCGGCCAGAGCGCGGTTTCCGCCGCGCCGTTCGGCTCCGCCTCCATCCTGCCGATCTCCTACATGTACATCGCGATGATGGGCGCGGAAGGCATGAAGCACGCCACCGAAATGGCACTGCTGAACGCCAACTACCTGATGCAGAACCTGTCGGCGCACTATCCGGTGCTGTACACCGGCGCCAACGGCCGTGTCGCGCACGAGTGCATCATCGACCTGCGTCCGCTGAAGGCCGCCTCCGGCGTCACCGAAGTGGATGTCGCCAAGCGCCTGATGGACTACGGTTTCCACGCGCCGACCATGAGCTTCCCGGTAGCGGGCACGCTGATGATCGAGCCGACCGAATCGGAATCCAAGGCCGAGCTGGACCGCTTCATCGCCGCCATGGTCGCCATCCGTCAGGAGATCGACAAGGTGCAGAACGGCGTCTGGCCGCTGAACGACAACCCGCTGGTCAACGCGCCGCACAGCAAGGCCGACATCACTGGCGAGTGGACGCGTGCCTACAGCCGCGAAGAAGCGTTCTTCCCGCTGCCGTACGTACTGGACAACAAGTTCTGGCCTAGCGTGAACCGCATCGACGACGTGTACGGCGACCGCAACCTGGTGTGCAGCTGCCCGTCGGTTGAAGAGTACGAGTAAGCGCGCGCCTGCGGCCAACCCTGGCCGCCACGCAAGCAAAACCCCGCCGGAGACGGCGGGGTTTTTTCATGGCTGCGGTGCGTGGTGGTGCCGGTTTACGGGCACGGTCCCGCTGCTGGGCAGGCGGCATCGCTTGCCGCTTTGGCCGGTGCCGGCTCGTCGTCCTTGGTGGCGGCGCGCACGCCGGCGGCGGTGACATCGACCGCGGCACCGACCACGGTGGCGCCGACCTTGACGGTGGTGGCCACCACGGTGACGGCGGCATCGGCGACGGCAATCACGGCACAGCCGGTGAGGGCCGGCAGCAGGCTGGCCAGGAGCAGGGAACGCAAGAACATGATCGGATTCCGTTGAGTGACAGCCGCCAGTGTAGGGCCTGGCGCCGTGGCTGGCCACGTTTCGGCACGCCGGCGTGCAGATTGGTGATGGGGCCGGTCACGGAAAACTGCTACCATGCCTGCCGATTTTCCCCCATTTACTGACGACCGCCCGCCTGCGCGAGGCGGCAGGAGCCGACGATGGCAGGAGCAAGCCTGTTAACCCTGATTGACGATATCGCCACCGTGCTCGACGACGTGGCGGTGATGACCAAGGTCGCCGCCAAAAAGACCGCCGGCGTGCTGGGCGACGATCTGGCGCTCAATGCGCAACAGGTGGCCGGCGTGCACGCCGAGCGCGAACTGCCGGTGGTGTGGGCGGTGGCGATGGGCTCGCTGCGCAACAAGCTGATCCTGGTGCCGGCGGCGCTGCTGATCAGCGTGGTGGCGCCGTGGCTGATCACGCCGCTGCTGATGCTGGGCGGTGCCTACCTCTGCTTCGAGGGCTTCGAGAAACTGGCGCACCCGCTGCTGCACAGCGCGGCGGAAGACGAGGCGCACCACCAGGCGCTGACGGCGGCGCTGAGCGACCCGGCCACCGACATGCTGGCATTCGAGCGCGACAAGATCAAGGGTGCGATCCGCACCGATTTCATCCTGTCGGCGGAGATCATCGCCATCACGCTGGGCACGGTGGCGGCAGCGCCGTTCCTGTCGCAGCTGACAGTGCTGTCCGGCATCGCGCTGATCATGACCGTCGGCGTCTACGGCCTGGTGGCCGGCATCGTCAAGCTCGACGACGGCGGCCTGTACCTCAAAGGCAAGGACAGCATCGCGCTGCAATGGCTGGGCGCGCTGATGCTCAATGCCGCACCCTACCTGATGAAAACGCTGGCCATCGTCGGCACCGCCGCGATGTTCATGGTCGGCGGCGGCATCCTCACCCACGGCCTGTCCTTCCTGCACCACGCCATCGAGCAGACCACCGCCATCGCCGGCAACCTGCCGCTGGTGGGGCGCACGCTGGCGCTGCTGACGCCGACGGTGCTGGACGCGTTGACCGGCATCGTCGCCGGGGCGCTGGCGCTGTTGCTGGTGACGGCGGGGCAGCGTGGCTGGCGTCTGGTGCGCGGCTGAACGACTGAACGGTCACCCCGGCCGGGGGCAGGGCGCTCGCCGCCACGCCCGGCCGGCCGTGAAAAAGTTGAATCCGGCGCGCCCTGATGTAGAATCGGGGCTTCCTTGTTTCCGGGGTGACCCCACAGTCCGATGGACATATTCATAATTTTCGTGCTGTTCTTCCTGAACGGCATTTTTGCGATGGCGGAAATTGCCATCGTCTCCTCGCGCAAAGTACGCCTGCAGCAGTGGGCAGAAGAAGGACACCGCGGCGCCATTGCCGCGCTCAAGCTGGCCGATGAACCGACCCGCTTCTTGTCCACCATCCAGATCGGCATTACCCTGATCGGCATCCTGTCCGGTGCCTTCGGCGAGGCCGCCATTGCCGACCGCCTGATTCCCTATTTCGCCACCGTACCGCTGCTGGCCGACATTGCCCGCCCGCTGGCGCTGGGCATCACCGTGCTGCTGATTACCTACTTCTCGCTGATCATCGGCGAGCTGGTGCCCAAGCGCATCGGCATGCAGAACCCGGAAGTGCTGGCCACTGTATTGGCGCCGCCGATGCTGCTGCTGGCCAGGGCGACGCGGCCGCTGGTGCGCTTCCTCAGCCTGTCCACCGAGACGGTGCTGCGCGTGCTGGGCATCAAGAAGCCGAAAGAGCCGTCGATCACCGAGGAAGAAATCAAGGTGCTGATGGAGCAGGGCGCGGAAGAGGGCATCTTCGAACGCGCCGAGCAGGAGCTGGTGGAAAACATCTTCAGCCTCGACGAGAAGAAGGTGGTCTCGATCATGACCCAGCGTAAGGACATCATCGCGCTGGACATCGACGACCCGCTGGAAGACAACCTGCGCATCATCAAGCAGAGCGTGTTCACCCGCTACCCGGTGTGCAAGGGCGGTTTCGAGAACGTGCTGGGCATGATCCAGGCCAAGGACCTGCTGCACCGGTTGCTGGACGACAAGTCGGTGACGCTGGCCGAGCTGGTGCGCCCACCGCTGTACGTGCCGGAGGCGATCAGCCCGATGCAGCTGCTGGAGCAGTTCAAGCGCACCCGCAACCACACTGCGCTGGTGGTCGACGAATACGGCGAGATCGAGGGCCTGGTCAGCATCAACGACGTGATGGAGGCGATTGTCGGCGACCTGCCGACCGAGGCTTCCGACAGCGACGAGGAAATCGTGCAGCGCGACGACGGCAGCTGGCTGGTGGACGGCATGATGTCGCTGGACGATTTCAAGGAACACTTCGACCTGGACATGATCGAGGGCGAGGAAACCGGCGATTTCCAGACCGTGGCCGGCTTCGTCATCTTCATGCTCGGCCGCGTGCCGGCGACCGCCGACCGCGTGGAGTGGGGCGGTTTCACCTTCGAGGTGGTGGACATGGACCGCACCCGTGTCGACAAGCTGCTGGTGACGCCACCGCCGCCGGAAGTCACGCCGGAAGCGTAAGCTGTCGCAAACAACCCCGCCTGGAGCGGGGTTTTGTTTTGCTGCATTGCTTATCGGCAATGCCGCTTTGCGGCAACAAAAAATGACGATAAAGTTAAAAGGTTTCGCAACCATAACCACAGGATAGAGAGCAATGAAACTGGAAACCCTCGCCGTACACGCCGGCTACAGCCCGGACCCGACCACCAAGGCGGTGGCGGTGCCGCTGTACCAGACCACCAGCTACGCCTTCGACAGCACCCAGCACGGTGCCGACCTGTTCGATCTCAAGGTGCAGGGCAATATCTACACCCGCATCATGAACCCGACCACCGACGTGCTGGAAAAGCGCGTGGCGGCGCTGGAAGGCGGCATCGGCGCGCTGGCGGTGGCCTCCGGCATGGCGGCGATCAGCTACGCGATCCAGACCATTGCCGAAGCCGGCGACAACATCATCGCCACCAGCACCCTGTACGGCGGCACCTATAACCTGTTCGCGCACACCTTTCCGCAGCTGGGCATCACCGTGCGCTTCATCGACCCGGCGCGGCCGCAGGACATTGCGGCCAACGTTGACGACAAGACCAAGGCGGTGTTTTGCGAGTCCATCGGCAACCCGCTGGGCAACGTGGTCGATTTCGGCGCCTTTGCCGCCGAGGCACACCGTCACGGCCTGCCGCTGATCGTCGACAACACCGTGCCGTCGCCCTACCTGTGCCGCCCATTCGAGCACGGCGCCGACATCGTGGTGCACAGCCTGACCAAATACCTCGGCGGCCACGGCGGCAGCATCGGCGGCATCATCGTCGACTCCGGCAAGTTCCCGTGGGGCGAGCACAAGGAACGCTTCGTACGCCTGAACACGCCGGACGTCAGCTACCACGGCGTGAATTATGTCGAGGTGCTCGGTGCCGCCGCCTACATCGCCCGTGCCCGCGTGGTACCGCTGCGCAATATGGGCGCCGCCATCTCGCCGTTCAACGCGCACCAGATCCTGCTCGGCATCGAGACACTGGCGCTGCGCATGGACCGCATCTGCGACAACACGCTGGCGGTGGCCAACGCGCTGGCCGCGGACCCGGCGGTGGCGTGGGTGGAGTACGCCGGCCGCGCCGAGCATCCGCAAAAACCGCTGGTGGACAAGTACATGGGCGGCCGCGCCTCCGGCATCCTGTCCTTCGGCATCAAGGGCGGCGTGGCCGCTGGCGGTCGTTTCATCGACGCGCTGCAGCTGGTGACGCGCCTGGTCAATATTGGCGACGCCAAGTCGCTGGCCTGCCACCCGGCGTCCACTACCCACCGCCAGCTGTCGCCGGAGGAGCAGCTCAAGGCCGGCGTGCGCCCGGAGATGATCCGGCTGTCGATCGGCATCGAGCATGTCGACGATATCCTCGCCGACATCCGCCAGGCGCTGCAGGCGGCCGCCTGAGCGCTTCGAACCTGTTCGCGACCTGCTGCGACTCGATCTCAAGGAGGCGCCCGCATTGAAAACGGCTTCGGCATGCTGGTTTGTATCGGGATAAACGCCGTTTCCTCAGCCGTTTTCGCCTTGTCTCGCGTGAGCGCGCGAGACCATGAACACGCTCTGGCGCGGGCTGAATGACACTGCGGCCAACCTTTGTGACAAGGTTGGCCGCAGTGTTTTGTGAGGTGCGTCAGTGCTTGCTGCGATGCGCGTTCACGGCGCCGCCAGCCACTGCAGCATGCCCTGCGCGGCGGCGCGGCCGCTGGCGAAGCAGGCGGTGAGCAGGTAGCCGCCGGTCGGTGCCTCCCAGTCCAGCATCTCGCCGGCGACAAACACGCCCGGTAGCGCACGCAGCATCAACTGCGCGTCGACGGCATCGAAGCGCACGCCGCCGGCGCTGCTGATCGCCTCGTCCAGCGGCCGTGCCGCGTGCAGCGTCAGCGGCAGCGCCTTGATCGCGGCGGCGAGGCGCGCCATGTCGTTGAAGCTGTCCTTGTCCAGGCACTCGCGCAGCAGGCCGGCGCGCACGCCGTCGATGCCGCACTGCTTGCGCAGGTGGTTGGCCAGCGACGCCGCGCCACGGCCGCGTTCCAGTTCGGTGCGCAGCCGCGCCGGATCGCGGTCCGGCGCCAGGTCGAGCAGGACGGTGGCGCTGCCGTGGGCGTTGATCTCGTCGCGGATGGCGGCGCTGAACGCGTACACCAGATTGCCCTCGATGCCGTGAGCGGACACCACGCACTCGCCGCGGCGGGTCAAGGCTTGGCCGCAGGCGTCGCGGAAGGTGAGGGCGACGTTCTTCAGCGCGCTGCCGGCAAACTTGTCGGCAAAGTGTGCGCTCCACCGCGCGTCGAAGCCGCAGTTGGACGGCTGTAGTGGCGCCACCGCCACGCCCCTGTCCTGCAGCAGCGGCAGCCATTTGCCGTCCGATCCCAGTTTCGTCCAGCTGCCGCCGCCCAGCGCCAGCAGCACCGCGTCGGCGTGGCGGACGCAGTCGCCGTCCGGTGTGGCAAAGCGCAGCCCGCCGTCGGCGTCCCAGCCCAGCCAGCGGTGGCGCACGTGGATGTGCAACCCGGCGTCGCGCAGCCGCGTCAGCCACGCGCGTAGCAGCGGCGCCGCCTTCATCCCGGTGGGGAACACCTTGCCGGAGCTGCCGACGAAGGTGGCGATGCCGAGGCCGTGCACCCAGTCGCGCAGCGCGGTGGCGTCAAAGGCATCGATGATCGGGGTCAGCTCTGCTTCGCGCTGGCCGTAGCGCGCCAGGAACGGCGCCCGCGGTTCGCTGTGGGTGATGTTCATGCCGCCGACGCCGGCGAGCAGGAACTTGCGCCCGACCGAGGGCATGGCGTCGAACAGTTCGACGTCGGCGCCGTGCGCGAGCAGGGTTTCGGCGGCGATCAGGCCGGCCGGGCCGCCGCCGATGATGGCAACGCGCGGGCGGGAAGGGGAGGAATCAGGCATGGTCGGAACGTCTGCAAAGGTTGGCCGCAACGGGAGAGCGGCATTGTACCGAAATGACGGCCGCCACAGCAGCCGCATTTCAGCGGCCGCGGGCAGCCAGCCTTGGGCGCTCTGGCGTGCGGTTTGCCGTGTGGCGGGCCGGCGCGGGCTTTTTTTATTTTGTCATTTCATGCATACGGCGTTTGCAGATATTCCAAGTGGCTGTTTAAAATTGCCGATTGCTCGCCACGCCGGCGAAAGTATTGATTTTTAATTGTTTTGTTGAATTTTTCGAGAATTGAATTTTAAAAATATGCAGATTGTTTCGGAACGGAATCCACGTGACACCCGCTTGTGCCCCACCTTGCCGCGCCGCGCCACCGCCATCATCGAGTTGCCCGATGGCGTGCTGATGACGGCCTCGGCCAACAGCCGTTTTTGCCTGCCCGGCGGCGTGTCGCAGCGCGGCGAGCTGCGCTCGCAGGCTCTGATCCGCCAGATCCGCGACCAGACCGGCTTGCGCATCAATTCCATGCTCTACCTGTTCGACCACATCACCCAGCACAACGCGCACAAGGTGTATCTGGTGATCGCGCAGGGTCTGCCGCGGTTGCAGGAGGGCGGCAGCCGGCTGACGCTGGTGACGTCGCCGGATGCCGACATGGACATCCACATCGAATCGCGCGCCATCCTGCGTCGCTATGCCAAGCTGCGCGGCGAGGAGGGCGCCAAGAGCGAGGCGGTGCGCGCCATGCTCAAGCTGGCGCGCTATATCGCCAAGGTGGAATGATGACGGGCTGGCAGGCGCTGGACGAATTCGGTTTCGATCATGTGCTGGCGGATACGGCCGGCACGGCACTGGTGATGTTCGGCCAGCCCGCTTGCGGCGCCTGTCGCGGCTGGCACCAGCGGCTGCCGCAGTGGCTGGACAATGGCGAGGCGCGGCTGTTTTATGTCGACGTTGCCCGCTCGCAGGCGCTGGCTAACCGTTTCGAGCTGTTCCAGCTGCCGGCTTTCGCGCTGTACCGGTACGGTGAATTTCACTGCCGCTTTGCCGCGCCGTTCCAGGCGGCCGCGGTGCGCGCGGCACTGGTGGCCGCGCTGCTGGCTCCGGCCGAGGAAGAACCGTGAGCCAGGCTAGCGTTTAGCGTCGCTAACAACACCTCGCTACGCACCTGAGCCAAGGCGGCGCAACGCAGGATCAGGGTTTTTTGGTGGCGCTTACTGCGCTTGCACGCTATCGGCGGCCGGCTTGGCGTCGGCCTGTTGTTCCGCCTGCTGCAGCGCGCGCTGCAGCTCTTCCGGCATCGTCACCAGGCCAAGGCCGGTGGCACCATTCATCAGCACGAAAGACAGGAACAACGCCACCGGCGCGAACAGCAGGGTGCCCAGCAGGATGCGCAGCTTGGTGAGGCCGCTGCCGAAGGACAGCGCCGACACCAGCAGCCACAGCCCGATCATGCCGATGGTCATGCTGGCCACGCTGGCGACGTCGTCCGGCAGCCAGCTGCTGAGCGGGTCCAGCAGCTGGATGGCGCTGGCGGCGACGATGGTGCCGGTCAGCGACGGCACGTCGGCGACACTGGTGCGGCGCAGCCACCACTGCATGAAGCGGCCGTAGAGCAGGGTTTCCAGCGTGACGTAGACGGTGAAGAACAGGATCACGTTCAGCGGCTCACCCATGCCGGCCGGCGCGCTGGCGGCGGCGACCACCCCCAGCAGCAGCAGGGCCATCGCCAGGTGTCGGGTCGGATACTGGTAGTGCGCCAGCGGCTGGAACTGCAGGCGCAGCATGGCCAGCGCGTCGTTGATGAGGGGCAGGTTCATGGTTCAGTCAAAAATGACGGTCTTGTTGTTGTAGGCCAGGATGCGGTTCTCCAGATGCCAGCGCACCGCGCGCGACAGCACCACCCGCTCCAGGTCGCGGCCTTTCTGGATCAGGTCGTCGACATCGTCGCGGTGCGAGATGCGCATCACTTCCTGCTCGATGATCGGGCCGTCGTCGAGGATCTCGGTCACGTAGTGGCTGGTGGCGCCGATCAGCTTCACGCCGCGGGCGAAGGCGCGGTGGTAGGGCTTGGCACCGTCAAACGCCGGCAGGAAGCTGTGGTGGATGTTGATCACGCAGTGCGGGTAGCGCTCGACGAACTTGTGCGACAGCACCTGCATGTAGCGCGCCAGCACGATCAGGTCCACCTCGGCTGCTTCCAGCAGCGCCCACTGCTCGGCTTCGGCCTGTTCCTTGTTGTCCTTGTTCACGCTGATCACGTGGTAGGGGATGCCGTGGAATTCGGCCAGGCCGCGGCAGTCCTCGTGGTTGGACACGATCAGCGGAATGTCGCAGTCCAGCTCGCCGATGCGCCAGCGGTGCAGCAGGTCGACCAGGCAGTGCTCGTACTTCGACACGAAGATCGCCATCCGCGGCTTGCGCGACGACAGCGACACTTCCCAGCTCATGTTGTGTTTTTCCGCGATCGGGGCGAAGGCGGCGGCGAAGCTTTCCATTGGCAGGCTGAAGCCGTGCAGGTCCCACTGGATCCGCATCAGGAACAGGTTCTCCACCGCGTCCTGGTGCTGGTCTGCGTGCAGTATGTTGGCGTTGTAGGTCAGCAGGAAATTGGCGATGGCCGCCACCAGCCCCTGGCTGTCGGGGCAGCTGACCAGCAGGGTGGCCGAGTGCTTGTTGCTCATGGTGTGCTCTTTGTTATTGGTTTTCGGAAAACAAACGCCACAGTCGGCAGGCAGACTGTGGCGTCGAAGCGGATGCGGTCTGCGATCAGGCGTTGAGGTTGGCCGCATCCAGCGTGTTTTGCAATAGCGTGGCCACGGTCATCGGGCCGACACCGCCCGGTACCGGGGTGATGAAGCTGGCCACGTCGCGCGCCACGGCGAAATCGACGTCGCCGCAGATGCTGCCGTCGTCCAGGCGGTTGATGCCGACGTCGATCACCACCGCGCCCGGCTTCAGCCATTCACCCTTCACGAATTTCGGAATGCCGACACCGGCGACCACGATATCGGCGCGGCCAACCTCGGCGGCCAGATCGGCGGTGGCGCTATGGCATACCGTCACCGTGGCGCGCGCCAGCAGCATTTCCAGTGCCTGCGGCCGGCCGACGATGTTGGAGGCGCCGACGATCACCACGTTCTTGCCCTTCGGGTCGATGCCGTACTCTTCCAGCAGCGTCATCACGCCGCGCGGGGTGCACGGGCGCAGCAGCGGCATCTTGGTGGCCAGGCGGCCAACGTTGTACGGGTGGAAACCGTCGACATCCTTTTTCGGGTTGATGCGCTCGATCACCAGCTGCGGGTCGATCTGCTTGGGCAGTGGCAGCTGCACCAGGATGCCGTCGATGCCGTCGTCGGCATTGAGGGTGTCGATGATGGACAGCAGTTCTTCTTGAGAAGTGCTGCCGGGCAGGTCATAGGCTACCGAGCGCACGCCGGCCTTTTCGCAGGAACGTTTCTTGTTCTTGACGTAGATGCCGGAGGCCGGATCGTCGCCCACCAGAATCACGGCCAGCGCCGGAGCGCGCTTGCCTGCGGCCACGCGGGCGTCCACGCCTTCGCGCACACGGTTGATCAGGGTTTCGGCGACGGCTTTGCCGTCGATAAGTTGTGCCGCCATGCTGCTATCCACCATTAAGGTTTGATGTAAACGAAAGACGGATTTTCTCATTTTTCCGGGGTGGTGCTCAATCTTTTAGCGCGTTGGCGGCGCTTTTTTTGTGCGGTGCGGCATTTGTGGCCGCGACAGTCGCACGGCGGCGTTGTCGGGCGCGGATCATCCATTTCGATTTTATTGCACCGCGGGTGTTGACAGGCGGATTTTCGCCACGTATAGTTCGCCTCCTGTCGTCGGGGCGTAGCGCAGCCTGGTAGCGCATCTGCTTTGGGAGCAGAGGGTCGTGAGTTCGAATCCCACCGCCCCGACCACAGACAACCCGGCATAACGTGCCCGTAGCTCAATTGGATAGAGCACCAACCTTCTAAGTTGGGGGTTACAGGTTCGAACCCTGTCGGGTGCGCCAAGCATGTTTTAGTTTTATCTGTGGTGGATGTAGCTCAGTTGGTAGAGTCCAGGATTGTGATTCCTGTTGTCGTGGGTTCGAGCCCCATCATCCACCCCACCTTTTTTAGCCTTGTCGCAGCAATGCGGCGAAGCGCACCGCTCAGCGGTGGATGTAGCTCAGTTGGTAGAGTCCAGGATTGTGATTCCTGTTGTCGTGGGTTCGAGCCCCATCATCCACCCCAGTTAAAAACCCGGCTTTGTGCCGGGTTTTTCCATTTCTTCCCTGTTTTCCGCTTGTGGCCGGTGAAATTCACCGTATAATCGAATACATTTGCATGTATCCGATAGCCAGAGCGTGACCATGACCACCTTGCAGCCGATCAAACGCCAGACCCTGACCAGTGCGGTTACAGAATCCTTGCGCCAGCGCATCCTGTCCGGCGAATTTGCCGACGGACAGCAGCTGCGCCAGGAGGCCCTTTCCAATGAATACGGCGTCAGCCGCGTGCCGGTGCGCGAAGCCCTGCGCCAGCTGGAGGCCGAGGGGCTGATCCAGATCATCGACCACAAGGGCGCGCTGGTGTCCAAGCTGTCGCTGGATGACGTGCTGGAGTTGCTGGACATCCGCGCCACGCTGGAGAGCGAGCTGCTGCGGGCGGCCATTCCCTGTCAGGACGAGGCGGATCACGCCGCCGCCGAGGCCACGCTGAAGGAATTCGAGCAGGCGCTGGTCAGCAACGACATCCGCCACTGGGGCGAGCTGAACGCGCGCTTCCACCTGGCGCTGTATCGTGCCGCCAAGCGCCCGAACACGCTGGCGCTGATCGAGCAGCTGCACAACAAGACCGACCGCTACACGCGGATGCAGATCCTGTTCACCCGCACCATGGAGCTGGCGCACCAGGAGCACAGCAAGCTGTTGCAGCTGTGCCGCGAGGGCAAGGCGGACGAGGCGGCGGAATTCATCCGCTTCCACATCCAGTCTGCCGGCCATGCGCTGGAGGCGTACATGAACTCCGCCGAGCGCCGCTAACCGTCATTTTTGTATACAAAACGCCGTTCCTGGCCTGGGCTAGGGACGGCGTTTTTGCGTGCGCTCGTTGCTGTAGGCGTGGACGACTTCGCCGTGCTGCAGTTTGCCGATCACCGGTACGGCCAGGTCGATGGCGTCGTGGTCGCTGGCGGAGAACGGCTGGCGGTAGGTGGTGATCACACCCTTGACCGGCGCGGGCAGGTTTTCCAGCGCGCGGACAATGGCCTTGCCGTCGGTGCTGGCGCTGTGGCGCAGTGCCGCCGCCAGCAGCAGCAGGCTGTCGTAGCCCTGCGCCGCCGATACCGCCGACGGGATGCGGCGGCCGCCAAAGGTGTGCAGGTAGCGCGCGACAAAGTCCTGCCGCAGCGGGTCGGCGCTGTCGCTGATGAAGGTCTGCACCATGCGCGCGCCTTCGGCATTGGGGCCGGCGTCGTCGATGAAGTTGGACATCGACAGCGTCCAGCTGCCGATCAGCTGCGGCCGCCAGTCCATCTGCGCCAGCGAGTTGGCGATCTGCGCCAGCTCCGGGCCGATGGCATAGGTCAGGATCGCCTGCGCCCCGAGATCGCGCGCCCGGCTCAGTTGCGCAATCATGTCGCGCTCGCCAAGGCGGAACTGGCCGATATAGACCGGGCTCAGCCCTTGCTGGCGCAGCGCCTTGATCAGTTCTTCCTCGCCGATGCGGCCGTAATTGGTCTTGTCGTGGAAAATCGCCAGCCGGCTCAGGCCGCTGCGTTTCGCCTCGCGCACGATCAGCGGCGCCTGCTGCGCGTCGGAGGCGGCGACGCGGAACACGTAGTTGAGCGGGTATTTTGGCGGTGCGAACTGTGCGGTGACCTTGGGTGCGGTGGCGACCGCGGTGATCGCCGGGATGCCGGCCTGCTGGTAGTGGACCTGCGAGGCCAGCGCCACGCCGCTGTTGACGAAGCCGACGCTGGCGATCACGCGCTGGTGTAGCGTCAGTTCCTTGGCAATGCGGATGCCGATATCGGAGCGGCCCATGTCGTCGCGCTCGATCAGCAGCAGTGGCCGGCCGCGGATGCCGCCGCTGCGGTTGATTTCCGCCGCCGCCAGGCGGATGCCGTTGCGCATGCTGATGCCCATCGGTGCCGAGCCGCCGGTGAACGGGCCGGAGACGCCGATACGGAGCGCTTCGGCCGCGGAGGCGGCAAGCGGCAGGCACAGCAACAGCAGGCGGAGGGTGCGATACACGGGGGATTCCTGATGGCTAGGCGGTCACAATCCCCGCTATTATCACACTTTGGCCCCGCTTGCGGCCAACCTTTGCCCGTAGCCGCCATGCGAACCCAACGCTTTTACCAGTCCCTCAAGCGCAGCCGTTTTTACCGGCTGATGCCCAACAGCACCATCGTGCTGTTCTTCCTGACCATGGCGGTGATGCTGTGGACGCTGGACGCGCGCGAGACCGAACAGCTGCGCCTCGATCTGGCCAAGGACACGCTGTGGGCGGAGCAGACACTGCGCCTGCGCCTGGACGAGCACAAGGACGAGCTGTCGCGACTGGCACGCGACATCGGCCGCGAGGCGATCGACGAGGACCAGTTCCTGGTGCAGGCCTCGGAGTTTCTCGCCAACACCCCGGAGATGGCGGCGGTGGTGTGGGCCGACAACAGCTTTACCCTGCGCTGGATCGCGCCGTACGAGGAAAGCCGGCTCACCGTCGGCTCCGGCCTCAGCGGCGTGTCCGCCTCGGCTTACCTGCAGGCGCGTACCGACGGCCGCTCGGTGATGAGCCAGCCCTACCAGCTGGAATCCGGCGAGTGGCGCTTCGACCTGATGGTGCCGGTGTTCCGCGACACCCAGTTCCGCGGCATGGTGATCGGCATCTACAAGGCCAATGTCTTCATCCGCCGCGTGCCGCCAAGCTGGTTTGCCGAAAAATACTATCTGGAGCTGAACAACGGTGAGCAGTCGCTGGTGCGCAACAGCCACGGCGCGCCGTCGTCGCGCCTGTCGCAGACCATCGTGCTGGGTGGCACGCCGCTGCGGCTGGTGGCGCGGCCGGTGCGCGGCGACCACAACAAGAGCCGCGTGATCCAGCTCGGGCTGATTGTCGGCCTGTCGCTGCTGACCCTGCTCAGCCTGATGAGCCTGTCGCGCCACATCCGCCGCCGCGTCGACGCCGAGCGTGAGCGCGACCGTGTCTACGGCCTGTCGCGCGAATGGCTGGGCGTGATGCGCGAGGATGGCTACCTGCTGCACGTCAACCCGGCCTTTGTCGGCGGCCTCGGCTATCCGGCGGAACAGCTGCTGGGCACCTCCATCCTCAATTACTTGCATCCGGACGAGCGCGAGTCGACGCAGCTGCTGTTGCGGCAGGTGATCGAGGCCGGCAGCGTCGACCGCTACGTCGAGACGCGGGTGATCAACCGTGCACAGGAGGTGCGCGCCATCGCCTGGGCGATGAGCCCGCTGCCGGATGCCGGCGTGGTGTACCTGTCCGGCCGCGATATCACCGCGGAAAAACAGGCGGAGCAGGCGCTGCGCCACGAGTACATGTTCCGCAAGGCGATGGAGGATTCGCTGGTGGTCGGCATCCGCGCCATCGCGCTGGACGGCCGCATCACCTACGTCAATCCGGCGTTCTGCCGCATCACCGGCTTTGACGAGGCGGAGCTGATCGGGCTGCTGCCGCCGTATCCGTACTGGTCGCCGGATATCGCCCACCACAACTACGACGCCCTGCGCCAGACGCTGTCCGGCGAGCAGTCGCAGCAGCTGTTCGAATCGGTGATGCAGCGCAAGAACGGCGAACGCTTCTACGCGCAGATGCTGATTTCGCCGCTGATCGACGCCGACGGCCACCAGACCGGCTGGATGGCGGCACTGACCGACATGACCGAGAAGCGCCACGCGCAGCAGATGCTGGAGGCGGCCAACGAACGCTTCATCGCGGTGATCGAGGGCCTGGACGCGGCGGTGGCGGTGGTGCGCGGCGAAAGCCAGCAGCTGCTGTTCTGCAACCACCGTTACCGCGAATGGTTGGCCGCACCGGAGACGGTGGACAGCTCGGAATGCTGCGACCTGCGCCTGTACCGCCTGCTGCAGCAGGCCAGCGCCGACCAGGAAATCTGGCTGGATGACCTGCAGCGCTCGCGCCCGGTGCGCTGGGTCGACAGCGACATGGCGCAGATGCTGATCCTCACCGACATCACCGAGCAGCACGACGCCGAGCAGCGCTACCAGGAACAGATGGCCAAGCTGCAGGCCACCTCGCGCCTGATCACCATGGGCGAGATGGCGTCGACGCTGGCACACGAGCTGAACCAGCCGCTGTCGGCGATCGCCAATTACCAGGCCGGCTGCGTCGAGCGCCTGCGCCAGGGCCGCGCCACGCCGGAATCGCTGATCCCGGTGATGGAAAAGATCACCGCGCAGGCGGAGCGCGCCGGCAAGATCGTGCGCCGGGTGCGCGAATTCGTGAAACAGAGCGAGCCGGTGTGCAAGCCGTGTCCGCCGTCCGACATCATCGACGCCGCGCTGGCGATCGCCGAGATCGAGGCGCGCCGCTTGGGCTCGGTGATCAACGTGCACCTTGCGGCCAACCTTCCCGCCGTCAACGTCGACCCGATCCTGATCGAACAGGTGCTGCTCAACCTGATCAAGAACGGCATGGAGGCGATGCAGCAGCTGCCACCGGAGCAGCGCGAGCTGCAGATCAGCGTGCAGCGCAGCAGCAGCAAGCGGGTGGAGGTGGCGATCGTCGATTGTGGCCACGGCGTGCCGGACGACATCAAGTCGCAGCTGTTCGACGCCTTCTTCACCACCAAGAGCGAAGGCATGGGCATGGGGCTGAACATCTGTCGCTCGATTGTCGAATTCCATCAGGGTCAACTCTCGGTGGAAGACCATCCGCTGGGTGGTACCATTTTCCGATTCACTTTGCCGGTATACGAGCCATGACTGCGAGCAAATCCATCACCATCCATATCGTTGACGACGACGAGGCGTTTCGCGACTCGCTGGTCTGGCTGCTGGAAAGCCACGACTACCGTGTGATTTGCCACGACCATGCCGAGGCCTTTCTCGCCGGCTTCCGCCCGGAGCTGAGTGTCGGCTGCCTGATCCTCGACATCCGCATGCCGGGCATGAGCGGGCTGGAGCTGTATGAAGAGCTGCAGGCACGCGGCAATCGCTGGCCGGTGATCTTCATTACCGGCCACGGCGATGTGCCGATGGCGGTGCAGGCGGTAAAGCGCGGCGCCTATGATTTCCTGGAAAAACCGTTCAACCAGGAGGCGCTGCTGCTGGCGGTGAACAGCGCGCTGGAAGCGGCGGCCAGCCTGCAGCAGACCACCACGCTGGCGCAGCAGTGCGAGACGCGATTGCAGACGCTGACCACGCGCGAGCGCGAGGTGCTGGAGCGGGTGATCGAGGGCAAGATGAACAAGGTGATTGCCGACGACCTCGGTATCAGCATCAAGACCGTCGAGGCGCATCGCGGCAAGATGATGGACAAGATGGGGGTGCGCTCAATCGCCGATCTGGTGCAGACCGTGGTTGCCTATCGCCAGCAAAAAGGCGGCGCCTGACGCGGCCGTCTTTCCGGCAGCGACACTGAACTTTACTCGCTATGCTTGGCTCTGTAGCAGGACGGCGATGCAGCGGGCATCGCCGCCACTGAACCCAAGGAGCAGCCCATGTCTCAGGAACAAGCCGATCTCTTGCCGCTGCCGGATGAGGTCGATTCGCAGCGCCGCCTGCTGATTTCCGCCGTGCTGGCCGGCGGCTTTGCCCTCGCGGTGCAGCCGGTGACCGCCGCCACCATCCACACCGACAGCGACGGCCTGGTCGCCGGCTGGCACAAGGCCGGCCCCGATCTGCTGCTGTACGCCGCGCGCCCGGCGCATGGCAGCCAGTGGCCGGTGGTGCTGGTGGTGCAGGAGATCTTCGGGGTACACGAGCACATCCAGGATGTCTGCCGCCGCCTGGCCAAGCAGGGCTATCTCGCCGTCGCGCCGGAACTGTTCCTGCGCCAGGGCGACGCCCGCGGCTATCCCGACACCGCCACGCTGATCGCCAACGTGGTCAGCAAGGTGCCGGACGCGCAGGTGCTGGCCGATCTGGACGCCTGCCTCGAGTACGCTCGGGTGCTGGGTGGCGACAGCACGCGTGCGGCGATCACCGGCTTCTGCTGGGGTGGGCGCATCACCTGGCTCTACGCCGCGCACAACCCGCGGATCAAGGCCGGTGCCGCCTGGTATGGCCGGCTGCTGGGGCAGGAGACGGCGCTGACGCCGCGCCATCCGGTGGCGGTGGCGCCACAGCTGAAGGTGCCGGTACTGGGGCTGTATGGTGGCAAGGATAGCGGCATCCCGCTGGACAGCGTGGCGACGATGAAGACTGCCTTGCAGCAGGGCAGCAGCGGCAGCGAATTCGTGGTCTACCCCGATGCCGGTCACGCCTTCAATGCCGACTACCGACCCAGCTACCACGCGCCGTCGGCCGAGGACGGCTGGCGCCGCATGCTGCAGTGGTTCCGCCGTCACGGCGTGTGACGACGATAGCTTTCTGCTGTGCCAAAAGCGTTGCGGCCAACCTGGCAAGGTTGGCCGCAACGCTTTTTCTGATGGATGCGAGCAAGCGATCAGCCGTCAGGCACTGCTGTCAGTGGTGGTGGCCGGCAGTTTGCTGGCGAGGAAGTCGTCGTAGCCCTTTTGCACCAGTTCAAAGGTCTGCTGGATGCCGCTGGCGATGTCGCCGCCCAGCACCTTCAGCCCGTCCAGAATTTCCTTCGCCTCGTTGAAACCCTGTTCGAAGCCGCCGCGCACCAGCGCGACGAAACTGCTGGCCCGCTCTTCCTCGCTCATTTCCGGATGCTGCTGCGCGTAGGCGTCATAAAAGCCGAGCGACAGCGACAGGATGCGCTCGGCGGTCGCCTCCGCGCTGTTGTCCTGCTTGCTGGCAGCAGCCTGCAGCGCATCGGCGCCGAACTCCGGTGCCAGCAGCTCGTTAATCTTGTCGATGGCGCTGCGATACAGCAGTTGCTGCGACTTGTTGCCGGCACCGATCGACACGTTCAGATTGTCGATCAGCTGGGCGTTCATCTCGTCGCGCGCGCTGCGCTCCAGCGCCGACGGCTTGTTGAGGCGGCCGGGCGCGCTGCTGGCCTGGCTGTTTTGGGCGGCGGGGGTCAGTGACGACATCCCCGGGGTGGCAAACAAGGACATGGCAAACTCCCGCAGGCTGGCACGGCATGACTGGCGGCCACGCCCGACTGCGGCGTGACTATCTCCTTGACGTTATAGTGCTTTTTTCCGCGACTGCCGTTGTTTGCCGTGAGCCGGACGCAAAAAAGGCAGCCCGCAGGCTGCCTTTTGTCGTGACCGCCAGCAGTGCGCGATCAGAAGGCGAAGTGCTCGTCCGCCAGCGTCATCAGCGGCTTGGCGCCGCCCTTGATGGTGGCTTTCAGTGCCTCCACTTCCGGCAGCAGCTTGGCGAAGTAGAAACGGGCGGTGGCGATCTTGGCCTTGTAGAAGTCGTCGCCACCGGTTTCCAGCTTGGCGTAGGCCACTTCCGCCATCCGCGCCCACAGCCAGCCGTAGGTCAGGTGACCGAGCAGGCGCAGGTAGTCGCTGGCGGCGGCGCCGGCTTCGTCGCGGTCCTTCATCGACGCCATGCCGATGCCCATGGTGATGTCGCCGATGTCTTTCAGCAGCTTGGCCAGCGGGGCGACGAACTCGGCCAGCTGCGCGTTGCCTTCGTTGGCCTGGCAGAACTTGTGGATCTGCTTGGTGAACTTGCGCAGCTTCTGGCCCTGATCCAGTAGCACCTTGCGGCCGAGCAGGTCGATGGCCTGGATGCCGTTGGTGCCTTCATAGATCTGCGAGATGCGGCAGTCGCGCACCAGCTGTTCCATGCCCCATTCGCGGATGAAGCCGTGGCCGCCGAATACCTGCATGCCAAGGTTGGCCGCGGTGTAGCCGTTGTCGGTCATGAACGCCTTGGCCACCGGGGTCAGCAGCGCCACCAGGTCGGCGGCATCCTGTCGCGCGTCGGCATCCGGATGCTTCTCTTCGATGTCCAGCTGCAGCGCCAGCAGCGCGGCCAGCGCACGGCCGGCTTCGGTGTAGGCCTTCTGCGTCAGCAGCATGCGGCGCACGTCCGGGTGCACGATGATCGGGTCGGCGGCCTTTTCCGGGAACTTGGCGCCGGCCATGGCGCGCATCTGCAGGCGGTCTTTGGCATAGCTCAGCGCGCCCTGGAACGCGGCTTCGCCGAGGCCCAGGCCCTGCATGCCGCAGCCGAGGCGGGCGGCGTTCATCATGGTGAACATGCAGGCCAGGCCCTTGTTGGCTTCGCCGATCAGATAGCCGCGGGCGCCGTCGAGGTTGATCACCGCGGTGGCGTTGGCCTTGATGCCCATCTTGTGTTCCAGGCTGCCGCAGTACACGCTGTTGCGGCTGCCGTCGGCGTGGAATTTCGGCACGATGAACAGCGAGATGCCCTTCACATCCTTCGGTGCATCCGGCAAGCGTGCCAGCACCAGGTGGATGATGTTGTCGGCCATGTCGTGCTCGCCGGCGGAGATGAAGATCTTGGTACCGCTGATGCTGTAGCTGCCGTCGCCGTTGGGTTCGGCCTTGGTTTTCAGCAGGCCGAGATCGGTGCCGCAGTGCGGCTCGGTCAGGCACATGGTGCCGGTCCAGCTGCCATCGACCAGATGCGGCAGGTAGCTGGCTTTCTGCTCGTCGCTGCCGTGGGCGTGGATGGCGGAATAGGCGCCGTGGCTCAGGCCGGGATACATCGACCACGCCACGTTGGCCGAGCACTGCATCTCGATGATCGGGAACGACAGCGTCTTGGGCATGCCTTGGCCGCCGTAGGCCGGGTCGCAGTCCAGTGCGGTGAAGCCCAGCTCGCAGAACTGCTTGTACGCCTCCTTGAAGCCGACCGGGGTGGTGACCGACTTGGTGGCGGCGTCGAAGGTGCAGCCTTCTTCGTCGGCCGGACGGTTCAGCGGCGCCAGTTCGTTTTCGCAGAATTGTGCCGCCGCCTCCAGATAAGACGAGAAAATGTCCTGCGTGGCTTCTTCATAACCCGGCAGCGAGGGCAGGGTATCCTGAACTTTGATCAGCTCGTTCAGGACAAAGTCGAAATCGCGCAGCGGTGCTTGATAAGCGGGCATGATGGTCTCCGTATTAATGCACGGCCCGGATGCAACGGGTCGTCTCTCGTGTCGTATTGGGGTGGCGGCACAAAACCGTGTGCTGGGGCGTAGTGTGCACAGCGACGTCCGTTTAAGTCAAACGCTTGTTTTATTTTTATTGACCGGCGCGGCGCTGCCGGTCACGGAAAGGACGCGGGTTAGCGATGAGTGTCAAACGCTGGTTATTGCGGCGTATGCCGCACCCGGGAGAGTGGCTGGCCAATTCGGCCCTGCTGCGGCCGCTGGCCCCGTATCTGGGCCATCCCGCGCTGTGGAGCCTGCAGCGGCGCAAGGTGGCGCTGGCGGTGGCGGTCGGCCTGTTTTCCGGGCTGATGCCGGGGCCGACGCAGATGCTGACGGCAGCGCTGCTGGCGTTGCTTTTTCGCATCAACCTGCCGGTGGCGCTGGCCTGCACGCTGTATACCAACCCGCTGACCTATCTGCCGCTGTACTACCTGGCCTTCGAACTGGGCAAGCTGCTGCTGGGCCTCAATGGTGAGCTGGTGATGCCGCCATTCCCGGTATTCGATGGCGAGCACCTGTGGCAATGGCAGCATGCGGTGCTGGAGTGGACCATGCATATGGGGTGGCCGCTAGTGGTGGGGGTGCCGGCGCTGGGACTGGCCTTGGGCCTTGGCGGATATGTTATCGTGATGTTGTTATGGCAATGTGCCGTGTTGCGACAGTGGCGCAAGCGAAAGGAAGTTCGTGGATCTGACTGAAAAGAAACTGGCCGGCGAGCAGGTGTTCAGCGGCGGCTTCATCAAGGTGCAGCGCGATAGCGTGGCATTGCCGGATGGTAGCCCTGCGTGGCGCGAGTACATCCGTCACCCTGGTGCGGTGGCGGTGCTGGCGCTATCCGATGACGGCAAGCTGCTGCTGGAGCGCCAGTTCCGCTATCCGCTGGCGCGCACTTTTCTGGAGATCCCGGCCGGCAAGATCGATCCGCAGGAGGCGCCGCTGGCGACCGCCAAGCGCGAACTGCTGGAAGAAACCGGTTACCGGGCGGCCAACTGGTTTTATCTGGGCAAGGCGTATCCGTGCATCGGCTATTCTGATGAAGTGATTCACTATTATCTGGCGACCGCGCTGACCGCCGGCGAGCGACAGCTGGATGAGGGCGAATTTCTGGAAGTGCTGACTGTGCCACTGGCCGAGGTAATGACGATGACACTGGATGGCCGTATCTGCGATAGCAAGAGCCTGGTCGGCCTGCACTGGTTGGCCGCATGGCAACGCGGGGAGCTGCGCTGTGA
The DNA here is from genome assembly GCF_001037925.1 of Vogesella sp. EB. Taxonomy (NCBI): domain Bacteria; kingdom Pseudomonadati; phylum Pseudomonadota; class Betaproteobacteria; order Neisseriales; family Chromobacteriaceae; genus Vogesella; species Vogesella sp. EB. The sequence goes on along the minus strand of NZ_LFDT01000014.1, from coordinate 21,741 downwards.
AGCCCTTTGACGCACATCACGAGCGTCGTGGCGGCAAACGCCTGCGCATGGGCTGCCGTGCCAAGATGAAATCGCGCCATACCGGCGAAACCCACTATGGCGAATGCGTGGATCTGTCGGTGGATGGCCTCGCCATCCGCTCCGCGTTCGTGCCGCAATTCGGCGAAATTCTGGAAGTCACCATCATCGTGCCGCCGGTCGGCGCGGTGTACAGCAAGCCGTTCGAAACCGTGGTGGAGGTGCGCCGCTGCAATGAAGTGGAGCGCGGCAAGCTGTATGAAATCGGTGCAAAAATTATCAAACGCTAGTTAATTCACCTGCATAAATTGCTTGTACTAAAAAAGTCGCTGGAATGGCGGCTTTTTTTATTTGCAGCAGCGCTACTGTGCTATACCCAAAAAAACAGATGCAGCTTGTTAGTCCACTGATAACTTGGCAAGGGGGAAGAACGGTGCGATTGGCACCGTTCCCGCTCCGCTTGCCTCCAGCAGGAGGGTTAAGCCATGAGCCCCGACATCTTCAGCAGTTTCGCTTCCCGTTTCGATCGCACTCGCGAAGAAGAATTGACCATTCAGGAGTATCTGGAACTGTGCAAGCAGGATCGCACAGCCTATGCGTCTGCGGCCGAACGCATGCTGATGGCAGTGGGCGAGCCGGAAGTGGTCGATACCCGTCATGATCCCCGCCTGTCACGCATCTTCAGCAACAAGATCATCCGTGTTTACCCGGCATTCCGTGACTTTTACGGCATGGAAGAAGTGGTGGAGCAGGTGGTGTCCTACTTCCGCCATGCCGCGCAAGGCCTGGAAGAGAAGAAGCAGATTCTCTATCTGCTGGGGCCGGTCGGCGGCGGCAAATCCTCCATCGCCGAGAAGCTGAAAGAGCTGATGGAACGGGTGCCGTTCTATGCCATCAAGGGCAGCCCGGTCAACGAATCGCCGCTGGGGCTGTTCAACTACGACGAGGACGGCCCGATCCTGGAAGAGCAGTACGGCATTCCGCGTCGCTACCTGCGTGGCATTCCCAGCCCGTGGGCGGTGAAGCGGCTGCACGAGTTCAACGGCGACATCAGCCAGTTCCGCGTGGTGCGGCGTTATCCCTCGGTGCTGAAACAGGTGGCGGTGGCCAAAACCGAACCGGGCGACGAAAACAACCAGGACATCAGCTCGCTGGTGGGTAAGGTCGATATCCGCAAGCTGGAAAGCTACGCCCAGGATGACCCGGATGCCTACAGCTACTCCGGCGGCCTGTGCCTGGCCAACCAGGGGCTGCTGGAATTCGTGGAAATGTTCAAGGCGCCGATCAAGGTGCTGCACCCGCTGTTGACCGCCACCCAGGAGGGCAACTTCAAGGGCACCGAAGGCTTTGGCGCCATTCCGTTTGACGGCATCATCCTCGCCCACTCCAACGAGAGCGAATGGAAGCAGTTCCGCAACAACAAGAACAACGAGGCCTTCCTCGACCGTATCTACATCGTCAAGGTGCCGTACTGCCTGCGCGTCACCGACGAAACCCGCATCTACGACAAGCTGATCCGCAACTCGTCACTGGGCGGCGCACCGTGCGCACCGGGCACCCTGAAGATGATGGCCCAGTTCTCGGTGCTGTCGCGGCTGAAGGATCCGGAAAACTCCAGCCTGTTCAGCAAGATGCAGGTCTACGACGGCGAAAACCTGAAGGACACCGATCCGAAGGCCAAGTCGCAGCAGGAATACCGCGATTTTGCCGGCGTCGACGAAGGCATGAGCGGGCTGTCGACCCGCTTCGCCTATAAGATCCTGTCCAAGGTGTTCAACTTCGACCACACCGAGGTGGCGGCCAACCCGGTACACCTGCTCTACGTGCTGGAGCAGCAGGTCGAGCGCGAGCAGTTCCCGCCGGAGCTGGAGCAGAAATATCTCACCTTCATCAAGGAGTTTCTGGCGCCGAAGTATGTCGAATTTATCGGCAAGGAAATCCAGACCGCCTATCTGGAAAGCTACTCCGAGTACGGCCAGAACATTTTTGACCGTTACGTGACCTTTGCCGACTACTGGATTCAGGACCAGGAGTACCGCGACCAGGATACCGGCGAAAGCTTTGACCGCAATTCGCTCAACGCCGAACTGGAAAAGATCGAGAAACCGGCCGGCATCTCCAACCCGAAAGACTTCCGCAACGAGATCGTCAACTTCGTGTTGCGGGCACGGGCCAACAATGCCGGCAAGAACCCGACCTGGACCAGTTACGAGAAGCTGCGCACGGTCATCGAGAAGAAAATGTTCTCCAATACCGAGGAGCTGCTGCCGGTGATCAGCTTCAATGCCAAGGCCAGCGCGGATGAGGCCAAAAAGCACGAAGACTTTGTCAACCGCATGGTGACCAAAGGCTATACCCCGAAACAGGTCCGCTTGCTGTGCGAATGGTATCTGCGGGTGCGCAAGTCGTCCTGAGCAATAGCGGCGCCAACGTTGGCCGCGGGGCCTGCGGCCAACGTGCGTACCGCACACAAGGCTAGGAGACAATCATGTCGAATATCATCGACAGAAGACTCAACGGCAAGAACAAGTCGGCGGTCAACCGCGAGCGTTTTTTGCGCCGCTTCAAGGCCCAGATCAAGGAGGCCGTCGGCAAGGCCATCAAGGGACGCAGCATCACCGACATCGATAGCGGCGAGAGCGTGTCCATTCCGGTAAAGGATATCTCCGAGCCGAATTTTCATCATGGCCGCGGTGGCCGTAATGATCAGGTCCACCCCGGCAACGAGGAGTTCATCCGCGGCGACCGCATCAACCGTCCGCAGGGCGGTGGCGCCGGCGGTGGCGGCGGCAAGGCCAGTAACGAAGGCGAGGGCGAGGACGACTTTGCCTTCCAGCTGTCGCGCGAAGAATTCATGAACGTGTTTTTCGAGGATCTGGCGCTGCCCAACCTGATCAAGACCCAGCTGATGGGCATCGAGGAGATGAAATCGGTGCGCGCCGGCTATACCAATGACGGCACCCCGGCCAATATCAGCATCGTGCGCTCGCTGCGCGGCGCGCTGGCGCGCCGGGTGGCGATGGGGGCACCGACGCTGCGCCAGCTGCGCGAGGCGGAAGAAGACCTCGACACGCTGCTGGAGTCCGACGCGGACTCCGGCCCGGAGGTGCGCGAGCGGCGCAAGCGCATCCACGCACTGCGCGAGAAGGTCAACCGCATCCCGTTCATCGATCCCTACGACCTGCGCTACAACAACCGTGTCAAGCAGCCCAAACCGACCAGCCAGGCGGTGATGTTCTGCATCATGGATGTGTCCGGCTCGATGGACGAGTCGAAAAAGGACATGGCCAAGCGCTTTTTCATCCTGCTGTACCTGTTCTTGCAGCGCAATTACGAAAAGATCGAGGTGGTGTTCATCCGCCACCACACCAGTGCGGTCGAGGTCAGCGAGGAGGACTTTTTCCACTCCCGCGAATCCGGTGGTACCGTGGTGTCGTCGGCGCTGAACCTGATGCACGACATCGTGCAGAAGCGCTACGCCAACCGCGACTGGAACATCTACGCGGCGCAGGCCTCCGACGGCGACAACTGGGACAGCGACTCGGCCAACTGTGGCCGCATCATGCAGGAAAGCCTGCTGCCGTGGTGCCAGTACTTCGCCTATATCGAGATCACCCAGGGCGAGCCGCAAAACCTGTGGTACGAGTACCTTAAAGTGGCCGAGCACTACAAGCACTTCGCGATGCAGAAGATCGGCTCGCCGGCGGACATCTACCCGGTGTTCCGCGAGCTGTTCAAACGCCAGCCTGCCACCCGCTAGCCCCCAGCAGCACACATATGGAGAGCGAGGCATCATGAAACCGATCTCTACCGGCTCCGAATGGACCTTTGATCTGATTGAACGTTACGACGCCGCCATCCGCGAGATCGCGCACGGCGAGTTTCACCTCGACACCTACCCGGTGCAGCTGGAGATCATTACCGCCGAGCAGATGATGGACGCCTATTCCTCGGTCGGCATGCCGGTCAACTACCAGCACTGGAGCTTCGGCAAGCACTTCGTGCAGACCGAGAAAGGCTACAAGCGTGGCCAGATGGGGCTGGCCTATGAAATCGTGATCAATTCCAATCCCTGCATCGCCTACCTGATGGAAGAGAACACCATGACCATGCAGGCACTGGTGATCGCGCATGCCGCCTATGGCCACAACAGCTTCTTCAAGGGCAACTACCTGTTCCGCACCTGGACCGACGCCTCGGCCATCATCGACTACCTGGTATTCGCAAAGCAGTACATCAGCCGCTGCGAGGAGCGTTACGGCATCGATGCGGTGGAAGAGCTGCTGGACTCCTGTCACGCGCTGATGAACTACGGTGTCGACCGCTACAAGCGGCCACAGAAACTGTCGCTGGCCGAGGAGCAGGCACGGCAGGTCGAACGTGAAAACTACCTGCAGTTGCAGGTCAACGACCTGTGGCGAACCATCCCTCGCCGGGAAAAGGACGGTGCCAGCCGCACGGCGCCGCGCTTCCCGAGCGAGCCGCAGGAAAACATCCTCTATTTCATCGAAAAATCGGCGCCACTGCTGGAGCCGTGGCAGCGCGAGATCGTGCGCATCGTGCGCAAGGTGGCGCAGTATTTCTATCCGCAACGCCAGACCCAGGTGATGAACGAGGGCTGGGCCACCTTCTGGCACTACACGCTGATGAACCGGTTGTACGACAAGGAGATGCTGACCGATGGCGCGATGATGGAGTTCCTGCAGAGCCACACCAATGTGGTGTACCAGCCGCCGGTGACCGCGCGCTGGTACAACGGCATCAATCCGTACGCGCTGGGCTTTGCCATGTACCAGGACATCAAGCGCATCTGCGAGGCCCCCACCGACGAGGACCGCGAGTGGTTCCCCGACATTGCCGGCACGCCATGGCGGCCGGTGCTGGAGTTCGCGATGAAGAACTTCAAGGACGAGAGCTTTATCTCGCAATACCTGTCGCCCAAGCTGATCCGCGATTTCCGCTTTTTTGCCATCCGCGACGACGACCGCGACGACAAGCTGGAGGTGTCCGCCATTCACGACGAACAGGGCTACCAGGCGATCCGTGCCAAATTGTCGGAGCAGTACAACCTCGGCTCGCGCGAGCCGAACATCCAGGTGTGGTCGGTGAACGTGCGCGGTGATCGCGGCCTGACCCTGCGCCATACTCGCCACAATCGCAAACCGCTGGACGAGGCCAGCGCGCAGGAGGTGCTGAAGCATGTCGCCAGGCTATGGGGCTTCGGCGTCAAGCTGGAAAGTGTCGACAGCGACGGCACGGTACAGCAGCGTTTCGACTGCCATCCGGAGGTGGCGGCAGCCAGCCTCTGAACCGCCGGCCGTCGCCGGTTACCTGCTTCGAACTTGCGGCCAACGTTGGCCGCAAGTCGTTTGTGCGGCACGCCGCGTGGGAGTCGTTGATGTGCTGATGGCGGTGAATTGTGAGCCGGGCGCTGCGGCGGCGGTGTCGCCATGGCTGGCAGCGGATGACTAGCGGTGCGGTGCCTTCGGCGACAAGCCGCTACCCGCCGTCGGCCGGACCGCTGTACCGGCAAGATTACGGTCAGCCCGTCGGCAAGGCTGCCCCCGACAGGCGACAGACCCGGTTGCGCCCCTGATGCTTGGCGAGGTACAGCGCCTTGTCGGCTAGCTCGACCAGCTGGTGTTCCGTCGTCAATGCCGCTGCCGGCTGGCAATGCAGCCCGATGCTGACGGTCACCACCGCAGCTTGCGCCGCAGTATCGCTGGCCGCGGGAATGGCCAGTTGCTCCACCGCGCAGCGGATGCGCTCGGCAATCTGCGCTGCGTGCAGCTCGTCACAGCCATCCAGGATCGCGATGAATTCCTCGCCGCCGTAGCGGGCCAGGGTGTCGCCATCGCGCAGCTGCTGCGCCATACAGGCGGCAATCTGGCGCAGGCAGTCGTCGCCTTGTACGTGGCCGAAGCTGTCGTTGTAGCGCTTGAAATGGTCGATGTCGGCCATCAGCACCGTGAACGGGCGCGCCTGCTCCGGCGGGCGCTGGCGGAGGGTGTCCAGTGCGCTGTCGAAGTGGCGGCGGGAGAACAGGCCGGTGAGGCTGTCGCGAATCGAGGTTTCGTACGCCTGACTGTAGGAGCTTTGCAGCCGTTTTTGCAGGCGGAATACCTCGAAAAGCAGGGCCCCCAGCATGATGGTGGCGGCAAACTGTTCGAAAAAGCGCGAGGCATACCAGCCGACCGTCAGCCGCTGGCTGGAGGAGAACACCAGCACCAGGTACAGCAGATAGCCATAGCAGCACAACGCCAGCCAGCAGTGAAAGGCGCTGCGCAAGCGCGTGACCAGCAGCACGCTGGCCAGCGCACCGCCCCAGCTGAGCAGCAGGGCAATGGGCAGGCCGCTGTCACGCAGTGCCCGATAGTCGCCTTGCTGGCTGACCAGTCGACTCAGGTCGGGCAGATGAGGTGGCAACCACTGCGTCACCAGCCATACCAGCGATAGCGCCAGCAGCAGACAGCCGAGCAGGAAGCTGCTGCTCAGGCGCGGCGACAGTGGCGGTTTCGGTTGCCACGCCAGGCACAGCATCGCCAGCATGATCAGCATGGCAAAACCGGCGAGGCGGGCGAACCACAGCCAGATGCTCAGGTGCGAGCCGAGTTGCAGGCTCAGTTGCCCAGGAAACACCTCGGGCAGCATCAGCAGCTGGTAGATGGCCATCAGCGCCGAGTAGGCGAACGCGGCACCGAGCAGGCCGGTGGCGGGACGGCGCTTGACGTAGAAATGCAGCAGGATCAGGTAGGCAATGATGCTGTTGTTGACCGCCAGCGCGGTAATCAGCACCGGCCGCAGATTGCTGCCGGCGGTGGGCTGGTTGGCGTAGGGCAGCAATAACGCGGCCGCTGCCGTCATCAACAGCATCAGCACACCGGCCAGAATCATGGCCGGGCGACTGGGGGCGGCGGAGAAATTGTCTTTCATGCGGTGACTCGGAGCGGACGACGCGGTAAAGGCTAAACGCTGCGGCGCACGGATATTGCCGGCAACGCTGATGGTTGGCCGATTGTAGCCTGCCACAATGGCGTGCTGGCAGCACTTTATGACATTTTTAGTGTGGCGCGCACAATGGCAGCGGGCTTCGATAGGCTTTTCTTGTGTAGCCGACGGCTTACCATCGGCCGCCGCTTGCCTGCTCAGCAGGCGATGAAGGCGCGCTGGCCGTGGCGGTCGCTCAGTTCGGCAAGACGGGTGTCGTAGACCTGTTCCAGCCGGTTCTGCGTCATCACCTGTGCCGTGTCGCCGTGGGCGATTTGCACGCCGTCCTTGAGCAGCAGTACCTTGTCGGCATGGCGCAGCGCCAGGTTGACGTCGTGCAGCACCGCGACCATGCCCAGCTGCCAGCGCTGCGCCAGTTGCCGCAGGGTTGCCAGCTGCTGGTTGGCAGCGCCGATATCCAGTGCGGCGGTGGGCTCGTCCAGCAGCAGGTAGCGCTGCGCGGCCTTGCTGGCCAGCAGCTGGTGCAGCGCCCGCGCCAGGTGCACGCGCTGCAGTTCGCCGCCGGACAGGCTGGCGCAGTCACGCGCCAGCAGCGTCTGGCTGCCGCACAGGTCCAGTGCCTGCGCCAGCATCGCGCGATCGGCTTGCGCCACGCCGATGTGCAGCAGATCGGCCACGCGCATGCCCGCCGGCCGTGCCGGATGCTGTTCGATCAGCGCACGGTAGCTGGCGAGGCGGGCGGCGTCGATGCCGGCGAGGGGTTCGCCGGCGAGCAGGATTTCGCCCGCTGCTGCCGGGTAGTAGCCACCGATGGCGTGCAGTAGCGTGCTTTTGCCGGCACCGTTGGGGCCGAGGATGACGGTGACTTCGCCCGCGGCGCAGGCAAAATCGATGTCGTGCAGTGGGGCGGGGTGGCGCAGCGACAGCCGGCGGATTTCAAGCATGGGTTGGCCGCTTGCGGGTCAGCAGGTACAGGAAGAACGGCGCACCGGCGAGGCTGGTGATCACCCCCACCGGCAGCTCGGCCGGGTACAGCAGTTCGCGCGCAGCCAGATCGGCCAGCAGCGTGAGCAGGGCGCCGGCCAGTGGCGCCAGTTTCAGCAGCGTCGGCAGGTGCAGCCCGGTCAGGCGGCGCAGGATGTGTGGCGCCATCAGCCCGACAAAGCCGACCATGCCGCATTGCGACACCACCACGCCGGCGGCCAGTGCTGCCAGCGCGATGGTGACGGCACCGTTGCGGCCAACGTTGAAGCCGCTGTAGAACGCGGCACGGTCGCCCAGTTGCAGCGCCTGCAGGAAGCGTCCCTGGCGCTGCAGCGCCAGGGTGACGGCGGCGGCCAGCAGCGCCAGCAGCCAGGCCTGGTGGCCGTCGCTGCCGGCAAAGCTGCCCATCAGCCAGAAGGTGACGCTGCGCAGCGCGCCATCGGGCAGGGTGCTAATCAGCAGTGTCAGCAGGCTGCCGCACAGCGCGTTGACGGCGACGCCGGCCAGAATCAGCGTGGCGGTGGCGCGGCCGCGGGCCAGATGGCTGACCAGCAGCAGTGCCGCCAGCGCCCCGCCAAAGGCGGCGATGGAGACCGCCAGCGTCGGCCAGCGGGCGGCCAGCGCCAGCGCGGCGGCCAGTGCTGCGCCGCCGGAGATGCCGATCAGGCCGGGTTCGGCCAGGTCATTGTGAAAGCGGGCCTGGATGGCGAGGCCGGCGGTGGCCAGCAGCGCGCCGGCGGCGGCGGCGCTGAGCACGCGCGGCAGGCGCAGCGCCAACAGCAGCTCGCGTTCCAGCGCATCGTGGCCGGGCAGAGCGAACAGGGCGGCCAGCCTGGCCGTGACGTGTTCGCCGGCGAGCAGGGAAATGAAGAAGGCCAGCCCGGTGAGGCTGGCCAGCAGGATCAGCAGCGTGCGTGCCGACATCTCAGTGTGGCGCGGGCATTAATGCAGGCCCAGCACATCCTGCATGTCGAAGACGCCGTGCGGCTTGGCGGCCAGCCACTTGGCGGCGCGCACCGCGCCGTTGGCGAAGGTGGCGCGGCTGGAGGCCTTGTGAGTGATCTCCACGCGCTCGCCCAGCGCGGCGAACAGCACGGTATGGTCGCCGACCACGTCGCCTGCGCGCACGGTGGCAAAGCCGATGGTGCCCGGATCACGCTCGCCGGTGACGCCTTCACGGCCGTAGACGGCACACTGTTTCAGGTCGCGACCCAAGGCCTCGGCCACCACTTCGCCCATGCGCAGCGCGGTGCCGGACGGGGCATCGACCTTGAAGCGGTGGTGCGCCTCGGTGATCTCAATATCGTAGCCTTCGTTCAGCACGCGGGCGGCCATGTCCAGCAGTTTGAAGGTAAGGTTCACCCCCACGCTGAAGTTGGCCGCAAACACGATGCCGATCTGCTCGCCGGCGGCGGCGATGGCGGCCTTGCCAGCATCGTCAAAACCGGTGGTGCCGATGATCATCTGCACCTTTTTCTCGACGCAGGCGGCCAGGTGCGCCAGCGTGCCTTCCGGGCGGGTGAAGTCGATCACCACGTGCGCACCATCCAGCGCCGCGTTGAAGTCGGTGCTGATCTTGACGCCGGTGTCGCGGCCCATGAACAGGCCTGCATCCTGGCCGACAAACGGCGAGCCTTCACGTTCCAGTGCGGCGTGCAGGCGGGCTTCAGGGGTGTCGAGTACGGATTCGATCAGCGTGCGGCCCATGCGGCCAGCGGCGCCGACGATGACAATGTTCAGGCTCATCAATTCTGTCCGGCAGGTGGTGGGTTGTCGATAGCGGGGCGGGGCGCCGGGAAGGCGTTGCCTTCCACGCGAGTGACGGTGTCCTTGTCAAAGAACACGGTCAGGCGTTTTTCTTCTGCCGGCTGGCCCTGGCGCTCGATGCGGTAAGGGTAGTCCCAGCGGTCAGCATGGAAGATGTCATTCAGCAGCGGGGTGCCCAGCAGGAAGCGTACTTGCGAGCGGGTCATGCCCGGCTTGACGCGGGCGGCCGCGTCTTCTGTCACGTAATTGCCTTGCTGGATCACCATGCGGTGAGGCGAGAACCAGGTCATCGGATTGACCGAGGAGCAGGCGGTCAACAGCAGGCTGGTTATGAAAAGCGTAGAAATTGTCTTGAACATCGTGACCACACCACCGTACGGGTTGGGGAATCCTGGAAAAGGTTTTATCATACTGTAAGACCACTCACCAAAGATACCCACCCCCCATGATGAACAAAGCCAGCCATCTCAAAGACATCGGCCTGAAAGCAACCGGCCCGCGCCTGCGTATCATGGAGCTGTTCGAGAACAGCAAGGATCGCCATCTGTCGGCCGAGGACGTGTACAAGAAGCTGATCGCCGAAGATGCGGATATCGGTCTGGCCACCATCTATCGCGTGCTGACCCAGTTCGAACAGGCCGGTATCCTGATTCGTCACCACTTCGAATCCGGCAAGGCGGTCTACGAGCTGAACGAAGGCGGCCATCATGACCACATGGTGTGCTACCGCTGCGGCAAGGTGACCGAGTTCTTCGATCCGAAAATCGAGGAATTGCAGAACCAGATCGCCGCGCAGCACGGTTTCAGCATCCAGGACCACTCGCTCTATCTGTACGGTGAATGCGAAGACTGCAGCAAGAGCGAGCGCAAGCCTTTCCGTCGATGATTCCCTGGCTTGGGCGGAGTCTGGAATTCCCGCCCGTGTCGCTGGCAATGGCCGAGCCGGATGGCTTGCTGGCCGCCGGCGGCGACCTGTCCGTTGCCCGTCTGCTTGCTGGCTATTCTCACGGCATTTTTCCCTGGTTCTCCCCGGAAGACCCCATCCTGTGGTGGTCGCCGTCGCAGCGCATGGTGGTGGAACCGGGCGCGCTGAAAGTCTCGCGCTCGATGGCCAAGGTGCTGCGCAACCGCCGCTACCGCGTGACCACCGACCGTGCCTTCGGCGCCGTAATGCAGGCTTGCGCCGTGCAGCGCGACGAGCAGGGCGGCACCTGGATCACCGCGGAGATGATCGCCGCCTATACTGAATTGCATCGGCAGGGTTATGCCCATTCCTTTGAAGTGTGGATGGACGACGAGTTGGCCGGCGGGCTGTACGGTGTCGCCATCGGCGGCATGTTCTACGGCGAGTCGATGTTTCACCGCCGCCGCGACGCCTCCAAGATCGCCTTCATCCACATGGCACAGCATCTGTTCGCCCACGGTGTTGGGCTGATCGATTGCCAGATGCCGACTGCGCACCTCGCCAGCCTTGGTGCGCGCCTGATCGGGCGGGAGCTGTTTGTCGCCCGGGTGCAGCAGCTGCTGCGTTGTCCATTGCCGGATACAGTGTGGGATTACGTCTACGATCATGAGCCATCGCGATAACGACGCCATTGCCATCATCCATTTCTACGCCACGGCACCGTATGCCTGCAGCTACCTGGATGACCGCCAGGCTCGCTCCCAGGTTGCGGTGCCGGCGGAAGCGATCGACAGCACGGTCTACAGCCAGTTGGTGGGGCTGGGCTTCCGGCGCAGCGGCCACTTCACCTACCGGCCGTATTGCGATGCCTGCCGCGCCTGTGTGCCGGTGCGCATCCCGGTGGCGCGTTTCGTGCCGGATCGCAGCCAGCGCCGCGCGCTGCGCCGCCATGGCGAGCTGAGCGCGCGCATCCTGCCGCTCGGCTTTGTCGACGAGCATTTCCAGCTGTACCGCCGCTACCAGCAGGCGCGCCACGACGGTGGCGGCATGTCGGAGGATGATCCGGGGCAGTACGCGGAGTTCATCCTGAAGAGCCGGGTCGAGAGCTGGCTGGTGGAGTTTCGCGAGCAGGGCGTGCTGCGCATGGTCAGCCTGATCGACCGGCTGGATGACGGCCTGTCGGCTGTGTATACCTTTTTCGATCCGGATCAGCCGCGCACCGCCTACGGCGTTTACAACGTGCTGTGGCAGGTGGATCTCGCGCGCCGGTTGCAGCTGTCCTATCTCTATCTCGGCTACTGGATCGCCGAATCGCCGAAGATGGCCTACAAGACGCGCTATCGGCCGCTGGAGCGGCTGGACGATGGCCGCTGGCGCGCGTTCGAGCCCTGATTGCGGCCAACCTTGCCATGAAAACAGGCACCCGCGGGTGCCTGTTTTTTTGCGGGCGCTGCCCGTTTACAGCGGGCTGACGCGGGTGGTGCCGCCGCCGCTGAGTACCCGCACGCGCTGGCCCTGGCTGAACGGCACATCGGCTTCCTGCACGATGGACAGCATCTTGCCGCCGTTATCCAGTTTCACCGTGATTTCCAGCGCCGGCTTGGTATTCAGCGACTGCTGTGCCGATTGCGCCGCCAGTCCGCCGGCGATGGCGCCGACGATGGCACCGGCGACGGCGCCGCTACCCTTGCCGATGTTGCTGCCGGCCAGGCCGCCCAGCGCGGTGCCGCCCATGGTCAGCAGCTCGTTGCGGTTGCCTTCCATCAGCACGTTCTTGACGGCGATCACCTGGCCGAATTCGACCACGTGCGCCATGCGCATCTGGTCCTTGCTGTAGACCTGGCCGGAGTCGGAGGTATTGGCGCAGCCGCTGGCCAGAGCCACGGCCAGCAGGGCGCTGCCGCCCAGTTGCAGTAGTCTGCGGTTCATGATGCTCCCTTTCATGGACGGGTTTAGTCGCGACGCTTGTTGCGCAGCGCTTCGGCGCATTCGTTGATCAGGCCCGGACCACGGTAGATCAGGCCGGAGTACAGCTGCACCAGCGTGGCGCCGGCGTCGATCTTCTCCTGGGCGTCGGCCCCGGACAGGATGCCGCCGACACCGATGATCGGCAGCGCGCCGTCCAGCGCCCGCGCCAGGTTGCGAATCAGCTGCGTCGAGCGCTCGCGCACCGGCGCGCCGGACAGGCCGCCGGCCTCGTTTTGCAGCGGATGGCCGGCGATCTCGCTGCGCGACAGCGTGGTGTTGGTGGCGATCACCGCGTCCAGCTGGTGCTCGGTCAGCAGGCGGGCGATCTCCTGTGTCTGTTCGGCATCCAAGTCCGGCGCAATCTTCACCGCCAGCGGCACATAGCGGCCGTGCTGGTCGGCCAGGCGCGACTGGCGGTTCTTCAGCGCGGCGAGCAGCTCGCCCAGCTCATCGGACTGCTGCAGCTGGCGCAAGTTCTTGGTGTTGGGCGAGGAGATGTTGACGGTGACGTAGCTGGCGCACTCGTACACCTTGTCGAGGCAGGTCAGGTAGTCGTCCTTGGCGTTCTCGATCGGCGTGCTGGCGTTCTTGCCGATATTGATGCCGAGGATGCCCTGGAAGCGGCTGTTGCGCACGTTCTCCAGCAGCGCGTCGACGCCCTTGTTGTTGAAACCCATGCGGTTGATGATGCCTTCGTGTTCCGGCACGCGGAACAGGCGTGGCTTGGGGTTGCCGTCCTGCGGGCGCGGCGTCACGGTGCCGATCTCGATGAAGCCGAAGCCGAGCGCGGCGAGGGCGTCGATGTGGTCGCCGTTCTTGTCCAGGCCGGCGGCGAGGCCGACCGGATTGGGGAAGGTCAGGCCCATGGCTTTTACCGGATTGCGGCCAACCTTGCGGCTAAGCAAGCCGGTCAATTGCAGGCGATACGCGGTATCCAGCAGCGACAGGGTGGTTTCGTGCGCGGATTCGGCATCGGTGCGGAACAGCAAGGGGCGTAACAGCGGGTAAAGCATGGCTTTCTCCGTAAGGCGCGAGCACGGCTCGCGCCACAACAGGGTTAAAGGATTTGGCAGGCGTCGTCAAAACCGAGGCGTGGTGCGCGCGGGAACAGCTTGCTGGCGTCACCGTAGCCGAGATTGATCAGGAAGTTGCTCTTGATGTTGCCTTGCGGGAAGAAGGCGGCGTCCACGGCGGCGTTGTCGAAGCCGGACATCGGGCCGCAGTCCAGCCCCAGCGCGCGGGCGGCCATGATCAGGTAGGCGCCCTGTAGCGAGCTGTTGCGCATGGCGGTGCTCTGGATCGCGGCGTCGTTGCCGGCGAACCAGCTGCGGGCGTCGGTGTGCGGGAACAGGCGCGGCAGCTGCTCGTAGAAGTGCAGGTCCATGGCGACGATCACGGTGACCGGTGCCGCCATGGTCTTGTCCCGGTTGCCTTCCGACAGGCAGGGCTTGAGCCTGGCCTTGGCTTCCGGCGACTGCACGAACACCAGGCGTGCCGGCGAGCAGTTGGCGCTGGTCGGCGCCATTTTCATCAGCTCGAACAGCTGGTGCAGGGTTTCCTTGCTGACCGGACGGTCTTGCCAGCTGCTGTGCGTGCGGGCGTTGAGGAACAGTTGTTCCAGAGCGGCGTGGCTGACAGGTGTGCTCATGCGGATGGTCTCTCTACTTGGCGGTGGTTCAGGGGGCGGTGGCCGAGGTCGGCAGCAGGTTGCTCGCGGTCGCGGCGCTGATGTCCTCGCTCTTGCCGCTGGTCTTGGCAATGATGGTGATCGCCACGCGGCGGTTGCGGGCGCGGCCATCGGCAGAGGTGTTGTTTGCCACCGGCATGGTTTCGGCGCGGCCAACGGCCACCAGCCGTTCCGGCGCGATGCCGTTTTCCATGAACAGGCGCACGATGCTGCCGGCACGGGCGGCGGACAGTTCCCAATTGGACGGGAAGAAGGCGTTGCGGATCGGGATATTGTCGGTAAAACCTTCCACCCGCACCTCGTTCGGCACCTGCGCCAGCTGCTGTGCCACCGCCGACAGGATCTGCGGCGAGTTGCCGGACGGCAGCGCCTGGCCGACGGGGAACAGCGCGGTGTCCTTGATTTCGATGTGGATGCCTTCGTCGTCCTGGCGCATGCTGACCTGACCACCCTGCATCAGCGGTGCCAGACTCTTGCCGATGTCGTCGGCTAGTTGTTTCAGGCGCGCGCGTTCCTGCAGCCGCTGCTGGCCCTCAACCGCGGTGGCGATCGGCTTGGTGTTGGGGATTTCGATCATGGTGTTGGCGCTGCCGGATGGCGGCGTGGCCTGGATCGCCAGGTTGCCGCTGCGGAAGGCGTCGATCATCGACGTCGACAGTACCCGGTACTTGCCTTCGTTGACCTGCGAAATGGCATACATCACGACGAAGAAGGCAAACAGCAGGGTGATGAAGTCGGCGTAGGAAACCAGCCAGCGTTCGTGGTTTTCGTGGACTTCTTCCTGTTTGCGGCGTCGTGCCATGAATGCTCCGTGTCTGAGGTCAGAAAAGGCGGGTGTCGAACAGCGCGCGGATGCCACCGGCGAAACTGACACCGATGCGCTTGGCAAAAAAGTCGCCGAAGCCGTCACTAGGAGTAAAGTCGACCAGCTCTTCGGCCTGGATCTGCTCGCGGGCCACCGAGCTGACCGAGCCCAGGTCATCGGCCAGCCCTAGCGCGATGCTGCCGCTGCCCAGCCACACCCGGCCGCTGAAGACTTCGGCGTCGGCCTTCAGCCGGCTGCCACGCCCCTGCTTCACTACCGCGATGAACTGCTGGTGGATTTCATCGAGCAGCGACTGGTGGATGGCCTGCTGCTGCGGATCGCGCGGCGAGAACGGGTCATTCATTGCCTTGTTGCTGCCGGCGGTGGTCAGCCGGCGCTCGATGCCGAGCTTCTCGATCGCCTTGTCGAAGCCGAAGCCGTCCGACACCACACCGATGGAGCCGATGATGCTGGCCTTGTCGACGTGAATCTTGTCGGCGGCGGCGGCGATGTAGTAGCAGCCGGAGGCGCACACTTCTTCCACCACCACGTGCAGCGGAATGGTGGGGTGCAGTTTTTTCAGGCGGCGGATTTCGTCATTGGCGATGCCGGACAGCACCGGGCTGCCGCCGGGGCTGTTGGCGCGGATGATGATGCCCTTGGTGTTGCGATCGTTGTAGGCGTGCTCCAGCCCTTCCAGCAGCCGGCCGCTGGCGTTGCTGTCGCTGTCGATGGCGCCGTCCAGCGAGATCACCGCGGTGTGCTTGCCGCCCAGCGTGCTGCTGTCCTGTTCGTCCTGCCAGAAAAACATCGCCAGCAGCGTGCCGATCAGCAATAGCCACGCCAGCCGGAAGAAGGTCTTCCACTGGCGGGTGCGCTTCTGTTCCAGCAGTGCCGCGCCAGCCAGCTTTTCAATCAGCTGGCGCTCCCATTTGGGTTCTTGCTCCATGCTTGCCTCAATCTTCCGCAACGTTGGCCGCAACGCGCATCAGGCGCCGTCGGCTTGCGGTAAATAGTATATCCGACCCTCGCGCTCGGCGACCGCGAGCGACTGCAACGATAGTCCGCGGCAGGGGCCAGCAACGCAGTAGCCGTTGTCTGGCAGGTACAGCGCACCATGCATGCTGCAGATCAGGTAGTCGCCGTCGCCGTCAAGGAAGCGACCCTCCTGCCAGTCCAGCTCCACCGGTACGTGACGGCAACGGTTGAGGTAGCCGTATACCACGCCGCCATGACGAATGACAAATGCGGCCGCCGTCTCGCCGTGGTGTTGGATCTCGAAGCGCACGCCCTTGCCGCCATCCCGCAGGGCATCGGCATCGCAGATCAGCTGCGCTGCTGGATCAGCCACTGCTGCAGATCGTCAAAGACATCGAAAATCGCCAGCGGTTCGCAATCGAGCAGGTCTTCCACCGGGTGCGCGCCGTAGCTGACGCCGACGCTGAGGGTGGCAGCGTTGAGTGCCATCTGCAGGTCGTGGGTGGTGTCGCCGACCATCAGCGTGCGCGCAGGCGCAACGCCCAGCTGGTCGGTGATGTCCAGCAGCATCTGCGGATGCGGCTTGGAGTGGCATTCGTCGACGGTGCGGGTGGCAAGGAAGTGCGGCGCCAGGCCGGTGACGTTCAGCGCGCGGTCCAGGCCGACGCGGCTCTTGCCGGTGGCCACCGCCAGCAGGTAGCCGGCGGCCTCCAGTGCGGCCAACCCTTCGGCCACGCCGTCAAACAGCTCAATGGTCTCGTCGCCGGCCAGATAGTGGTGGCGGTAGGCCTGCACCATGTCCTGGTAGCGCGCCTCGGGCAGGCCGGGACACACCACGCGCATGGCGTCGATCAGGCCGAGGCCGATTACGTGGCTGGCGCGTTCGCGCGGCGGGATCGGCAGGCCGAGGTCCTGGCAGGCAGCCTGGATGGAACGGGTGATGTGGGCGGTGGAATCCATCAGGGTTCCGTCCCAGTCGAACACGATCAGATCGAAACGGCTAGTCATGATTGGGGCAGGGTATCCAGAAAGCGGGTCAGTTCGGGCGGCAGCGGTGCCTGCAGTTGCAGCTCCTCGCCGGTGAGCGGGTGCGGCAGCACCAGGTTGGCCGCATGCAGGAACATGCGCTTCAGGCCGTGGCGTTGCAACTCGCGGTTGGCGCTGAAATCGCCGTATTTTTCGTCGCCGGCAATCGGGCAGCCGTTGGCCTGCATGTGCACGCGGATCTGGTGGGTGCGGCCGGTACGCAGCAGCGCCTCCAGCAACGTGAAGTCGCGGTAGCGTTGCTGCACGGTGAAAATGGTATGCGCGTAGATGCCGAGCGTCTCGTCGACGCGCACCATGCGCTCGCCGCTCGGGGTGTGGAAGCGGTGCAGCGGCAACTTCACGTGGCGGATCTTGTCCGGCCATTGGCCCAGCGCCAGCGCGAAGTAGCGCTTCTGCGGCACGTCGTTACGGATCATCTCGTGCAGCTTGACCAGCGCCGAACGCTTCTTGGCGATCATCAGCAGGCCGGAGGTTTCGCGGTCGAGGCGGTGCACCAGCTCCAGGTAGCGCGCGTCTGGGCGCGCCTTGCGCAATTGCTCGATGACGCCGAACGACACGCCGCTGCCGCCGTGCACAGCGACGCCGGCCGGCTTGTTGATTACCAGCAGCGCCTCGTCCTCGTACACGATCGGGAAATTGGCGCCGGGCACCACCTGGCCGTCGGTCGCCTTGGCGGCGAGGCGGATCGGCGGAATGCGCAGTTCGTCGCCTTGCTGCAGGCGCTGCATCGCGTCGGCGCGGCCCTTGTTCACGCGGATCTCGCCGGAGCGGATGATGCGGTAAATATGGCTTTTCGGCACGCCCTTGAGCAGGCGCGTCAGGTAGTTGTCCAGGCGCTGATCGGCACCGTTTTCGTCGACGGTGATGAATGTAACGGAATCTTTGCGAATGTCAGTCATATTGCTTATACTCCGTTGGCTCCTTCGCCTGAAATAGTGCGATGTGTAGCACACCGGAAATGGGTCGCAGACAATACTGCCTGTGGCGCTGCTGCGCAACAAAAACCGGCCGGCAGGACATTGGTCCTGACCTGACGCCGGTTGTACCGGGCGCAGCCATGGTTATCTCGCTCACCCCGAAGTAGCGATGTTAATGCATTTAGATGCATGACGCACTCACGCCAGTTTCCCGTTTCGGGGCGATAAGGCCCGCTCCGAAGCTTTGCAGCAAAATTTGACCCGACGTGGCCACCCGATTTTGCCGATCCTGCCGCCAAGGCAGGGTGGGTTTGGTAAGCGCCGAAGCATGGCGCAGCAGGGGCCGCGTGTAGAACAAGAAGTTGGCTTAACCCGATCGCAGTTCAGTTGCTCTTTACTCCGACACTTCTTAACGGCATGCGCTCATTACACTCATTGAGCCGTCAAATACTTGCTGTACCCCTAGCGTGAGTGCACGCGTAGGGACATATTAATGAAACGCATGCTTTTTAATGCGACACAGGCAGAAGAACTGCGTGTCGCCATCGTCGACGGGCAAAAGCTCATCGACCTCGATATCGAAACCGTCGGTAAAGAACAGCGCAAGGGCAACATCTACAAGGGCACCATCACCCGGATCGAGCCATCGCTGGAGGCGTGTTTTGTCGACTACGGCACCGACCGTCACGGTTTCCTGCCGTTCAAGGAAGTTTCCCGCAGCTATTTCCAGCAGCACGAAGGCGGCCGTCCGCGTATCCAGGACGTGCTGCGCGAAGGCATGCAGGTTGTCGTGCAAGTCGAAAAGGACGAGCGTGGCAACAAGGGCGCCGCGCTGACCACCTACGTCAGCCTGGCTGGCCGCTATGTGGTGCTGATGCCGAACAACCCGCGTGGTGGTGGCGTGTCGCGCCGCATCGAGGGGGAAGAGCGTCAGGAGCTGAAAGACCTGCTGTCGCAGCTGGAAGTGCCAGGTGGCATGAGTCTGATCGCACGCACCGCCGGTATCGGCCGTTCGCTGGAAGAGCTGCAGTGGGACCTGAACTACCTGCTGCAACTGTGGCGTGCCGTTGACAGCGCCGCCGGTGCCCAGTCTGCGCCGTTCCTGATCCTGCAGGAAGGCAGCCTGGTGATTCGCGCCATCCGCGACTACTACCAGCCCGACATCGGCGAAATCCTGATCGACACCGAAGAAATCTACGAACAGGCGCGCCAGTTCATGAGCCACGTGATGCCCAACAACGTTGGCCGCGTGAAGCTGTACAAGGACCCGGTGCCGCTGTTCTCGCGCTTCCAGATCGAACACCAGATCGAAACCGCGTTCTCGCGTGCGGTCACCCTGCCGTCCGGCGGTGCCATTGTCATCGACCACACTGAAGCACTGGTGTCGGTCGACGTCAACTCGGCGCGTGCCACCAAGGGTTCCGACATCGAGGACACCGCGTTCCGCACCAACCTGGAAGCGGCGGAAGAAATCGCCCGCCAGTTGCGCCTGCGCGACCTGGGTGGCCTGATCGTGATCGATTTCATCGACATGGAAAGCCAGAAAAACCAGCGTGACGTGGAAAACCGCCTGCGCGACGTGCTGAAGCACGACCGTGCCCGCGTGCAGATGGGCAAGCTGTCGCGTTTCGGCCTGCTGGAACTGTCGCGTCAGCGCCTGCAGCCTAGCCTGGGTGAAACCAGTCACGAAGCCTGCCCGCGTTGCCACGGTATCGGCTTCATCCGCGGCATCGAATCCTCCGCCCTGCACATCCTGCGCATCATTCAGGAAGAAGCGATGAAGGAAAACACCGGCGCGGTACACGCGCAGGTGCCGGTCGATGTGGCCACTTTCCTGCTCAACGAGAAGCGTGCCGAGATCTACTCCATCGAAGCGCGTCTGGATGTGGCGGTGGTACTGATTCCTAACCTGCACCTGGAAACCCCGCACTACAAGATCGTGCGCGTACGCCACGACGATCTGGCGGAAGTCGGCGATGCGCCGAGCTATCAGCGCGTCGAAATGCCGGAAGAAGACACCTCGCACCCGTTCGGCCAGGAAAAGCCTAAGCTGGAGCGCCAGGAAGCCGCGGTCAAGGGTGTAACCCCGGCCCAGCCGGCACCGCAGGCTGCCGAACCGGTTGCACCGGTCGCAGCCGCACCGGTGGTGGTTGCCGAGCCGGGTCTGCTGGCCCGTGTGGTTGGCTGGTTTAAGTCGGTGCTGTCGCCGGAACCGCAGGTGAGCGAAACCAAGCCGGTGGTCGAAGAGAAGCGTCCGCAGCGTGAAGCGCGCAATCCGCGCCAGCGTAATGGCGAGCGCCGCAGCAACGGCCGCCGCGAGCGGGAAGAGCGCGCACCGGGCGAAGGCCGTGCCGAACGCCAGGAGCGCCAGCCACGCAACGACAATCGTCGCAATGAAGTGCGCGAAGAAGGTCAGGCGCCGGCCCGTGCCGAGCGTGCGCCACGCCGCGAACGCGAACCGCGTGAGCCGCGCGATAACGCGAATGCAATGGTGGCGCGCAGCGATGCCGCGACTGATGGTGCCGTGAAAGAACAGCGCGACAACCAGCGTAACGACCGTCGCCGTGAGCGCGAGCAGCAGCGAGTCGCCAAGGAACAGCAAGTGGTGCAGGCGCCGGAGCTGGAAACCGAACAGCCAGTGGCGGATGCGGTGGTTGTGGATGCGGTGGTGACAGAGGCCGCAGTTGCGCCGGAGCAGGGTGAGCGCGAAGCGCGCGAGCCACGTGAGCGCCGTCGTCGTCGCAGCCGTCGTGACCGTCGTGATGACACGGCCGTAGCCGGTGAGGCCGGTGCCGAAGTGACTGCTGAACAGCAGGCAACCGAGGTGGTGGCCGATGCCGCTGTGGTGGCCGAGGCGGCGCCAGTGGCTGCCGAGGAAGTGGCACAGCCGGTTGCTGCGGTTGAGGTGGTGGAAGCCGAAGTTGCCGAGGCCGTTGCAGTGGTCGCCGTCGAGCCGGCTGCGCCGGAACTGGTTACTGCCGAGGTGGTAGAACCTGCGCTTGATGAGGCTGTGCTGGTGACGCCTGTAGTCGAAGTCCAGCCAGAGCCTGCGGCCAACGTTGCGGCAGTGGTTGAAGTAGTGTCCGAGCCAGTGGCGGAAGTGCCTGCCGAGCTCGTTACCGAAGCCGTTTCCGAAGCCGCTGCGGTTGAGGAAGTGCTGGCGCCGGTGGCGGAAGTAGTGGCCGAGCCGGCACCAGTGGCGGTGCTTGATGCCGCGGCGACAGCCGGTCTGGTGATGGTGACCACGCGTGCTGCCAGCGAGCTGCCGGAAGTGGTGCAACCAGAGCCGGTGCTGAAGGGCAAGCGTCGTCGCGAAGTGGTGCGCCAGGCTGAAGATGGCGAGGCGCCTGTCGAACTGGTACAGGTTCAAACTCAGGCCCCGGCTAGCCCGGACGCCTAAGTTGATGCAGACGTCAAGCCCGGAAAATTCATTTTTCGGGCTTGACGAATCGGCGATCGCTGTCTAAACTGCGCACCTCTTTAGGCAATTCCCTGATAGCTCAGTCGGTAGAGCGACGGACTGTTAATCCGCAGGTCCCTGGTTCGAGTCCAGGTCGGGGAGCCAAAATATCCAGTGCAGCAAGCCAGCGATGTGATGTTGGTTTGATGTCAGCAGTAACAAGTTTGATGTTCCCTGATAGCTCAGTCGGTAGAGCGACGGACTGTTAATCCGCAGGTCCCTGGTTCGAGTCCAGGTCGGGGAGCCAAAATATCCAGC